>JBJKQF010000225.1:0-4842 GCA_046705545.1 Terriglobia bacterium
CAACACACGTACCGCTGGCTGAAGCCGGGCGGCGTCGTGATTCTTGTCATTCCTGTCGGACAGCTTGCGGTTTGCGGGAACCGACTGTCGGTTCAGTTCAAAGAGGTTGAAGTCTGCAGGTTAAGCGATCCGGAAAGCGTCCGCTACAAACAAATTGTCGTTTTTGGCCTTCGCCGGACTCGCCGCGAGCGGGAACGGCTGTCAGACTGGGAGATCAGCCGGGCCAGGATCGAGTACGGGCGAAAAGCTCGCGAATACGAACCCCTTCCTGCTCTAACAGACCATCCCACGCGTCTCTATCCTGTGCCGGAAGCAGGACCAGTGGAAATGATCCACCGCGGTCTGCCGCTCGACACGATTGAGGATCTGCTCCCGAAGTCGGCAGCGCACCGGCAAGCACGGCGCATCCTGTTCGCCCCAGAAGTGCGGGAAGCAGGCCGCCCGCTGATTCCCCTACACCAGGGCCACGTGGCCCTCCTGGCTACCTCAGGACGGCTTGACGGAATTTTCGGCCAGGATGAAATGAGGCATGTTGCGCGCTGGCAGGGAATAAAAACCGTCTTGAGAGTGGAAGAGGAAGATGACAAGGGCGTGACGACCATCCGGGAAAAGGAGCAGTTCTCTCACTGCCTGAACTTGGTTTTTACGGACGGGCGCACAGCGGTGCTCACAGCGGACGAGCCGCCGAAAGGCGAGCCTGCGAAGGAGAGCGCTGCGACGCCAAGCCGAGACGGAGACCCCCAAGCAGAAAATGGGAAATGCCACATCGAGGAGGCGTAAGTGGAGAACGCGCATGAGCGATTCGGCTGGCTCGAATTCACCCGAGTGCTGAAAGACACGACCGCTCGAGTACGGCTGCGTCTCGACCGCATGGTTGCCGAGGTAGGGAACGACAGCCATGACGGACGCTTCCACCTGCTTTCCGTGATTGGCGGAGATTCGGATGTCGGTGCGGCATGGGCAGCCGTCCAGCAAAATCAGGTTTTCAATGTAAACGGGCCCGGTTTGGAATCGAGCGTTGAGTTAAGCCTGGGCGAGAAGGCGCCATGCTTTCGCGGAAGCATCAGCGTTCCCGGTCTCAAGCGCCCCGTTCGGCACCTCGTGGCCGTTTCCGCTGAACTCGCCGGCACACGCCTTGGAGCAGCCACGATGAGTAAACGTACCATTCTCTGCGATGACGATCCGGTTTTTGTACTTTACAGGGTCTCGGAACGGTTTGGGCTGCCCGTCGTCCCGGAATGGGCCGGCTGGTTTACGGCTGAATTGCAAAAACGAAGGGCAATTACCCGGCTCGTTGGAATCGGCTGCGCTCCTGTCTTAATCACCGGGTCGAAGAGCAAATTCTTAAGCTGGATCTCGCGCTCCCTCCGACGTGGCGCCATAAAGTTCCCCGCAATGAATGGACCCCTCTCCTGGCCGCAGATGGAAGGCTTCCTTACTCTAAGGGAAGCGCCAGCGGCCGGCCCAGAGCATCTATAAGATTGATATCAGACCGCATGGCGCGCTTGATGCACAGCGTGCCAGTGCCGGAGTTCTGACGGCCCCGGCTGCCGTGCCACGGGTCAGCTTGATACCCTTCCAAGCGTGAGCGGCGTGAAATTGTTTCCCCATCATTAAGTTGTCATTTGCTCGGTGAACTCGCACTCCCGCTGGACATCACGATGGGACAACGCGTCTTAAATCGCGATTGAAAACAAGAAATAGCTTCACCCCGCATGTACTCAATCAGATGTGTTTTGAACTGCAAGCCCGCCGGACATAGCCCACTTTAGCCCTGCCAATGATTGCAATCGAAAAAACCGTTTGAGGAGTTCTCCTTGGAACAACCCAAAAATATCGACAGTTACCTCCGCCAGTTCTCCCATGAACTCGGAGACCGTATTCTTCAGTCTTTTCCTCCCTTGCACGGTCCTGATGACCCGCCTTCGCCTTTGCTGGGGAATTTGCTGCGCAGACCGTACCCCGGCCAAACTTTGGCAGTGATGGGTGTCGTTAAGCGGCTCGCCCAGGCACGGTCGGCCGCTGTCGTTGCGGAATGCGGAACTGGGAAGACGCTGATTTCGCTTGCCAGCGCGTATCTCGCGGCCGGCGGCAAAGGATTCACCGCCCTCGTGCTTGCGCCTCCCCATCTCACCACCAAGTGGGCGCGAGAATCGCTCCAGACCATCCCGCGAGCCCGCGTGTTTCTGATCGACGGCCTGCGGGACGGTGCCTTGAGGTGCAGGAACGGCATCCAGGAAGCCAGGTTGCGCCGCCGGCAGGTTGTCCGTGAAGGTCTGAAGACAACGCTGACAGACCTGCGCCTGCCAAAGAATTATACGAGTGCGCGGGCACGTTGGAATGCCCTTTGTCCAAATCCCTCAATATTTGTTGCCTCGAAGGAGACTGCCAAGCTTTCCTATTTTTGGCGCCATGCTTTTAATGTTGCTCGATCAGGCCGCTTTCGGGGAAGCGTCGTTAACCCTGATACGGGCTGGCCCCTCTATGCCGGCGAGGATGACGAGCGGTTGCTGACTTCCAATTTCAAGAAGGTTCGTTTGAGCGAATGGATTGGGCCCGGTGACGAGGCAGTTGAAAGCAACCACCCTGCGCGTAGGAAACTCTTCAGTCCGCTCTGGCAGGCGGACCGCTCGAGGGTACGGCGCTACGCTGTGATCGAGTTTGTCGGTAGATATCTGCGCGATTTCTTCGACTTTGGTATCGCAGACGAAGTTCATGAACTGAAAGGCGGCGATACCGCCCAAGGCAATGCGCTTGGAACACTTGCCAGTTGCGTGAAGAAACTCATTGTCCTTACCGGCACATTGCTTGGGGGTTACGCGGACGATGTTTATAACATACTGTTTCGCGCCGATCCGGCCAAGATGATCGAGTATGGATTCGAACGCCACGAGGGTGTCCGGCCATTCATGGAAACCTACGGCCTGCTCGAAACCATTACCACCATCGAGCCGGCCGAAAACGCATGCTCTGAAGCGAAGGTCACCCGGCGAGTACGACGCCGGCCTGGCGCCTCGCCACAACTCTTCGGTGACTTCCTGATGCCGATGGCGGCCTTTCTTTCGCTTGAAGACATCGCCCATCCGCTACCACCCTACCGTGTAGACGTCGTCCCGGTCGAAATGGATGAGCCATTGCGGAAAGCATACGAGAATCTTGAGGAGGCGATCAAGCAAGCGCTCAAAGAGCATCGCGGCAATAATTCGGTGGTCAGCACCGGGATGAACGCATTATTGCTTTATCCGGACCGACCGTTTGGCCTCGGGACACTGTACGGGTCGGAATACGACCCTGAGACCGGCAGGCGCGAGCGGTTTGTGATCGCCGAACCGGAAGACTTGCCCGAGAGCACGTTGTACTCGAAGGAGCGGAAGCTCCTGGAAGAAATTCGATCGAGCCTGAATCGCGGGCGAAAGGTGCACGTATTTGCTGTCTACACAAGGACCAGAGACGTGACCCGGCGCCTCGAAAGGATACTTCTGCGCGAGGGAGTTCGGGTCTCGGTTCTCACGAGTGACGTGAAGCCCGAAGTGCGCGAGGCGTGGTATGAACGCCAATCCCGCCAGGGCGTGGAGGTTGTCATTGCTCATCCGAAGCTCGTCAGCCTTGGCTTGGATCTCCTGGAATACAAAGACCTTATTTTCTGGGAGACGGGCTATTCGCTCTACACATTGCGGCAGGCAAGCCGCCGTTCGTGGCGCATCGGCCAGACGGATGAAGTCACGGTCAAATATTTTGCTTATTCCCAAACGGCCCAGGAGATGTGCCTGCGGCTGATGGGTCGGAAGCTGCTCGTGGCGATGGGAATGGAGGGCAAATTTTCGGCCGAAGGATTACAAGCCGAAGGCGACGATGACCTGCTCATGGCGATGGCACGAGAACTCGTCACTGAACAACGGATCGGGGAGACGGCCGGTGTTGCCTGGCGCAAAATTCAGGCGAGTAATGAGAGTTTGGGACATCGGGAGCCGATGGCAGCCAAACCAACTTGGGCAGATGAAATTACCATTCCACCTCAACAACCACTTCCTGCCCTGGTTGACCAATTGCTGCTGTTCGGTTCTCGAGCGGCTGATCCCTCTAATCGCCGGCGGACCGCGCGAAGGCGTTCGTCAGTGCCCTCTCAGGGCGAGGGACAGCTTGGTCTGTTCTGACATCCTGGACGTGGGATATTTCACTACCTTCGACCTCCAGACTGGAGAAACTTGCGGAAGAAAATGAGAGGTTTATAAAATCCGAGATCCGCGGGTATTACTTCAGAGGTTGGAGGCGGTAGGTTATGCCATCTGGCAAGACATGCAGGTTTAACTGCCAAGGTCCGAGAGACCATTCGGTTCTTGCGCGCTCTGCTTGACACGTCATCCTGGTTGGAATACAGTCACACCATCCCAGAGCGATCCGATTTTGGCTCAGCAGCGGAGGAGATGCAGACGATGATGACGAAATCACAGATTGTGGCTCACTTGGCGGAGAAGGCTGGGCTGCAAAAGAAGGTGGCGGCTGCGGTTTTGACAGAGCTGGTGATGCTGGCGGTGAAAGAAACTAAGGGCGGAGGCCAGTTTCAGATTCCAGGCCTCGGGAAAGCAGTCAAGGCCCATCGCAAGGCACGCACGGGACGAAACCCTCAAACAGGCGAGGCCATCAAGATTCCGGCTAAGACCGTAGTGAAATTCCGCTTGGCCAAAGCTTTCAAGGACGCCGTGGTTCCTCCCAAAAAGAAATAGCCAGAACCGATTGGCGCCCTAATTAATTTCGTTCAGCCAGACGGTCCAACAGGCAGGCGTGTGTCGCGCTCTTGGCCGGCCCGCTTAACAGGTTGCCTGAAAAAGGGCAATATTTTCA
>JBJKQF010000226.1:0-8760 GCA_046705545.1 Terriglobia bacterium
GAAAACATAAGGTGCTGCTGCGTGCGAACGGGGTGCACACGTATTTTGATCTGGACCCGGAGCGTCTGGCGCAGAGGTCGAGCACTCCGCTGCCGGTGACTTCCGCCATTGAGTTCGATTACGCTCCAACCCATAACTGAAGTGACGCGGCCCTTGATGGAGTTAGGATAGAGCGCGCGGCTTTGAAGTCTGCAGGAGGCGATCGCATGAATCGGAGGTCATTTCTGGTGGCGGGTGCGGCAGGAGCGCTCTTGCCTTCAAGCAAGCCATCGTCAGCCGGTGCTGCAGGAACACCGGACGGCCGGGTTCGCCAAGAACACGGAGTACTTTACGAAATCCCGGAGTTGGAGGAGTTTGCCAGCGATCGTTTGGTTCACGCCTACCACGACTTTTTCATTCCCCCTCCGGCTCAGAACGAGTGGGGTTATTGCCAAGCGGCAAAGTCGGTTGCGGGAATCACATCGATTCTCTTCCCGCCTTTTGCCTGCTGCGGCCGCCCCAATATTCCTACGCCGGGCGGGAGCATTTCTCCAGGGGATCTCATCACCTGTGAACTGTTCTTGAATGGGCGGCTCCTGTCATCCTTTCCATTGCCGGACGGGAAAGTCATCTACCAATGGTTTCCCCACCGAATTCTCCGCGAGATGCTGGTACAGGGCCTGCGGTTCAACACCCAGACCTTTCTTCCTGCCAACCAAAAAGCGGTAGCGGAGCTGATTTCGGTAAAGAACGAAAGCCGGCAACCGCGCAATCTCTCTCTGGGGTTTGATCTGCGAGCCGGCGTCACTTATAAAGCCGGGACGTGGTACGGGCAGTGGAGCGCGGGCGACCCTGCCGAGGCCGATAATCGTCTTACGGAGGACCGTTCGCGGGGATGCCTCATTTTTGAATCCCAACACACCCGGGCAGTTTCCGTTCAGGGTATCCATCCTCTCCCAAAGCGGTTCGAGCGCGGGCGCATGCTCATCGATGAGTTTGCCTTGAATCCAGGGGAGGAGCGTGTTTTCCAATATGTGAACGCCATCGAGGGCGAGCCTGCTGCCGCCCTGGAGGCCTACAACCGTCAGCAGTCGAACTTCCGCCAATTGCTTGAGGAGAACGAGGCCACCTGGCGGGCGCGGATTCAGGCAGCTTTCACGACCGGGAACTCCGAGTTTTCAGGGCACCTGCCAAAGCTCGTCACTCGCGACCCGGCGCTCCGCAAAATCTATTACGCAGGATTCGGCGACCTTCTCATGTCGCGGCGAGCATCTCCGGATTCGGTGTACGGTCCTACTTTTGTGACTACACCGCGCGGGCTTTCCACGCTCAGTTACGTGTGGGATACGGGGCTCACTTCGCTCAGCATGGCGCTGCTTGATCCGGGCGTTCTGAGCCGGTTGCTGGAGACATGGTTTGCGGCCCGTATCAGCGACTGGTATGCGACGGACTATCTGAGCGGGAAGAAGGTCGGGCCGTGGTACGCTGCGAACGATTTGAGTCTCTTACAGTGCGCCCACAATTACTTGAGGGTGACCGGAGACAGCAAATGGCTTGAAAAAACGGTTGAGGGAAAGACGATTTTGGAACATCTTGCCGGACACGCTATGCGTTGGAAACAACTGGACCATTTCGGGCACGGTTTGGCTGACTACGGCACGATGGAAAACCTTTTAGAGGCGGTGAGTACATACACCGGAGAGGTGGCGGCTTTGAATGCCGGCAATGTCTTTGGCATGCGTTTTGTTGGGGCGTTGCTGGAACGCCAGGGAGATTCCGCCCGCGCCGCACAGTTTCGAGCGGAGGCCAAGGAATTAGCGGCCCGCATCAATCGCCTGCTTTATGTGCCCGGCAAAGGCTGGTGGAAATGCGGGCAACGTGACGGAACGTTTAAGGAAGTGCGACATTGTTATGATCTACTGACGGTGCTGGACGCAATGTTCGAAGACCTGAGCAGCGCGCAGAAGAGGGAGATGGCGCACTTTTTCTGGAGCGAGCTGCACACGCCGCTCTGGATGCATGCCCTTTCGCCGGGTGACGCCGACGCCACGTGGAATCCTGGGGCCTTTGCCGGGCTGCGGTCTGACCATACCTGGCTCGGCGCGTACGTAGCCTGGCCACCCATGACAGCCAAGGGATTGTACAAGATAGATTCTCCGGAGCGGGTTACTGCTTGGGTCAAGGAATTTGCCAAAGCGACCGGCCAGGGCCTTTTTGGACAGTCGCATTTTGTCGAAACGACTTTCCCAACGGACGCCGGAGGGCCGCTGAAGGACCCCGCAGGCGGCTGGTATGAAGTGGCGGGCGGCTGCTACGCGGACATGGTGATTGACTCTGTCTTCGGAGCAGACCTGACGCTTTACGATGGAATCCAAGTCCGCTCGCGCCTACAGCATTTTGACCCTGCGGCCAGACTTGAAGGCCTGAACTATCAGGGGAAAGACTATATTGTCTCCGCCCAGGGAACTCAGGTGTTGTCCTGATCCCGGCCTTTTTTTGGGATTCGAAGGCCGATAAGGACAATGGGCGGGAACCGCATATTTTGAGCGCGGCGTGGCCGAACAGAATCTGGTTTACAACCTTTGAACCCGACCGCTAGAATGCTTCTGTAGCATTCACTGAATCAATAGTCCTTATCAGACGCCTTATGCCGGACGTTCTCGCCATCTATCCAGGATCCTTTGACCCGATCACCAACGGTCACTTTGATCTGATTGGGCGCAGCAGCAGAATTTTTGACCGCCTGACCGTTGCGCTGCTGACCAACGCGGAGAAGCAGCCGTTATTCAGCGTCGAGGAACGCTTGGAAATGCTGCGGGAAGTTACCCGGGACATGAAGAACGTCAGCGTCGATACGTTCAGCGGCTTGCTGGTGGACTATGCCGTTCAGAAAGAGGCAAGAGCAATTGTGCGCGGTATCCGGGCTTTCTCTGACTACGAATACGAGCTTCAAATGGCGCTGATGAACCGGAAACTCGAGCCCAGACTGGAAACGATCTTCCTGATGCCGGCCGAGTCGAATGCCTACGTCAGTTCGCGGCTGGTGAAGGAAATTTTCCGGCACGGCGGTTCGGTCAAGGAGCTGGTTCCCGCCGTGGTCGAAGAACGGCTGCGGCGGAAGATTAAACCTAAATCTCAAGAGGTCTGACCGTATGGAACTATCACAACGCATTGGACGCATTTCGGTTTCGTCCACTCTTGCCGTGGTGCAGAAGGCCGCCAAGCTCAAAGCGAGCGGGGTGAGCGTGGTGGACTTTGGCGCTGGCGAGCCGGATTTCCCAACGCCTGAAAATATCAAAAAGGCCGCTATCGAGGCGCTCAACCAGAATTTCACCAAATATACGCCCACCAGCGGAATTCCGGAGCTGAAGCAGGCCATCATCGAACGCCACTCCAAGGACTTTGGATCCGCGTACTCGCCGGAGGAGTGTTTGGTTACGGTGGGTGGCAAACAGGCCATCTTTGAGGCTGTGGCAGCCACCATTAACCACGGTGATGAGGTCATTCTGCCCGTGCCCTACTGGGTTTCCTTCCTGGACATCGTCAACTACGCTGGCGGCCGCGCGGTCTTGCTCCAGACTCGTGAGGAAGAGGGTTTTGAGGTGCGGGCGGACGCCGTTGAAAAACTGATCACGCCTAAAACAAAATTAATCATCGTCAACTCTCCGAACAATCCCACGGGCGCGGTGGTGCCGCCGGAAGAAATGGAGAAGCTCCTGGCGCTGGCGCAAAGCCGGAACATCCTGCTGATGTCCGACGAGTGCTATTGCCAATTGCTCTACGACGGCCGCAAGCCCTTTTCACTGGGAGGCTCCGGCAAGGTGGACAACCTGATCATTGTCGGCTCGTTGTCCAAGACCTACGCGATGACCGGTTGGCGGGTGGGCTTTGCCCTGGGCAGCCCGGAACTGCTGCGCAGCATGCTCAAATTGCAGAGCCATTCGACATCGAATCCCACTTCCTTCGCCCAGAAGGGGGGCGTGGAGGCGCTGCGCGGCCCGCAGGATTCCGTGCAAGCAATGCGAGCCAAGTATCAAAGCCGGCGCGACCTGATTGTGAGCGGTTTGCGGTCGATTCCCGGCGTCAAGTGCAACATGCCCGCTGGAGCCTTTTACGTTTTTCCAAACGTCAGCGCCTATCTAAAGAAGGATGGTGTCGGTGACGTCGATGCGCTGGTAGGAAAACTGTTGGATGAAGCGCACGTGGCTCTAGTGGGCGGTACCGCTTTTGGAACGCAGGATCATCTGCGAATTTCCTACGCCACGTCGGAGGAAAATATCGAGGAGGGTTTACGGCGCCTCAAGAATTTTTTTGGCCAGTTCTGAGCAATCTATGTCCAAGTTGAATTCGCCCCTCAAGCTTTCGCCCGTTCTCAAGCCGAAAATCTGGGGTAAAAGTGATCTGAGCCCGCTGTTTAGCGACCCTTACGGCGAAAACGCCGCGGAGCCGAGTGTCTCGAATCGGCCCGAGCCTATTGGGGAGGCCTGGCTTACGGGTGAGGAGGCCCAGTTTCTTAGCGGTCCCGTGGCTGGGATGACTCTGGGAGAAGTTTCGGAGAAATTCCGGAGTGAACTTCACGGGTCGAGTTGGAAGGGCCGCCGCTTTCCCATTCTCGCCAAGTTCATCTTCACCAGCGCTTGGCTTTCAGTTCAGGTTCACCCCGATGACCGCTACGCCAAAGCTCACGAGTCCGGCAGCCTGGGCAAGTGCGAAACGTGGTACATCCTTCGATCTGACCCGAAAGCTGAAATCTTGTTGGGCTTAAAACCCCACACCACTCTGGAAGCGCTGCGCGCCGCATGCGAAAAGGGCGCGAGCAAGAATCTGCTTCACCGCTTTCGTCCCGAGGCCGGTGAGGGTGTTTTTGTCCCGCCCGGCACACCGCACGCTCTTGGTCCGGGCCTTGTACTGTTTGAGGCGCAGGAGAACTCTGACATTACTTATCGGCTCGACGATTTCGGCCGCCTTGGTTTTGATGGGAAACCGCGGCCGCTCCACCTGGAAAAAGGCTTGGCAGTGACCAAACCGGAGCTTCCTTCTCACCGCAACCTTCCCCGGGTCGCGGTGCGCGAGCCCTTTGGACTTCGCCGCTTGGTTGTTGCCAGCCGCTATTTTGCGGTGGAAGAATGGACACTACGGAACACCGCCCATTGCGCGGCGGTTCCGGAACGCGTGGAAACGCTGGCGATTCTTTCCGGGGAAGGCCGGGTGGAAACGCCTTCCGGCTGGCTGGGATACCGGGCGGGTGACGCCTGGATGGTACCGCCCGGAGCGGGGCAGTACCGGTTATCTCCTGTGGAGAAGACCCAACTGCTCAAGTTTTACGTACCCGATCTTGACCGCGATTTCCGATGGCTCCGCTCGCGCCGTGCGGTCAAATCTGCGCAAGTTGCCAAGATCATTTTCGACTGAAATTTTCATGGGGCAAGCAAAGAATTCCAAAACCTCTGCTTTCGCGCATGCCTACGCCATGATCATGGCTGGAGGCAGCGGAACCCGCTTCTGGCCCTTGAGCCGCCGCAAGAGTCCCAAGCAATTGCTGGAGATTTTTGGCGACACCACGCTTCTGGAGCAAGCCGTGGCCAGGCTGGAGGGAATTATCCCGCCCGAGCGTATCTACATTCTCACCAATGAGCTTGTGCACGCTGCGGTGGTGCGGCGGCTGCCGCAGATTCCCAAACGGCAGATTGTTGCGGAGCCCGCCCAGCGCAACACTGCGCCCACCGTGGGCCTGGCGGCCCATGAAGTCCTTCGCCGCGATCCCGAGAGTGTGATGGTGATTCTGCCGGCGGACCATGTGATCACCAAGCCGGGAGCTTTTCGCAAGGCGCTGAAGGTGGCTTGCCGATGGGGGGCGAGGGAGGGCCGCTCGGTGGTGTTGGGCATCAAGCCGACCCGCCCGGCCACCGGCTACGGTTATGTTCGATTGGGAAAGCTGGAAACACGAGGCGAAGGCCAGCGGATTTTCCGCGTGGAGAAATTTACGGAGAAGCCCAAGCTGGCGGCGGCCCGGCGCTACGTGGCGTCCAAAAAGTACTTGTGGAACGCCGGCATGTTCGTCTGGCGAGCCTCGACCGTGCTCCAAAACCTCGAACGTTTTCAGCCCCGGATGGCCAAGGGGCTCAATCAAATCGTCGCGGCGGGCGGCATCGACAATCCCCGCAAGCTCAAGCAACTGTTTCCGCGCCTGGAGAAGGTTTCGATTGATTACGCCTTGATGGAAAAGATCTCGGGCGTCTTCGCGGTGGGAGCGGACATCGGCTGGAGCGACGTGGGAAGCTGGACGGTCGCTCATGAACTGAGTCCCAAGGACCGGGACGGCAACGTTCGGCCTAAAGATTCGCTCTTGATCGACTCGGCCGGGAATATGTTGGTGTCGGACCGGGGCTTCCTGGTAACGATTGGCGTCGAAAACCTGATTGTTGTCCAGACGGGCGATGCGCTGCTGATTTGCGCTCGCGAGCGCTCCCAGGACGTGGGCGAGGCGGTTCAAGAGCTTGCCCGTCTGAAGATGAACAAGTTGCTATAGGTGGATGCCGGACGCAAAGCCCGGAGCTACAATGACTGCAGGGAGACAACTCTGAATCAAACCACAGGACAAATCAAATTCGGAACGGATGGCTGGCGGGGAATTATCGGTGACACCTTCATCTTTGAAAACGTGCGCCGCGTGGCCGCTGCCATTGCCCGCTACGTTCGGAATGAAGGTGAGCCGAAGCGTGGCTTGGTAATTGGATACGACGCGCGATTCCTTTCTCCCGAGGCCGCCCAAGAAGCCGCCGGACAGGCCGCCGCAGAAGGGATTCCGGTATTTCTAGCTGACGGCCCCACACCCACTCCGGCCGTGAGTTATGCGGTAGTGGCTCGGCATGCCGCGGGGGCCATGATGATTACGGCGAGCCACAATCCCTACCGGTGGAACGGCATCAAATTCAAAGCTTCTTACGGCGGGTCGGCTTCCCCTGCCATCATGAAACGTCTCGAAGCATACCTCCCGGATTCTCTTCCGGGTGCGGGTCGAGCGCCGTCCGGGACTGTGGCGCCGGTGGAAACGGTGGATCTGGTAGGCCCTTACCTTGAGCGTCTCAAGACGCTGGTTCCTTTGGAGAGCATCCGGAGCAGCGGGCGGCGGTTTGTGATCGATCCGATGTATGGGGCAGGGCGGGGATGCCTTGCCCGGCTGTTTGAGGAAGCCGGCATCCCGTATTGGGAAATCCATGGTGAGCGTAATCCCTTGTTTCCCGGCCTCAATCCTGAGCCGATTGAGCCGCACGTCAACGGCTTACGGCAGGCTGTGGTGGCCCATCATGCCGACGCCGGCTTTGCCACTGACGGCGACGCCGACCGGGTGGGGGCGGTGGATGCGCGCGGGAATTACGTGGATTCGCACAAGGTCTTTTCGATCTTGCTCCGGCACTTGGCGGTGGATTTGAAACGCCGGGGAGAAGTGGTCAAGACAATCTCAACCACCCAGATGATCGATAAAATGACGGAGAAATACGGCCTGCCTCTTCACGTCATGCCCATCGGCTTTAAGTACATTTGCGAGTTGATGCAAACGCGGGACATTTTGATCGGTGGTGAAGAGAGCGGCGGCATCGCCGTGGGCGGACATTTGCCGGAGCGAGACGGCGTTTTGAATTCGCTCTACCTGGCTGCCATCATTACGGAAAGAGGAAAAGACCTCGGCGAACTGATCCGGGAACTCGAGGAGGAATTCGGTCCGCACCATTACGGGCGGATCGACCTGGAGATTGACATGGCTCTCGCTCATCGCGTCGTTGAGCAGGTTGGCAAGGGCAAGCTGAAATCGGTGGCAGGGTCGGAAGTCCGTTCCTTGAACGACCTGGACGGCGTCAAGATGATCCTGGGAGATTCAACCTGGCTCCTGGTGCGCGCCTCCGGAACCGAGAACCTGCTGCGCCTTTACGCCGAAGCGCCCTCCGGTGAGCAGGTCAAGGCGCTGCTGGACGCCGCGGTCGATTTCGCGCGCCGCCAGGGGTCCTAGCCGGCTGGGCTGCCGCTTACAGACTTCTATGGACGATTCAGTTCGCGCCAAGAGTTACCATACTACGGGACGAATCCTGGGAGTGGCGGGATTCGCCGTCGACTTCCTTCTACTCCTCCTTTTGTTGTTTTCCGGCTGGACGATCGGGCTGCGGAATTTCGCGGAGCGGGTTTCTTCCCATCCTGCCTTGAGCTTGCTGATCTTCCTTGCACTATTCGGCCTGATTTTTGAAGCGGCCGGACTTCCGCTCAGTTACTTGAAGGGATACTGGCTGGAGCACCGCTACGGCCTTTCCAATCTCACTTTTGGGGCCTGGGTAAAGGACCAGTTGAAGGGCTTGGTGGTTGGAGGTGTGTTGTCAGCTCTGGGAGTGGAGTTGATCTATTGGACCATGCGGCGCTGGCCTGCGAACTGGTGGATCATTTCCGCCGCGGCTTTTGTGGCTTTCTTTATTCTCCTGGCCAATCTAGCTCCAGTGGTTTTGTTTCCCATCTTTTTCAAATTCAAGCCCGTCGAAGATTCCGACTTGACCCAGCGCCTGCTTGAACTGACGCGGCGCGCCCGCACTCGTGTGCGCGGTGTGTTTGAGTGGAAGCTGAGCGAGAAGACCAAAAAAGCCAACGCCGCCCTGGTGGGTCTGGGGAACACGCGGCGCATCATCCTTTCAGACACTCTGCTTGAAAAGTTCGGCGCGGACGAGGTAGAAGCGGTCTTGGCGCACGAGCTGGGCCATCACGTTCACCATCACATTTTCCGCGGGATGGTGGTCCAGA
>JBJKQF010000227.1:0-3170 GCA_046705545.1 Terriglobia bacterium
CGCGGAGTTGGTATCGTCGTAGACGATTACCCAGTCAGGATTTTCCGTATTGAGAATCGGTTCCATGCGCTCGATTAAGTGAGCGGACTGCGCGCCGTAGGAACTTGAACTTGCCTCGAGGTCGTAATTCGGATTAGGAATATCGAGCTGGAGAAAGAATAGTTCAGCCGCTTCTTGACTGTGGCATTGGCCGGTGTGGATAATGCAGTGCTCGATGACAGGGCGCGCTTGTGCCTGGTTGTGGGCTTCGATGGCGCGGCAGATTGCTGCGAGCTTGATGAACTGAGGCCGTGCTCCGACAATGCTCAGCCAGCGCACTCGTTTGGGAGGTTCCAGTTTACGACTCATCCCTTGCTTTCCTCTTGACCTCTGGCCAACTAATCCCGCGATTCAGGCGCCTGTGCCAACGGGGCGACCTGCCGGATCGGCGCGCTGGTGGATGCCATTTCCGGACCGAACTCCTCACCGAAGAGCTGGGTTGTGGAACTCTTCTGGATGTTCAATCCGCGCGCGAGTCGTTTTAGACCAATCAGGCTGGAGCAAAAGTTGACTAAAGTTTCTCCGTCCTGTTCCCAATCAAAGTATTTCGCAACGCGCTCACGGCCCACCGCGGACATCGAAGCAACCGTGGAATCACTTTCCAAAAGGCTCCGAATGGCGTCTCGAATTTGCCCGACATCACGAGGATCAACCTGGATGCCGCATCCCTCGAGCACTTCGGTCCACTCTGGGAAGTTTGAGGCAATCATTGGGAGCCCGGAGCCCAGGTATTGAAACATTTTCGTGGGCATGGTGCGCCGATGATTTTTGGTGGGATAGGGGATGTGAACTCCGATTTTGGCCTGCTGGTATAACTTGAAAAGCTCCGGAGACGCTTTCCACCCAAGCCATTCGACATTGGCCGGCATCGATTCAACAATCTGCCGCTGGAAATCTTCTGTGTCGAACTCGCCAACCAGCCAGAGCTCAGCCAGGCCCTGAAGTTCTCGAAAGGAGTCCACCAGTTCAGAGATCCCACGGATCCGAGATATTAAACCTGCATAGATAACGATATTGCGGCGCAGATGTACGGGCTCTCCCTGGGAAGAAACCTCCAGGGAGGTCTGGTCCGGAGTGTTTCGAATCACAATCGTTCTGCGATTGGGACACAACCCCGCCACAACCTCGTTGACGGCGATGATTCCGCTCAGCATTCGCGAGGTCAGCCACAGCCACGCTGTTGCCATCGGGGAAAGCAGCAGCCGGAGCGGCTTTGGAATCCAATATTTCTGAAGAATCTGCAGCGGCACGATTTCGTGGCAGTCAAAAACCACTTTCTTTCCAAGGGCCCGCAAGAGGAGAGCGACCCCGAACAATTCCGGATCGTGAAAAATATAAAGCTTGCCGGAGATTTCCAACGCGCGCTTAAGAGTCCTCGCGTCGAGCAATAACCTTTGAGCCCGGCTCCCGCCTTCCGGAAGGGCTGAGATTGAAACCCCATCGATACACTCTGATTTAGGGTGCTGGCCGATGACGCATACAGAAAGCCCGGCCCTTGCCAGCGTCTTTGCTTCCCGGTGGAAGATGCGGCAGTCCGTGGCTCGATGGACTGTCGTCAGCATTACCACGTCGTAATTTTTTTGCTGCAAGCTCATAGTTGATTTCCCTAGTCCGATAATGTTTGGTCCGCGTCTGAGTTTGGGAATGCGTAAGATAATTTTCCCGACCGCCCCCATGCTCTCAAGGGTTGTGGGATCCCTGGACCCAGGCGCATCATCCGCGCAAACGTAAAAGTCATGCCGCTCCAAAACCAAAGCAAGCGGTTGCTGTCGAGACTTCCGCTGAACATGCCGACGGAGAAGCAGAAAACGACCAAAGCAAACAAAATGACGTAACGATCTCCCGTCAAGGCGAGAATTCGCTTGAGGGTCAATCCCACGACGTACAGGAAAGCTGTGAGGGCGATGAGGCCCAGGAGACCTTCTTCAACGGCCACCGATAGAATGAGGTTGTGGGGATAACTTTTGATGTCATGCCCATAGTAGTACATGCTCCATCCACCTATCCCCAGGCCCAGGACCGGCCTCTCCGGTATTTCGCCAAGAGCGGCCTGATAGAAGTCCAGCCGTTGCCCCATCGAACCACCCGGCCACTCGCCATGCAAAACCCGGTCAATTTCAGTCAGCTTCTCTTGGTATTTGTTCTCCACCTTGTGGCTTAGGGAAGCGGCGGCCACTCCGATGACGACCATGGCTAGCAGGATTCCAATGCTGGTGAGCGCTTTTGAAGACGCCCCTTTCTTCCGGGGAAGAACCAGCGGGGTCACCATGAAAACAAGCAAGAGGGACACGATGGGTCCACGCGATGTCGCGGCAATAAGTCCCGCGATCTATGTCGGCCCGCAGAGCAGCCTCCAGAGCCATTTCGAAGAATTGGATTTACCAAGCGGATAGTAGAAAAGCACCAGGATGGCCATTCCCACAACCCAACCTCCGCCGATGTCCGTCTGGATGCCGTAAACCCAGCCTCCCTGTGTTGCCATGTAGTGTGGCATGAAGATCATTGACGCTGCCAAAGCCACGCCCAAAAGAACAAAGGAGATTGCGAATTGGCGGAAGTCTTTTTCCCGTTTGATCAGGATGAATGGCGCAAGGAACAGCAACCCGCCGATACCCCATAGCCTCGACGCTACTGTAAATCCCCACTCCGGGGCAGAAGTGTAGGTGTAGCTCAGGGCCACAACACCGGCGAAGGCAAAAAAAGCAATGATCCCTTTCCACTGGCCGGCAAAAAGCTCCTTGACCGTTCCGCCCTTTGCCAAGACGGAGACAAGGTTAATGGCGACCGCAACACTCAAAATGATCAGCGACAATAGGGTAAGATCTATCCGGCTCTGTATGCTCCGAAAAATGGACAGGTCCTTCAACTCTGGAAAGTAGATTACCGGAACCAACATGATCGCCGGGTACCTGAGAATTCCCTTAACGATCACGACCGACGCCACCAGCCCGAGCAAGACCCACAGTGGGTGAATCGCCGGTATGGAGATCACGAGCGCAATGAGCAGTCCAATCCCGACCGCCATCCCGTACCAGCGGGCCATCGTGCCCTTATGAATGATCTCTGACGTATGCATTGCGTTTCTTCTAGGCTTTTTCGCTCAGTCTGGGGAAGTTATCGAACTGAGCGCA
>JBJKQF010000228.1:0-4971 GCA_046705545.1 Terriglobia bacterium
GCGGGCCTCCAAGCCGCCCAAACCGAGGTGAGCGCAGCCCAGTCGCAGCTGGCCGCCGCCCACGCCCGGCTTCAAGAAGACCGCGCCAAGGACACTCGCGCGGCGCGCGACCTGAAGCGCATGAAACTGCTGATTGCCAAGGATGAGATCTCCCAGCAGCAATATGACGCTTCGGTAGCGGAGGCCGCGGCTTACCAGGCCGCGGTGGCGGCCGACCAGGCGAGGGTCTCTGCCGCTCAGCAAGCGGTGACCGTGGCGGGAAGCCATGTGTTGCAGGCCAAGGGCTCGCTCGACCAGGCCAAGGCGGCGGTGCGCGCGGCACACACGGGACCACAGCAGATTTCCATCAAGCGCTCGCAAGCGGCTTCCGCAAAGGCGCGCGTTCTGCAAGCCAAGGCGGCGCTGGACCAGGCGCAACTGAACCTGCAATACACCACCGTCAAGGCCCCCGTAAACGGCGTGGTCAGTAAGCGGGACGTTGAAATTGGACAAAACGTGCAGGTCGGCCAGCCCTTGATGGCTCTGGTACAGATAGATTACGTCTGGGTCGAGGCCAACTACAAAGAGACGGCTCTCCAGAATATGCGCCCCGGCCAGCGCGCCACAATTCATGTGGACACTTTCGACCGCGACTACAAGGGCTACGTGTTGAGCATCGCAGGAGCGACCGGTGAAAAGTTCAGCCTGCTGCCGCCCGAAAATGCCACCGGCAACTACGTGAAAGTGGTGCAAAGGATTCCCGTCAAGATTCTCTTTGATAAGGGACAGGACCCGCATCACCTGCTGCGGCCGGGCATGTCTGTTGAGCCGACGGTAATCACCAAATAGCGAGGCGGAAATGTTTCGCATCATTACGGTCAGCCGCGAGTACGGCAGCGGCGGCGGAAAAGTTGCTGAAATGCTGGCGGAGCGGCTGGGCTGGAGGCTGGTGGATCGACAGCTGGTGGCGGAAGTTGCCAAGCGGGCGCGCGTGGACGCCGCCACGGCGGCGCATTTTGATGAGACGGCGGACCCTTGGTTCCATCGCCTCGTCAAGGCGTTGTGGCGCGGCGGATACGAGGGAGTAGCCAGCCAGGTGGAAACGGAAGCGTTGGACTCCCAAACCATGGCATCTGTCACCCAAGGAATTCTCCGTGAGGCCGCCGCTCTGGGGGAGTGCGTGATTGTCGGCCGGGGAGGCCAGTGCGTCTTTCACGACCGCCAGGACGCTTTCCACGCCGCCATTTATGCTCCGCGCGAAATGAGGATCGCGGCGCTCCGAGAACGCCTGACGGCCGGCTCCAACATTGAAGGCTGGATGGAAGAATCCGACCGCCGCCGGGCCGCCTACATCCGGAGCACTTTCGGCGAGGACTGGAAAGATCGTCGCCTCTATCATCTGATGATTTCCTCCGCTCTGGGGCTGGAGGCAGTTGTGGAAACCATCCTCTGCGCAGCCGGCCGGGCTCCCCACGGTTCCTGACCATGCCAGAATCCTCCAATCCCAAGAGAATCAATCCCTGGATCATCGCAACCGCGGTGATGTTGAGCACTTTTATGGAAGTGCTGGACACCACGGTGGTCAATGTCTCCCTGCCCCACATCGCTGGCAGCCTTTCGGCCTCAGTGGACGAGGCCACCTGGACACTGACGTCCTATCTGGTCGCCAACGCCATCATTCTGCCCATCACCGGCTGGCTTTCCAACTACTTCGGTCGCAAGCGCTTGCTGATGATGTCGGTCACGGGCTTTACGATCTCTTCTTTCCTTTGCGGCCTAGCGCCCAATCTTCCCGCGCTGATCATCTTCCGGATCATCCAGGGAGCCTGCGGAGGCGGGCTGCAGCCCATCTCCCAGGCGGTGCTCCTGGAATCTTTTCCTCCCGAGGATCGCGGCAAGGCAATGGGATTCTGGGGGCTGGGAATCGTGGTGGCGCCTATGCTGGGGCCGGTCCTGGGCGGCTGGCTGACCGATAGCTACAGTTGGCGCTGGGTCTTTTACATCAATATTCCGGTGGGCATTCTCGCCCTGATCATGACTCAGCTCTTTGTTTTCGATCCCGCTTACATCCGCCGGGCTAGCAGCCGGATTGATTACTGGGGCATCGGGATGCTGGCAGTGGGCGTGGGCGCTTTGCAGGTGGTCCTGGACAAAGGCCAGGAAAAGGACTGGTTCTCCTCGGACCTGATCCTCCGCTTGGCGGTGATCTCTGCCGTGGCGCTGATCGCCTTCGTAATTTATGAACTGTTGGTCAAGCACCCGGTGGTGGACCTGCGCGCTTTCAAGGAGCGGACTTACAGCACCGGCGTCT
Source organism: Terriglobia bacterium (assembly GCA_046705545.1). Lineage (GTDB taxonomy): Bacteria > Acidobacteriota > Terriglobia > UBA7540 > UBA7540 > JAMCXS01. Next base: position 2,291 of record JBJKQF010000228.1, read on the forward strand.
TCCTGATGACGGTCCTGGGGTTCGTGCTCTATGGCAGTCTGGTGATCCTCCCGATCTTTCTGCAGACTATTCTGGGATATCCGGCCCTCAACGCCGGCATTGCCATGTTCCCAAGAGGATTGGGGTCGTTTATCGCCATGCCGGTAATCGGGATGATTATGGTGCGTTTCGACCCGCGCAAGCTGCTGACCATCGGAGTGGTCGCATGCGTGCTCTCCCTGGTCTTGCTGGGCTCACTGAACCTGAACGTGGGCTATTGGGAGATTTTCTGGGCGCAATTCCTGCAAGGACTGTCGCTGGGATTCCTGTTCGTTCCCCTCACCACCGTCACCATGGACCCCATCCCCAACGAGAAGATGGGGAATGCCACGAGCATCTTCAACCTGATGCGGAACATCGGGGGGAGCATGGGCATCGCCCTCAGCACTACGCTGGTGGCGCGCAGCGAGCAGCGTTACATCAACGTCCTGGGCAAGCACGTCAATCCGTACAACATGCAAACCCACATGATGTTCAACGGCCTGCGCAGCTACTTTATGAGTTCCGGGTCTGACGCCGCCACCGCCACGCAGCGCGCTTACGCCGCGATGTTCGGGCTGGTCCAGCGACACGCCGCGATGCTTTCCTTTAACTACACCAACTGGACCCTGGCCGTCTTGTTTGTGGCGGTCATTCCTTTCATCTTCCTCATGAAGCGGCCCAAGAACGGCAAGGGCATGCCCGCGCACTAAGACAGCCTTCAGGCGGCACGCAGTCTTTTCCGGATTGCTTCCGCGAGAACGGCGGCGTTGGAGTGTTCGGCGTCGCGCGCTGCGAAGACCAGGGTGAGATTGCCCCGCTCCGCCAGCCCCGTCAGCCGTTGGAGGATTTCCCGGCGGGGCGGTTGGCCAAGTTCTTCCCAGTAGCGCTTGCGGAATTCCGGCCACTTCTCAGGGTCGTGGCCGTACCAGGTTCGCAAGGGCTTCGATGGCGCGATTCCCTTCTCCCAGGTGGCAATCTTCAGTCCAGCCTTGCTGATGCCCCGCGGCCACAACGCGTCCACCAGAATGCGCGTGCCGTCACCGGCGTTGGGTTTATCGTAAGCCCGCTTCATGCAAACTGGCATCTTATTCCCTCCGCCCCGGAGAGGAACCGTGGGGAGCAATGCGGGCGGCTTACTTGCCGCGGCGCAAACGGCCGCGAAACTAGCCGTTGTTCACTCGCGGACGGCCCGAACCTCCGCTGAGGAAAACTTGGCTCAGAAAGCGAAGCTGGCGGGCGGCGTAATCCTGGGGCTTGGCAACTTTCTCATTGATCCATTCGATGATCGCCGCGTAGCCCAGACTTTCAGGATCGTGCGCCAGATATCCCGGCACCACCGCCAGCACGTGGAAGCCTTCCTTGAGCTGGAAGCTCAAAGTCGGATCACGCAGTTCACCGTTCGCCACTTTTCGTACGTACTCCTCGGCGCTCAGGCGGCGGGCGTAGCGGCCATACCCCCGCAGGCGGGCGCCGGCGCGAATGCGCAGTAGCGCCATCTCCTCCACCAGCCGCCGGCGCGCCATGTAAAGCTTGGACCCAATGCCCCGGCGTTGTTCGGAGGGCAACACCATGACTTCCGCACCGTAAAGCGTGCCACCGCGCACGGGATCGTGGTTGGTAAACATTCCGTAATCGGTGAAATCCCGCCAATGCTCCATGGGATCGTAGTCTTCCCAGTGGACAATTAGGCTGGCGGCCATGCCCACCACACGCTGGGAACAGGCTTCCACCGCCACGAACTGTCCCTGCGGAAAAATCTTCAGGTGGGAAGCCAGTTGTCCTGACATCCAGGGAGGACTGGCGGGGTAGATCAGGCGGCCCATCTCGATGACGGCATCAAAGTCCTCGGGACGGGTGTTGCGCACGACGATGGGAGGCCGCTTGCGGTTCATAACTGGACCACCTCCGGGCGGGCGACCAGTTCCGTGGTGCGACGGCTGTCCCACAGAGGCAGCACCGTGCCGTTGCCACGCGATTCCGCAATCGTCCGCAAGTTCAGTTCGCCGATCACCATCATTTCCTGGTTGGGATTGCCCTCCGCCAGAATGCCGTCGCGGGAGAAGGCAAAGTCGCTGGGCGTCAGGATCGCCGCAATGCCGTAGTTGAGCGAAACGGCCGGCACCATGGGGAGCGATCCCACCGTGTGGGAGAGTACCACGTACATCTGATTTTCAATGGCCCGCGCCTGCCCGCAGTAACGCACCCGGAGGCAGCCTTGGCGGTCATCGGTGCAGGAGGGTACCAGCAGGATGTGGGCATTCGCGCGCGCTGCTGTGCGGGCGATCTCCGGGAATTCCACGTCGTAGCAAACCGCCACCGCCACCCGCCCGAAAGCTGTGTCAAAGAAGCGCAAGGTGGAGCGCGCGGAGACCTTCCAGTCTTCCGTTTCAAAGCGCGTCATGTGCATCTTCCCTTGCACCGCATAGTCGCCGTTGGGGCCGAAAAAATAGGCGTCGTTATAAACTGGTCCGGAAGCGTCATCCAGCACCGGAATGGTTCCGGCCAGGATGTAGAGGTGATGTTTGCGTGCCAGGCAAGACACCAGATCCACCAGCCGCGGCACCTGCTTCGCCAAGTCGCGAATCTGCTCGTGAATGGGCCGCTTGATATTTTCCAGGGTCAGCAACTGCACTGTAAAATATTCCGGAAAAACCAGCAGG
>JBJKQF010000229.1:0-3496 GCA_046705545.1 Terriglobia bacterium
TTGGGGCGCGAGGGTGGTAAACCACTACAGCGCACAGCGGCACGACCGGGTAATCTTCAATAGACCCGACTCTCATTCGAAAAACCGGGGAGGCTTCAAAAAGAAACCGGGGAAGCTTCAACAGAAACGACACTTCCGTGCCCCATTCTCGCGCCTTTTTTCTGGCGCGAGGGTGGGAAACCACGACAGCCCGCAACGAACCGACAAGAGAAGCACGCCGACGCACGCGCGTATCCCGTCCCCAGTTTTGCCAAACATCGCTTCGAAGAAGCCCGCGAGCCCTACGCCTACGAGTGGCTGGGCTCCAGCGAAACCGAACTAGAGTCAATGTTGAAAAAAAGCCGGCTTCACGGAAGTCAACGCCAGCGTAGTAGACAAAGAACCCGAAACGCCGCAGTTCCAGACTCTGTTGGGGGTAGGCATCAAGCCGCTCTAAGCAGGCGCTCGCGGCGGCGTTGGCAGTGCTAAGGCAAAACCAATTTACTTGTTCGGATAGCGCACGAGCGCCAAAACAGGTAACCCCAGCGACGCTCGCGGCTACGGCCGATCCGTGACGGAATCTGCACCAGACGTACCATCGATTTGGTGTAGAGTGAAACAGAGTTCCGCTAACTCCGAGAGGGGCTGAATCTGGCCCATATCTGAGGTCCCAATCGCGCGGTCGCCCGCGTCGCATCTCATCGTGACGCCTCCAGGAGCAAAAACCCGCGGATTAGGGGCGCCTCGTAAGCTGCACCGCGAGAACCTTGCGCCTATGACGATCGCACTCAGCACCCAAACGACAGCAGGTTCGGCAGGAGCGCCTGCAGGGTATCTTCTGGTTTCTGGCATATTCCTGATCTTTGTGACTTTCGGGATTCTGTTTGCCTACATGATCTGGGAGCGGCGGCGCGATCTCGCACGGATCGACCGGGAAACGGCTACGAAAGCAGCTGAAGAGCTCGAACGGAGGGAAGAAGAGCGAAGGACATCAGAGATCCGAGCGCGCGAATTGGAGACGCTGCTAGCACACCAACAGGAGAGGCTCGAGGACATGCTTCAAAGTCAGGTCCTTGCCCGCCGCGAGTTCGAAGAGAAGACGGCAGCAGGAACGGCGGCGGCTAATTCTGTGCCTGGGTCTGGCGGATACATCGTCGTGGAGATGCCGGAAAAGGACCGCTCGCTTTTCCACGACCTGCTGAAAGGCTTTGAAGACTACGCCAAACTAAAGGGCTACCAAATCTCATTCTCCATCGACTCTTCCCTCGTTGGCCGGATCGCATTCAAGTTCACTGTCAAGAACCACGGGGTTGTTATTGGTCCTGAACGTGTCAGAGCGGACTTTAGAGAATACGTGGAGAATGTCCGGAATGGCTCGATTGAAGATTTAGACCAAATGCCAGCAATTTCAAGCTTCGAAGAGCACAACCTGCTGGTCACAATGCTTAAGAACCGAATCACATTCATTCACCATAGTTATCAGTTAACACAAAACGCCCTTCACTTCTACGAAAATCTGCTTCTAAATCTGAAGTCATTTCCGGCCCTGCCGGCACCCACTGTAATTGTGCACACAGGAGGCAATATGGACTCCCGAAGCTACAACGCCGTGCATTCCGAACGGATAGTCCAAGGGGACAAAAGCGAGCTCGTCGACTCGTCGACTAACATTGAAATCGGCAACTCCTTTAACCAGAGACAAGAGCGAATCTCTGCGCTCGATGAAACCATTCAGAGAATCGAGCCATTGACCCCGGGAAATGCGAATCTCCGGCAAGCAGAGCATGAACTACGAAAGGTCCGGGAAGAACTCACAGAAGAAATCGAGCCAGACCGACCGAAGATCCGGAAATGGCTTGAGAGCGCTAAAAACCTCCTGGGATCGGCAGCTCTTGGGTTCGAAATCGTCGAGTCCGCAAGGAAGCTCTGGGAGATGTTCGGAATCTAGTCGGTCCAAATTATGAATTGTAGATAGATGGAAAGTCGACCGATTGAAGCCCGCGCACTCCGATGCTCTTTTCCGACCCGCGTTACCATTACATCGAACCACCAGAGCCAGACCATGCCGCGAACCACGCCCCACCAACCCGCGCCATCCACCCCCAAACCCATCCGCCTCACCCGCGCCCGCCGCATCGCCATCATCAAAGCCCTCGCCGACCCGCGCCGCTTCGAACTCCTCGAACGCATCGCCAAAGCCGGCTGCCCGCTCGCCTGTGGCGAGGTCCGCGCCGCCATGCCCATCTCCGCAGCTACCCTCTCCCACCACATCAAGGAACTCGAAACCGCCGGCCTCATTGAGATCCGCCGCGAAGGCAAATTCCACTACCTCTCCCTCCGCCCCGGCGTTCTCGAATCCCTCGCCACCCAGCTCACCGCCCTCGAACCCACCTCCTGCTCCACCCGCTAGCGTGGCGCGACTTCAATTCTCTCCATTACGCATCGCCGCCGTCCGATGAGCCCGCGTGGCGGGCGCCAGACGGTAGCCCCATGGCGCAAGCCTGGGGAGATGGAACCAGGGGAGATCGTTCCAGCCCCCGAACGGGGGCGAAAGAATAGCTGGAACGGCGACGCTCCTTAAGGGCTTCGAGAAGAAACGGCTATCTACTAGAGAATTTCCACAGCACCCCTGAATCCAATTCCGCTTCCGCTCATCATTTCGATAGTCGTCGAAATGTCGAAGCGACAACGGCTTCGGGTCTCGTCGCGGGCACGCTGACTTGCTGACCCGCTAACTCGCTGACCGGCTAACCCGCTAACTCGTTAACCCGCTAACTCGTTAACCCGCTAACCCGCTAACCCGCTAAAAGGAGCACCCCATGAGCAGTCTTCAAGGCAAAGTCGCGCTGGTTACCGGCGCATCCAAGGGCATCGGCGCGGCCATCGCCCGCGAGCTTGCCTCCCGCGGCGCCGCCGTCGCAGTCAACTACGCGGGCAGCAAGGCCGGTGCCGAAAAAGTCGTCGCCGACATCGAGACCGCCGGCGGCAAGGCCATTGCCGTCCAGGCCAATCTCGCCGATCCTGACTCCATCGGCCCCCTCATCGACACCGTCGCCCAAAAACTCGGCCCCATCAGCATCCTCGTCAACAACGCCGGCGTATACGAGTTCGCCCCCGTCGACGCCATCACGCGCGAGCACTACTACAAGCAGTTCAGCGTGAACGTCCTCGGCCTGCTTCTCACCTCGCAGGCGGCTCTGCGTCACTTTAACGCGGCAGGCGGCAGCATCATCAACATCGGTTCCGTCGCTTCCAACGGTGTCGGTTCGGCTGCGGTGTATTCGGGAACCAAGGGTGCTGTCGATTCCATCACCCGTTCGCTGGCACTGGAGCTTGGCGCGCGTAAAATTCGCGTCAACGCCATCAATCCCGGCCTGATTGAGACCGAAGGCGTCCACGCCGCCGGTTTCCTCGGCACCGATTTTCACAAAGAAGCCATCGCCCGTACCCCCCTCGGTCGCATCGGCCAGCCCGGCGACATCGCCTCCATCGCCGCCTTCCTCGCTTCCGATGACGG
>JBJKQF010000230.1:0-4744 GCA_046705545.1 Terriglobia bacterium
GTGGGTGGGTCATAGCTCCCTGAAAGTCACTTCCAGATATACACATTTTGGGAGTGAGTTTGCTCAAGAAATGGCTGCGAAAAATAGCCTGTTGAACGTAAATGGACCCCATGGACCCTGTTTTGACCAAAATCAGCAAAGGGGAGATGACCCACAATCCGCTGTTGTTTAAGGATTTAAGTGGTAGGCCCGAACGGACTCGAACCGTTGACCTCTACCGTGTCAAGGTAGCGCTCTAACCAGACTGAGCTACGGGCCTAAATTGTGGCGATTCCTGCGTCGTTAGCTTGCGAAAGCCTTTGCTGTAACCAACGGGTGTCGGCCGGTCCACGACCGGTTCGATCTACGTCATCGGAGCAGATCAAGTGCTTTAGCGCCGCAAAGGGCGGCCAGCGCCCTGACTCTGCATTTGACAACAATACGAGAAAATCTCCCCGGCAGGACCGGACGCTTCCGGGTGCGCGGGGAGCAATCTTTAATCCTAACACAGGGACTGGATAAATGGGACCCTCGACGCCGGGTTACACGCCGGTGCGGGAACTTTGTCCGAGCCGGGGCTGCGGGAAGGGAACCTTGTGACTGGTATCGATAAGCATATATCATGGCAATGTGAGAACAAGCTTCTTCCCACGTGGCTGGGGCGCTTGATAGATCATTCCTCGGTCCAGTTTGGACTGCACACACTTGGCGCTGAATCCTTTCTCGCAGGCTTTGCCGGCCCTGCGCGGTCAGATTGAATGCCAGCGATATGTGGGGGCTCCAGGGTTTATGAATTCATCCGGGGGTTAACGCTCATGGGAGAAACAGCGATCAAGAAGCAAGATTTGGCCATGCTGATCGGTGATGAATGGGTGCGCACTTCCAGCGTGCGGACGATCAGACTTCCTTTCGATGGCACGCCGGTGGCGGAAGTCTATGACGCAGACGCCGCCATTGTGGATCGCGCAATCCGCGCGGCGCAAACGGGCGCTGAGGCGATGGCCCGCCTGACTCAAGGAGCGCGCGCGGAGCTGCTCGACCGCATGGGAACTCTGCTGGAACGCGATCTTGAGGAATTTGCCAGGCTGATCAGCTTGGAATGCGGCAAGCCCATTCGCGAGGCAGGAGGAGAGGCCGCACGTTCGCGGCAAACGCTGATTGCTTCCGCCCAGGCAGCGCGAAGCCTGAGGGGGGAGGTTGTTCCCATGGAGGCGGCTCCGAACGGCAGGGGCCGCTGGGCAATGACGGTGCGGGAACCGCTGGGGACCATTGCGGCCATCACGCCGTTCAACTTTCCGTTGAACTTGGCTCTGCACAAAATCGGCCCCGCTTTTGCGGCGGGTAATAGCGTGGTGCACAAGCCCTCGGAGAACACCCCGCTCAGTGCCCTGCGCCTGGCCCGCTTGATCCAGGAAGCTGGAGCGCCGGTGGGCGCTTATAACGTGGTGACGGGCCCAGGCGAGGAAACCGGGCGCCAGATCGTCAACGACCCTCGAGTCGCCATGGTGACCTTCACCGGCAGCGTCGAGGTTGGCCGGCAAATCCGCGCTGCGGCCGGATTGCGGCGGGTGACGCTGGAAATGGGCTCAAACTCGTCGGTCATCCTGGAGCCGGATTGCGATCTTGAAGCGCTGGTGCCGCGCTGCGTGGCGGGTGGTTTTGCCCATTCCGGCCAAGTGTGCATTTCAGTCCAGAATATCTACGTCCAGGAGTCCATCGCAAAGGAGTTTACCGAGCGCTTTGCGGCGGCAACCCAAGCGCTCAAAATCGGACATCCGCTGGAAGAGAGCACGGACATTTCTTCGTTGATCAATGAGGCGGCCGCGGAGCGCGTCGAGAGCTGGATTGCGCGGGCTTGCGCAGGCGGGGCGGGCTTAGTGACGGGAGGCAAGCGGCGCGGGACAACGATCGAGCCGGCCATTCTGGCGGACGCTCCCGCGGACGCAGAAGTGTGCTGCAAGGAAGCCTTTGGCCCGCTGGTGGTCCTTCACCGGTACAAGCGGCTAGAAGATGCCATCGAGGCTGTCAACGGTAGCCAGTACGGCTTGCAGGCCGGCATCTGCACGCGCGACATCGGCAGGGCATTCGACGCAGCGCGGAAGCTGCGCGTGGGAGGGGTGATCGTCAATGACGTTCCGGCGTTTCGCGTGGACCACATGCCCTACGGCGGCGTGAAGCAGAGTGGCGTTGGGCGCGAAGGCCCGCGGTATGCCGTCGAGGAGATGACGGAACTGAAGCTGATTTGCTGGAGGGGTTGAGATTCGTGGAAATTCAATCCCTCCAGACGGGGAGCCGAGCACGACGGAAGGATTATTTGTTTCGGTTTCAGAACTAGAGATAGAAGAGGTTGCCCTAGCTGGCACGTTAGGTGAAATGGTATGGGCAAGAGTGGCGCTAGGAGGAGCGAATCCACAAGCTCAGCTCGAGACATGTAGTATGGAATGGGCTCTATGTGCCAGCCAAAATCGTGCGATTTGATGGAGACAAACTTTGAAGCTGAAAATACCAGAAAACCTCACTCGTCAGGCTTACCGTCTGATTCGCGACGAGATCCTCCATGGACGGCTCGATAGCCATCAGCACCTCACAGAGGGGTATTTTGCCAGCCTTTTCGGGATCAGCAAGTCTCCGATCCGGGAAGCTTTGAACCTTCTTGAATCCGAGGGACTGATCAAGATCGTTCCCCGTCGTGGCGCTTTCGTGCCGGAGTTTTCGATCCATGATATCGAAGAGATCTACGAACTGCGCGAAGTCCTGGAATCCCTGGTGGTGCGAAACGCTGTGCTGGATTCGAAGGTTCTGGGCCGGATGAGACGAGCCGCCTGCGCCGCACAAACCTGTCAGCAAAATCAGGACAAGTTCAAATACATGTTTGAGGATGCCGCCTTTCACGCAGCTTTAGCTCAGGCCAGCAGCAATTCGCGACTGCGGAAGATGCTGGAAAACATGCGGAATCAGATGCTCATCCTGCGGCGTAAGACGTTTGAACTCTCAAGCCAGGCTTCAGTGAAGAAGCACTTTGAAATTCTCGACGCACTGGAAAACGGGAAGCGGGAAATGGCGGCGCGACTGATGGCTCAACATATCAGAACCGTGCGCACAAAATTAATCAACCATCTGCGGGAGCCGGACAGGGCAATCACCCTGGGAGACAATTTGGGCAATAGGTCAAGAGCCAGCTAGGTCCTCTTTGAGCCTTCAACGTTTCCGATGGATCTCTATGTCTTAGCTTTTTGAACGAGCTCCTCACCCGCCAGTACTCTTGTGGATGGGGCCGGCTCTCCACTGCAAACGGCCCAGAGCTTCAAACCTGCCCCAGGTGATGGGTTCAGCGCTGGAAATCCTTGGTGCGAACTCGGGCAAAATCTTCTCCAACCAACTTGCTGAAAATAGGCGCCGCGCGCGTTCGGCCGGCGGCTTGACGGCATGGCAGCGGTCATCTGAACGCTCCGCGGGCTTGCCTGATCAAGCGCGGCTGACTGGGATGAAAACTCGCCTTGCTTATTTGGAGATATCTGATATATCATGACCTAGGGCGAGGGGCAGGAGGCGCTGGATACGTCTCTTGGCGGGGACAAACATAGATTTCGAAAAGAGGACAAAGACGATGAAGATTTCTCGAAAGAATTTTATCGCTTTCGGCTTGGGCAGCGTTGCGGCAGCGGCGCTTGGTCCCAAGGCGGCGGCGCAGTTGGTCCAAAAACCCCGTGACTGGTCACACACGGGGTTGGACGGCATCATGCACCGACCGGCGCCCTACCGCCAGGTGTACGATGTTGCAAAGATTAATGATGGGGTGTTCCTCAACAACATCAAGAACTCCCTGAACGGTTTCCAGTTCAGTTTTGGGGCGAAGCCTGGGGAAATCAATTTGGTCGCGGCGCTGCACGGCGCGGCGAACCTACTGAACTTTGATGATGCGATGTGGGCAAAGTATCGCTTGGGAGAGTTTGCCGGGTTGAAAGATCCCAAGACCGGCAAGTTCGCCTCCCGCAACCTGTTTTACGCGAGTCACGCCGTCAAGTCCAACCACAATCCGGACGACGAACAATCGATCTACCAGGATAAGAGCATTCAGGGATTACAGGCTCGAGGAGTCCATTTCCTAATCTGCCATACCGCTACCGAAGAGCAATCCCGCAAATTAATTACCCGCCTTGGTTTGAAGGAGCAACCGGAAACCATCGTCAAAGACCTTATCGCCCATCGTTTGCCAGGAACCACGGTCGTTCCGTCGATGGTGACAATCATTGCCGTTCTCCAGCTTGAGGCCCATTTCAGCTACATCACCGTTGCGTGATCGGCGGCGGGCTAAGGATCGAGTCTCCGGCTCGATAGGGCAAGCAACATGACGAAGACCTCGAATTTGACTCTGGTTGCAGCAGGGCTGGTGTGCATGGTGTTTTGCTTAGTTGCACCGGCGCACGCTCAGAAATACACTCCGCCGCCCTGGAGTGGGCTCAGAAACAATCCCGCCGGCTACCAGGGCTATCGTTTTCAGGTCGCAGACGTGGATAACGTGCCTGACCTGCACGGCAATCCTGCAGACGCCAAACTGGTGCTCTTTATCGGGGGTAACCAATTTATGGTACTTCCGCAGTTGATGGAGGCCTTTGAAGCCCTGCACCCGGAACTGAAAGCCCGGATCTATTACGAGACGCTGCCGCCCGGCATCTTGCTCCGGCAGATGGACCACCGCAACACATTAACACTCGGAAACCTGACGCTGACGGTTCAACCGGACGTTTACGAAGCGGGCGCAAAA
>JBJKQF010000231.1:0-3935 GCA_046705545.1 Terriglobia bacterium
GGTGAGCATACCAGCAACATTCTGAACCGTGACGCTGGGACCACACAATCCTGGCCTGGGTACAGACGTCACCAGTACTGGCGGCCTATAGCCCTCGGGTTACAGCAAGACCCGTCTTACAGTCAAATGTTGTGTTGCAAACTCTCTCCCATCGCTTGGTACCAAGACCCGATCACCTCAAATGCATCCCACTACCTGAGCTTCTCTCCGTTCCGGGTACTGAGAGTTACGGCGTTGCTGCCGGGTGTGAGATTTACTCTAACGTTCCAACATTCGGCGGCGTTATTCACCCTGGCAATAGTAAGCACGTAATAGGTTCCGGCGTGAACGCCGGAAGGAAACGCACCGCGTCCGCTTGCCGGCATCCTGAATTTCCCCGGAGTGTGTTTGTTGATCGTGGACAACAGCGGGGCGCACTTCGTGGCAGGTCGGCAGGCAGCCCCAATTTGGGCCCACGCCTGGCACGCGGTAATTCCCGCCGGAGGGTGAAGGCCGGCATCACTCGCCACGTTGTCCATCGTTTCGTCCATTAGAAAAACCCATCTCCCGGCCAGGGGATTCCCAGCGGTGGGAAACCCGGAAGCCACGGACAACACCGCGGGTGCGCTTGCTGCGACCTGCCGCGGACCCGTGACGGCCGAACCTGACGACGCCTGCACAGCCGCTCCATTGGGAAAGAGCCTGCCTGAACCGCATTGGGCATGGCGCGACACATAATTGACCTGATCGCCGGTCATGCCCGTGGCGACGCGTCCCGCGACCTCTACGCTGGCAGGCCCGGAGAGCGATCCATCGGGTTGAACGGTTGCCGTGAAGGGCGAAGCGGGATTCTGAACATGGATGAGAATCTGGCCGCCCTTTCGCTCGACCGTGTATTTGTCCCGGACGTGCGCCTCTCCGCAATCGAGCACAACCGAGGCGGTCGCGAACTCCGCTTTGAGTCCGCCTTGGCTTGTGTAAACACCGGCCATGCGAATCCCTGGAGGCGGCATCTCCATTTGAGCCTTGTCCGCGCTCGAAGACGCTTGTCCGGTAATCGCATTGACCGCGCTGGCGACAACCGTCAGCACGCCAGGATTGATGGGCGTGGGCCCGGCAGGCATCAGAGCCCCTATCGCGCAGCTTTGGGTCTTGGGAGCGTAAATCGGCACCATTGCCCAATGACCGGGTCCGGTGGACCCCGGTACATACGTGGAGACTTTGTAGTTTCCTGCTCCTTCGTCTTGCACGATGCGGTTTTCGACCTCGTATTCGGGTTTCTCCATGGGGGACAGCCGCTGCGTGGAGGTCTCCGTATGGCCGATTGTGGTGACACCCGCAACCCAGACCTTCTGATAGCCGGTAATCACCTTTCCCGCCACTTCGGCGGATGAGGGTCCCTGAAGCCTACCATCAGCTTCCAGGACAAAGGTGACCGGCGAGGGCGAGTTCTTTACGTGAACCAAAATCTCGCTGCCCCTTCTTTCCATTGTGTAGGAAAGGGGGGCGATGATGAGCTTCCCACAGTTGCCGACGGCGACCGTGGTCTCAAGGAAATTGGCGCCAATGCCATTCCCGCTCTTGAATTGCCCTGTCAAGGTGGGTCCGGTGTAGGAGGAGGTCGGAAAGAGGTTGCTCTTCTTCATGCCGACCAAACCGAAAAAGCTGGTGCTCAGACCTTTGCCCAGGCACTGGAGCTCACTTCCGCCGAGTTCCAGGCAGCGCCGCGCCGCCACGTAGCCCGGGCCGTTGGGGAGCCCCGAGGTACCCCGCGCCGCGGCCTGCTGGGCGGCCTTTTGCCGGGCAGTCCACTCCTCGGCTTGCTTGCGCTCCTGGTCAACGTGGGCGCTGTACTGTGCCAACATTCCCCAAGCAGCCTTGTTGTAGGCATCGAGAAAATCCTTCGGCAGCAGCACCTGCGTCCATTGCCGGTAAAACGCATCGTCCATGAATTCATAATGGCCGGACTTGTGGCTGAGGTTACTCGTTTCCGAGGGGGTGTGCGTCCTGGCGTAATCGTCCGTAATCTTTTTGGCCGCAAGATAGTAGACGTATCGGATGCGCATCTCGTCCAGGGTCCACGGGCTTCCAAAGGGACGGCTCGCGTCGCGCAGGTGCATGATCATCTCGCGAAGACCATTGAAGACCGTCACACGGCGCGCCAGGGTATCGTCGGGACTGGTTCCGCTAATTGTGGTCGTTACCTTTTCCACGTAGGGCATCGCAGCTAGGTAAGCCGGATTCGTCGGCCGCGAGTGCCAATCCTCGGTCGTTGGCAAGGTGGCCTGCGTTCGGTTCGCGGCGGGCGCCGATGCGGTACGCTGCAACTTGCATCCACGCAGATAGCCGGTCATTTGGCGGCACGCGCTGACCGCCTTGGTAAACAGGCGGCCGTTATGCTTGATGGTGTAATAGCACATAGAAGCATAACCAGTGCCCGTTCGTTTCGTGAAGGTGTAGCTGGTGCCGTTGGGACAGACATAAGGGGTGTTCAGCTCGTAGTCCGTCTTCTGCGCTTGTGCGCCCTCCAGACAGGCGCAAAACGCAAGTCCGAACACAACGGATGCGAAACCGAGCGAAAACCGGCGAGAACAACTCTTGGAGTCAAACATTGAGTTCACCTCGCAGACGGCTCGTGCTGACTGTCGAGCCCGTGCAGCGGACGCGCGTCACCGCGTGCCGCTAGAGATTGGACTAAGGAGCTTGCCCCACTTCCGGCTGCAGCTTCGTTTTAGCATTTTTCGCCTGGGCAATAGCCTGCGCGTGCTATTTCGATTACTTCAACACCCCAACAAACTCTGAATTGGTGTTCAGCGAGCCGTCGTCCATAATGTCGAAATTTAGCTCATGCTTGCCGCAAGTCAGATGAACGGTTTTCTCGTTCACCTTGTAGGTGCACGCCTGCGTCTCGCCCATCATGGTGAAAGATGCTTCTCCGCCCGAGCGAAGTTGGAGGATCACGGTACCCGATGTGGACGTGTAGGTGCCCTGGACGCTCCGCCCACACCCGATAACGACCAGCAGTGTGCAGAGAACCATCGAAAAGACCGTCGCTCTTTTCCAAGCTGAATGATCCATGGATTCCTCTCTTGAGTTGAGATAGCCCCAGACGGTGATAATGAGGGGTAGCCTGCTGCGTCGATGCCGACCGCCCCTCGAACAACACGCACTATTGAATTCACTCTATCACCATTGTCAATAGCTGAATGCAGGACAGGGGGACCTTAGATAAAAATGGGGAGCCCAGGTACACTTTCACGCTGCCCTATCTCCTGTCAATTCTCACCGTGCGCTACCATCGTGGCGCGTCCCGATCCCAAAAAGGTCGGGGTGTAGCCGAATCTTTCCCGGTAGGTACTTCCCCCTTCCTCCGTTGACTTGACCTCATCCCGGGCCTTTACTTACCTGCTAACTACATTAAATGTCAGGCGGATGCGGAATTTAAGCTATATCTCAGCCGTAACACGCGACTTCCCCGGAGCGCCAACGCAAAAACGCTAAGTGGCAATCACGACGCGGTACCTTCCGGTTTCGCCCGGACGAGACTATTCTTCCCACGCTGCCAGTTGGACCCGCCGTAATTCCTCAGCGCGGCGTGCTCGCTCTTCCTGAATCGCCACAAAGATCCCCAAGAAGCTCAATCCGCTTGAGGAGAATCTAAGCGCGGTCGAGATCGAGCTCACGGCAGCCGGTCTGAATGAGATCGGCGCTGCGCTCGCGAAGATCAAACTGCAGGGGAACCGCCTTCCCGATGCCGCGCTTTCCATGACCGGGCGCTAGGATGGCCAAGTGGAAAGCGATTAGTCACAATTCAAGGAGAAGTGTGACAACCCTGAAGACGACTGCCAGCAGTGCCGGGGCGCGCGGAAAACTAGATCAGGGCCCTGCGCCAGCGGATACGGCGAGGCTGGCGGGTTTGATCGGCGCGCCCGCACGATTTCAAGTTAACACAAATC
>JBJKQF010000232.1:0-5233 GCA_046705545.1 Terriglobia bacterium
GGTGGGGAGCGTGGGGCGGAGTCAGCTTGGGGATAAGGAATTCCTGAATCAAGTTTGCAGCGGCGGTGGTGCCGATTCCGATCAGTGCGTTTTCAAACGTCAATCCCACTCCCTGGCGGTTCTGCGCCGGGTAGTAGAGGTTTGAGATGCCGCCCGCGGCCAGGTTTCCGAGCATATTCGAATAATTGGGCTGCCAGCGCCCGTTGTCGCCCTTGCAGATCACCGCATTGGCCAGCGCATAGAGAAACCGCGATCGCTTGCTGCCGGTTCCTTTATAGAAGTAGCGCGGGTCTTGTTTCAGCAGCGAGGGCAGAATAGCGCCGCCGATAAAAGTTCCGGCCACCAGGTCGGCGTAGGTAGCGCCGTAGCGTTTGCCGTAACCCTGCGCTCCCTGTCCGTATCCCTGGAAGCCGTTAGCCGCCTGCTCGATACCCGCGGTAGCCCCGGTCAGGATAAGGGTGACCGGATCGACGGTGGACTTCCAGGCGAGCTGAAATTTCTGCTTCGCAGAAAGCGGCGCCGCGATGGGAATGTAGGTGACGTAGAAATAGCCAACGAAGCCGAAGACGCGCTGCTTTTCTTCGTCCTCGAGCTGGTACTTTGCCATTTCCGCGCGCGAAGGGGTCACTTCCACAGCCGTCACCACCTTGGCTACCGCCAGCACGATGCGCGGCAGGGCGCAGTTTTGCCCATGATACAGAATCCCAGGGACGGACTGTGTGGTGAAGTCTGCGGCCGTAATGGTCAGCGTAAAGGGCCCGGGCGCGACGCCCGCAAAGGAGAATCGTCCATCTTCTCCGGTTAGCGTTTTCTGGGCGCCGGATTGGCCTTCGCGCGTCAAGCTGACGCGCGCCCCCATCACGGCGCTTCCGGTGGGGTCAGCCACGGTTCCGGTAATGCTTCCCGTCCATGGCTGGCCGGGCGGCTGTTGTGCCGTAGATGTCGCCGTCCCCGGCGCTGCGGCGGGTTGTTGCGCCCGCGCTGGAAGTCCGAAAGCCAGGACGCTGAGGCAACCCCACATGAAGATCGCGCGGCCCGCGGCCAGACTCCGGACGCTTCGGCTCCAAAGTTTCTTTCGCAAGCCGTTTTCCCTGCAATTCACGCTGATCGCTCGGTAGCCGTCCCTTTTTCTATCTGGAGGGATTCGATGCGGCTTCCTCATTCTAATTCATCGCAGGCGTTCGATGGGCTATTCCTCGCCCTGGAGAGGATTTGGATTCGCTGCGGAATTCACTTCTGAATTTCCGCTCATTCAGGTGTGATGGGGCCGTGCCAGGCCAGGCCGAAGGCGCCCCGGTGAACCGGCACGGTGATGGTCAATCCGACCCGGGCGCGCTCGTAGACGCTCTCGCCGACGCCGAAGTATTCGACGCCCTTGCCCGGCCGCCAGGAAGTGACCACCAGGGTGTAATTGTCCGCGCGCCTTCCATGGTAAGCGCTCTTCTTGACGACGGTCGCGGTCATGGAGCTTGCCGGAGAATGGTCGAGCCCGCCGTTCAGAAAGAGGATGAGCGCGAGCGCCACCAGCGCGGCGCTGGAGCTGCGATAGACGATCGGCCAGAACTGTGAGTCCGCCGCCGGCCGCTTGATGACTGCGCCCAGCACCTGGAGTGCGACGGGCGTCAAGAAGAGGCCCAGCATCCATCCCATCGAGGCGCGGCCATCGAGTGGAGGATAAAAGTCCTGGGCGAGCAGGCACAGAATGATGCCCGGCGTCAGCAGCAGGATGTCGAACACCTGCCGCAGTCCCCAGGCGGAGCGGGGCGCACCCCCGGCCTGTGCCGGATCTCCGCTCAGCCGCAGCTCATACTTGCCGGATGTGGATTCGTCCATCGCTTGCCACCGCCCCTTATTGCTGATGCTTGGCTTGTTCTGCCGCCGCCTTCAGTTCCTGCGCCAAATCAGGATGCTCCTGGAGCACTTCGAGCATGGTTTCGCGTCCCAGCTCTCTGCCCCACGCGTGGGAGGCGGGCAGCAATCCCGCCCGCACCTTTGGCTGCACGTTGATCCACTTCTGCCCCAGGGGCGTCTTGTAGAACTGGATCAGTCCCTTGATGTCTTCGTCGGAGAGATACTCGGCGTAGATGGGGACAGCCATGTCCAAATAATGTTGCGCGTCCGCGTTGGCGCGGAACTTCTCAAAGAAGAGCTGCACCAGCTGCGCCCGGTACTCACCGGGCGGCAGCGCGTGGAGAAGCAGCGGCTCCATATCCTTCGTCATGGTATTGACCATGTGCGTGAAGGTCGCCTTGGCTCCCGCCAGCTCCATCAGCTGCTCGATGTCGGCTTTCTCGGCCGGGTCGACCGGCTCGGGAGCGGGCGCCGGGGCGGCGGATTGGCCGCCGAACACGGTCACATGGTTCGGGTAATTCTGCCCGGCCAGCGACTCCCGGGCGCTGCCGCTCCAAAGCAGGCCCAGGCAGCTGAAAATCAGAAACCATTGGCCGATAGCTCGAATCTTCATAAACTCCTCCTGCCAAAATGAATGCGCAAATACCCGCGTGGCGCGCCCATGGCCGCTATGGCAAGGCGTGCGGGCCCCAGAATCATGATCAGGATATATACCGGCCTTTGTGGGAACGCAAGGAACTAAAGGGCCAGAAGGCGGCCGCCTGGGGTGGGAGGCGGCAACCCCCATTGCGGGCTGGTTCGGCTCCGTCGGGTCGCAAAAACCGCGCCTCGGGCGGCGTCACCGGATGCGGTGATTTGGATCACTGTAGTCTGGTCACATCAGCGCTACTTAGTAGCTAAAGATCTTATCTCCTATGCGGTGAGGGCCTGACCATGCTGGATGCCCGATGCTCTTGCCGGCTGCGAACGCGAGCCTTCCTGCTCAAAAAGACGCCGATGCCTGCGCCGCGCTCAGCAATCTTGCCCGCAAAGGAGGAACCCCCAATGAAGAAGATCTTTCGCGGATTATGGAAAGATGAGCAAGGCCAAGACCTGACCGAATATGCCTTGCTTCTGGTTCTGATTTCCCTGGTGGCGGTTACCGCCATGGGAGTGTTGGGTTCGGGAATCAGCAACGCGTTCTCCAACGCGGCTGCCAACCTGACGGAATCATCCAGCTAGGGAACACGCTGGAAAATCTGTAGCAGCCAATCCCCAGGGTCGCGCGGGGCAGGGAGCGGTGTAGCTGCGGCGCCCGGTCCTTCTTTTAGGCCGCAGCCGCCGCGCCGCGCGCAGGGAGTTGCGTGCCTTGCGCCGGGTGGAAGCGCACGGACTTATTCGCGCCACGGAGACGCGCCTCGGTCGGCCGGCTTTAGACGCTCGAAATCTCCAGGGGCTGAAGCCTCCTCAGCTTTGGCGGGAACTCTCTTGGGGCGCCGGTGAACTTGCCCCAGCGCCCGGGGCGGCATCACCGGATGCGCTGGTCCGAATCACGGTGATCTCGTCTGATGAGAGCTAGCGAGTATTTAAAGATTTTATCTCCGATGCGGTGAGGGCCTGACCATGCTGAATGCCCTTTGCTCATGCCGGCTACGAACGCGAATCCACCTGCTCAAAAAGATGCGGACGCCTGCGCCGCGCTCAGCAATCTTGCCCGCAAAGGAGGCACCCCCGATGAAGAAGATCTTCTGCGGATTATGGAAAGATGAGCAGGGCCAGGGCCTGTCCGAATCTGCCTTGCTTCTGGTTCTGGTTTGTCTAGTGGCGGTTGTCGCCATGAAAGCGTTGGGTTCGGAAACCAGCAACGCGTCCTCCAACACGGCTGCCAACCTGATGGAAGCGGCCCGCTAAGGACCGCGCTGGAAAGCTTGTAGCTGCATATTCCCGGGACCGCGTAGGGTAGGAAATCTGTCTTGAAACGGCATCCAGCCCTTATTTAAGGCCGCAGCCCCGCGCGTTGTGCGCCGGGGGTTTTAGTAGGGGCGCAGGGCCGTGCGCCCGCGTTCCTCAGGAAAATCGAAAACCATTCGCAAGATCAAATCCCGCAGAGTTATAAAACAACTCTGCGCTACTTGCTGCCTAATAGGACTTGTACAGTTTGAAACTGATTTCAATCGCATCCACGTAGGGAATAGGGGTTCCGCCGCAGGATGCGGGCTTCACCTTCCACTGGGGGAGCGCTGCGAACACGGCATTAGTGAAAGAAGGTCCCGGCGACTTCACCACGCGGGCATATTGAAGCCTTCCATTGGTTCCGACCATGGCAAGCACCAAGACGTCGCCCTGGCGCCTCATGTGTTGCGCGCGGCGAGGGTATTTGGCAATGACAATTTTCCGCGTTTTCGGCAAGACAGGGTCCTGGCACCCCGGCGTCTCTTTTGCTCCCGCAGGCGGAACGAACGGGCCGGGGGCAGGGCTGCTGACAGCAGCAAGCCGGCTGACTTTGAGTTCCATGCGCCGGGCCCCGTTTGAATAGTCGTTCACAGTGCGCGGGAAGAGCTTGCTGCCCCAGGCCGCATAATCGGAGTACGTCGTCTCCCCGTTACTTCGCAACACCCCCGTGGTGGGGTCAAAGCAAAGCTTCGCGCCAGTCCTAAGCTTAGGTTTCATTTCAAGACAGCTTTGCAGAACGCCGTGTTTCTCGCCGGTTTCCACCATGGAGAGCTTGCGGCCGTTCCTGAGCATCAGCGCGTACCTGAAATCGAGCGCCTGCTCCACCTCGTAGACCGGGTAGGGCGGGATTTCAGAGGGGCTTTGGGTCCACATCCGGTTTCCCACAAGGATTCGCAGGCGGCGGAAGGAGGGAAAAGAAATTTGTTCGCGCCATTTCTCGGGAGAAAGCCACAGCAGCTCGTAGGTTCCTTTTTCTTGCTTTCCGTCCGCGAGGAAAATCGTCGCCTGCGCGCTCAACTGGAAGGGCGTATCCCCCGCGGAGCGGATCTCCATCACCTGGCGCGCGCGCGCCAGCAGTTCCTCCGCTTGCGGATGCCCGTGCTTCGCCCAAAGGCCCTGCGGGCTGAGCGCCATGAAACCGCAAAACAGCATCACTCCGTACCGCATCCGCTTTCCCATGCTTTCAGTGACCCCTTCCTGTGGAGAAAATTTTGCGGACTTCCTCCACCCCCGCCCGATGCAAGCATTGCAGCTACGGTTGACGCCCTCCCAACCGTGGGCCTTTGCGTTTGAAATCCCCACACTGAAGAGCGCTGAGTGTGGCTACCTGATCTGCTTCGGGCGAAAGGGCACGGATTTATCCGTGCCATCAAGAGGCGCTCTGGCCGCCCGGCTTTAGCCGCTGAAAATTCCCACGGGCTGAAGCCCCGAGGAATTTTGCAGGGAATCC
>JBJKQF010000233.1:0-4749 GCA_046705545.1 Terriglobia bacterium
CTCTGAATCGTGAGTTCTCCTCCGAGCCGATTCCCGGCCCCTTCCGCGAACCAAGCCGCGAACTCGCCATCGAAACCTCCAGCAAAGCTTCAGGACTAGTGATCAAGGGAGAGGCGCCGAAATGTGGAAGCGGTGGAACGCTGGCGGTTGAGGTGCAGATGAGAAAGGATTCCCTGGCCTACTTGTCATTTGACGTGGGAAAGAATTTTGACCTGCGCGGGCGGCTTGCCGGGAGAGATGCCGAATGCCGCCCGGTGCTGGGGCCGAAACTCCAGGCGACGGTCTGCTGGCAGGCGTGGTCCATCCCCTTGGAAGCGTCTCCCGAGCCGCAAGCGTTCGAGTTTTTCTTGCTCAACAGGTTTGAGAAGGATGTGGAGTTGATTGTGACTGCGCACTTTCTTCCCAAATGAAAGGCCAACGGCAACTAGTCAGATTAAGGCTTCCGGAATGACCTAGCCTGCCTCCTGTAGTAGGGCACAATATGCCGGCAAGAGCAAAAACTCCGCATACCCAGGAGGGAAACAGCTTCGATTCCTTGGGGAATTCAGCGTAAAATGCGGTGTCCCGGCAAGCGTTGGTTCGCTGCCGAGCAGAAGGGAGTTCGCGAGACATGCGTTTTGCGGCGTTATTAGCTTCAATATTTCTACTAGCAGGACCAGCCTTACCGCAACAAACCTATCTTCCGCCCGCACAGCCGACGATTCCGTCCAAATGGCGGAACGCAATCGCAAAGCAGCCCTGGACGATGCCGCTATACGAAGGCGCGATTCCAGACTCGACAGGAGCTCCAAACGAGGAAAAACAAGGGACGTTCCTCGGATGGCCTTTTGAGAAGAATGTCTCCAGGCCCACCATTACCGCCTACCTCCCGGCGCCGGACAAATCCGTCGGATCGAGTGTCATCATCTTCCCGGGCGGAGGCTACGTCGGCGAGGGCCTCCCCATGGAAAGCTCGGTTATCGCCAAGTTATTGCAGAACCGGGGTGTCGCGGCGTTTGTAGTGAAGTACCGCCTCCCGAGCGACGTCACGATGCAGAACAAATCCTTCGGACCCTTGCAGGATGCGCAACAGTCCATCAGGCTGGTGCGCGAGCACGCTTCAGAATGGCACATCGATCCCCACAAGGTAGGGGTGATGGGATTTTCAGCCGGAGGGCATCTGGCGTCTACCGCCGGCACTCATTTCAACAAGTCTTACATTCCCAACAGCAACCACGTCAATCTGCGGCCGGATTTCATGATCTTGGTCTACCCGCTCATCAGCATGAGGAAGGGCCTGACGGATATGGGGTCGCGGGATGCGCTATTAGGCAAGCATCCCTCGGATAAATTAGTCCGCCTGTTTTCCAATGAGCTGCACGTGACGGACGATACCCCGCCCGCCCTTCTTCTTCAGGCGGCCGACGACAGCATTGTGGACGTTGACAACAGCATCGCTTTTTTTGAAGCGCTCCGCCGCCACAAGGTGCCCGTCGAGATGATGATCTTCCCGAAGGGAGACCACGGACTTTTTTTGATCACACGCGATGAGTGGATACAACCGATGTACAAATGGATGACGCGCAATGGCTGGATGAAGCCCTAGCGGCGCGGCTGGTGAATTTGGCGATTTTCAGCCGCTTGGCGCAAGATAAGGCCCGTGGGTTGAAAAGCTTCTACGGCAAGAATTGATATCGGCTGCAAAGGTCTGCGAGGAGCCGGCCGCGGACGTCAAGCGCCGCCGGCTTCAGTTTTTATCCACGGAATGATCCAGGAGAAATGCCAGGATTCGACGGGACTTGAAGAATTCATCCACTTCTTCGTGCCCCTTCCCGTGGACTACGATGAGCTTTGCGGAGCCGCCCAGCGCCGTGTAGGCAGCAACCAACGGCCGGCTATTCTTCCCGAGCGGAACGATCCGATCAGCATCCCCGTGCAGAATAAAAACTGGAACCCCGGCCTTGGCCAAGGGTGCCAAATGCGATAGGGGGCTGAGATCAATCAAATGCTTCTGGAATTCGGCCGGGGAAGCGTACCCGAAAGCCACTGCCGCCTGCTTGAACCGCGCGGAATCGCGAGGCGGCCAACTGGTAAGATTGACCGCGGGGTAGATGCCGGCAATGCAGCGCACGTCAGCGGGATGCTCCTCCGCCCAGCCGATTCCCATCAAGCCACCCCGGCTCTGGACCAGCAAGCAAGGCTTTGTGGAAAGGTGAAATTGCGAGGTGACGTCTTTGTAAAACTCAGAGAATATTTTCCGCCCCGCGGGCGAGCCGTAGGACTCACCGACGTCCACACCGGCAATCCAAATCCCCCTTGCCAGTAGTCTCTTGAAGAGCCAGTGTGTGCTGGCATTGGGCAACGGGGGTTTCTCACGTAGTAGCGTTGGAGCGTACCAGACCCAAGGCTGGCCGGCGCTTTTGAAGACCTTCGCCGGTTTGAAGAGGAAGCCCGTGGCTCCGCCGGCCTTAACCTCTATTCTTGAGGCCCCGGCGGGAGTAAAAGGCTCGCGCGGACCCGCGGAGAGCGGCGGCGCAAAAACCAGCAGCAAGCAAAGCACGATAAGGGAATGATTTATTTTTGCCAAGTGATCGCTCCAAATGGGGATTAATTCGTTTGCGAATTAAATCACTAAGAATTCATCAGCGGCCTGGATTCTGGCATCGCTGCCGGGGACCGTCAAGCTCTTTGTGCTTGTGCAGTCGGCGCGAGGATGTTGCTTCCAAGATGCTGAGCCCGGAAGTTGCTGGGGCGAAGTCCAACGCTTGGCGAAGGGAGTACAATGAGAACCGGCCTTGCAGGCCTGTCGGGAAGCCAAGATTAATAGAGTTCCAAAGAGCTATTCCACTGTCGGCAGATTGGCATTCGTCACTCAAAAAAGCTCGCTGCGTTATCGGCAAAGGTGCATACCGCCGGAGACCACTCATGCTGAAGCGATTTAGGCTCGTCGTGCCCGCGCTCCTCGCACTCTCACTCATCGCGGCAAATGCGCTAGGGGCCGGTCCGCAGTATGAATCCGCCTATATGCGCGTGGAACTGGCGGCGCACGTGCCAAACTTCACCGCGCTGGCGGTGGATTCGCTGGGCCAGAAGAAGTTGAGCAAGAACCCGCTGCGGCCGCCTGCCGCCAACGGGAAAGAGTATACGATCACCCGGGTTGGCCGGAAGATCGAGTACCGCGTTGCCGGGGCTCCCGCGAGTGAGCCCGCGGCGTGGACGTTCGAGTTTTCCCAAAAGACGATTCATCTGACCTCAAACTATTCGGCACAGAATCCTCCGGCGCCGATGCTGCTAGACATCAACGTCAACATTACCCGAGCCACTTTGCTGGGGCTGATGAACAAAGATGGCAGCGTGCGCTTGCCGGCGCTGCTGCACTGGCCGGACCAGGGAACGTTTCGCATTACGTCTCCCGAGGAGAAAGGGCTCTCGCTCGGCTATAGCGGTCGGCGCTATCTGACCTTTGACTCTCAAATCAACACGGGAGGTGACATCACAAAAGACTACGTGAAGGTCACCTTTCCGGCGGCCACCGCCGCGCGGCCGCGTCTCAACTATACGCTGGACGTGGTGGACATTTACCCGCACGTACCGGGGATCGCGGGTGACCGGCGCTTTGACGGTTTCCGCCGCAACTGGCTGAACATTTTCCAGCTGAGCCCACGCCATCAGTCCCTGGCGAACAATGCCACCAGTGATGTCTGCGCCTTCACGCTCTATGAATCCTCGGCCGTGGCGGCGAAAACGCCGCCGCTGGCGCCAGGGCTCACCGCGCTGGACCTTATCCGGCAGAGCCTGAACCGCTATCTGAAGGGAGGAAGAGGATACGGCATGGCCGGACCCAACTTCCGGACGAATCCCTTTCCTTCACTCGACGCCTATCCCTCGTTATTGATCGCCGCGGCGGATTATGTGCGCGGCAGCGAGGATGCGGCTTGGCTCAAGAAGAACTACGCCGGGCTGAAAAGCTGGGCAGCCAAAATGCTTGCCGAGGATTCCCCCGCTTCCGGTTTGCTGGCTGATCCGGTGAGCGGCAACTCGGGCAGTTGGGACCCTCCGCGCTACCCCGGACACGCGGTCAATTGGTGGGACTGCATTGGTTTTGGCCACGAGGACGCATACTCCAACGCCCTTGGGTACCACGCTCTGCTGGGCATGGCAGAGATGGCAAAGCGCGCGGGCCATCCCAAAGACGCGCAGCTTTACGCATCGCGAGCCAAGAAGTTGCGGTCCATCTATTACAAGACTTTCTATAATCCCAAGACGGGAGTGCTGGCGGGGTGGAAGAGCGCAGATGGCAAACTCCACGATTACGACTTCACTTTTGTGAACGGCGCGGCCATCACCTACGGATTGATTCCCCGGGACAAGGCAAACGCAATCATGGACCACTTGTTAGCCAAGATGAAAAAGGTGGGCTACACCCATTTTGAATACGGCCTGCCCGGCAATCTGATTCCCATTCGCCGTGATGACTACCATGCAAGAAACAACAAGCGGTGGGGAGCGCCGGAAAAAGCGGACGGATCTGATGGCTACCAGATCTATGAAAACGGCGGCGCCACAGCGGCCATGAGCTATTTTACGCTCCAGGCGTTGTACAGGCTGGGGAGGCGGAAAGAGGCTGACGCAATTCTGTTTCCCATGCTGCGCTCCTTTGAAGCGGGGGGCTTCCAGGGCAGAGGCGCAAACGGCATGACCTATGATTGGAAAGCCTGGGACGGCACTCCGCACGGCTACGAGGGCTTTCTTGCGGACAGCTACATGGCG
>JBJKQF010000234.1:0-5587 GCA_046705545.1 Terriglobia bacterium
GTG
Source organism: Terriglobia bacterium (assembly GCA_046705545.1). Classification (GTDB taxonomy): domain Bacteria; phylum Acidobacteriota; class Terriglobia; order UBA7540; family UBA7540; genus JAMCXS01. The sequence goes on from JBJKQF010000234.1 coordinate 4, forward strand.
CTATGTTCGGTGCTTCTGTTACCCAGTCTGGCATTTGCCCAGTATGGCTACGTTCGGGAGTGCAAGGATACCGTCGCAAACCAGTTGAATGTTTCGACGCTGGATGTCAGCGCCGAACTCGGGCCCTTCGCGCCCAATGGGAATCGCATTGTGACTTGGCGGTCCCGGCGTGCCAACGATCGGAATGGCTACTGCGAGTTTAATACTGCAACCGGTGAAATGGTGCGCGCTGAATCCGGCGACTACAAAGGGCCCGTCAGCAACGGCAGGCGCTTCAGAGCCGGTTCAGGCCGGTGGGGCGGGACGTACCGCGAAACCATTGTAAACGCGCCGCGCGTTAAAGTTGATAATGGCGGCCGGGGCGAGTTCAATGGGCTGCGAAAAAAAAATTCGCATCAAACAGGGCTGGGTCAACACGAAGGGGCAGCAAACGACCGTCGGGCTCGGCGGCGGGGACGATTTCAGGATCGACTTCTATGGCCGGCTCGTCCAGCAGAATGGGGATCGCGAATTTACCATGGAAATCGACAATTCCAGCCGCGGAGATGCTTCAGGTACGGCAACCTTTCGGCTGAGTCCTAACCACAAAAAAGTTGAGTACATCAGCGCGAGCGGTCAGCTGAACGGCACGGACTTTAACGGCAATTTCAGCCGCTGACGTAAGAACCAAAGCTCGAACGCCTCATGGTCCGCTGCAGACCTCGCAGGGGCGCACGGCAGTGCGCCTTTGCTCCGCGATCCGTGCGCTGACCACCAGCCGCGGGCGGACGCCGTCCGCCCCTACTCTACTTGCCGGTCGGCACTGAAAAACATGCGTGGGCGATTCGTGAATCGCCCCTACTTTCCCCCAACCGTGTTCGCTCAGCCTTGACCCCAGTGCCCGCCGCATAGATGCGCCAGCCGACTTTGTCACACGCCCATGTGATGAAAGTCACTGCCATTGCAGAACGAAGCTGTAATCTACCATCACCATCCGGACCGGGATTCACGAGAAGGCAGAGTGTGGCATTTAGCGGTCTCGAAGAAGGAGATTGGCGATGTCGAAAGCAGAATTCGGAAATGACCCCGCAAAAATCGAAAAATATAAGGCGTTCTGGAAGCTGGAAGATGCCAAGCGGCCGCTGGTGGGATTCTCCTTTGCCAGCTGGTTTCCGCTGGGAGAGTTCTCCGCCTGCAAGGCCTGGGGTTCTTCAAAATACCTGACCCCCGAGATGATTGATCCGGCGGACTTTATCGACGACCACGTCCGCATGCTGCGCGAAGGGGAAACGGTGGACGACGACATTATCCGAGGCGCCTGCCCGACGCAGGTGGCGGTGCTGTTCCTGCCCGGAATGCTGGACTGCCGGGTGCGCCTGCTGCCCCAAAACAGTCTGGGGGAGGAAAAGCACCTGCCCTGGGAGGAGGCGTTACGCGTCCGCCTGGATCACCAGAACCCCTGGTTCAAGAAGTACATCGAATTTGCCCAGGCCTTGGTGGCCGAATCCCGGGGGCGCTTCCCGGTGACCCAGGCGCCCGACCTGGGGCCGACCGACCTCCACGCGCTCTTGCGGGGGCACACCCAGAGCATTGTGGACCTCTACGATGAACCCGAAAAATCCGCCGAGCTTTTGGAAAACATGGGTGAGGTCTTCCGCGAGTACACGGAGGAATTGTGGAAGGTCGTTCCGCAATATCAGGGCGGGTATTTCGACGCCCAGTTCAGCCTGTGGTCACCCGGTCCGATCATCCGGATGCAGGAGGACGCAACGGCGGTCTATTCTCCAAATCTTTTCAGGCAGCTCGTTCAGCCGGTGGACCGCAAGCTGGCGAGCCACTTTGCCAGCGCCTTTATCCATCTGCACTCGACCTCCATGTTCCTGCTGGAAGCCTTCTTGGAAATCGAGGAGATTCGATGCTTTGAAATCAACAACGACGTCTGCGGTCCGCCGATCGAGAAGATGGCTATTTATTTCCAGAGCGTTCAGAAGGCCAAGCGACCGCTGCTTATCCGGGGATCGTTCAGCCCGGATGAGCTCCGGGTCCTGGTGGATTCGCTGGATCCTCGCGGACTGTTTCTGCTGATTATGGTCAAGACGATGGAAGAGGTTGAAGCCCTGAGGCGCGTGGTGGGAATGTAAGCCTTGAAGGCATGGAGTTTGAGAGGACTAGCTCGCAAGGGCGTCGCACGCCGGGGAGCAGCCAGCCTCGCTGACTCCGGTCCGGGAGTTTGGTAGAATAGCTCGACGCGTTCGCCTTCGGGCATCAGGATCGCGATCCCCGTCCGACCGCAGGCCCGAACGTCCACCCCAGGGGGATTGCTACGGAGGCATTCAAAATGGGCAATGCAGCCGAATTGGCAGCCATTCTGCTCCCCGTTGTGGCTGTCCTGATGACAGTGGCCATTGTGGCCATCGTGTTTTGGTATAAGGCCCGGCGCATCCAACTGGAGCTGCAGCGCTCCCTCAAAATGCACGAATTCGAGCACCAAAAGAGGTTGAAGGAATTGGAACTGGAAATTGAAAAGACCAAGGCCCAAAACCCCGATCGGGTGGTCTGATTTCCAGGCAGAGGCTTCAGCCGCGTTCGATAATTCTTGCCGGCCTGCCCCCAGCCCGGCCAACTTCTTTGGCCGCAGAATCAGCAATCTTTAAGGAATAATTTGCCGCCAGGAAGGATGTGCGGGCTGAGGCTCTTACCCCGCCACGCCGGCGAGCGTCTCAAAGAATTTCGGGAAGGAAATCTGCACGCAGGCGCTGTCTGTGATGGTGGTGTCGCCTTGCGCCACCAGGCCCGCCACGGCAAAAGCCATGGCGATCCGGTGATCTCCAAAGCTGGAGACTTCCGCGCCCTGAAGTTTCTGGCCGCCCGCGATGCGCAACCCGTCCGGGAACTCTTCCACCTCCGCTCCCAACTTGCGCAGATTCTCCGCCACGGCAGCGATCCGGTCACTCTCTTTGACGCGCAGTTCCTGAGCGCCATGGAATACCAGCCCCTGCTCGGTCTGAGTTCCCAGAACGGCCAGGACGGGCAATTCATCAATCAGACCGGGAATCATCTCAAGCGGAATCTCGCCGCCGCGGAGCCGGCCGGCGGAGACGCGCAGGTTGCCGATGGGTTCCCCGTTCGAGGCAGCAACTTTGAGCACTTCAATCTTTCCGCCGATCGATTGCAGAAAATCAATGATGGCCGTCCGCGTAGGATTCAGGCCGACATCATAAAAAGTGAGGTCCGAACCCGGAACCAGCAGCCCGGCCACCAGGAAAAACGCCGCTGAGGATAGATCGCCCGGAACGGAAAGCTTGCAGCCGCGGAGCCGGGCTTTGCCTTGAACGCTGATGGTGCTTCCCTGCCGGCTGATTTGAGCGCCCATCTGCTCGAGGGCGATCTCACTGTGGTCGCGCGTCCGGCGCGGCTCCACAACCTCCGTCAGCCCTTTGGCAAAGAGTCCCGCGAATAGGACCGAGGTCTTGACCTGGGCGCTGGCCACGGGAAGATCGTAGTGAATGGGCTGAAGCTTGCCCCCCTCGATCACGAGCGGAGGCCGGCCTCCCTCAGCGGAAGTGATGCGAGCGCCCATACGCGCCAGGGGTTCCATCACGCGCTTCATCGGCCGGCGCGAAAGCGAGGCATCGCCGCCGATCACGGTGCGGAAGGGCTGGCCGGAAAGGATGCCCGACAACATGCGGATGGTTGAGCCGGAATTGCCCGCATCGAGCGGCTCGGCCGAAGCCTGAAGGCCGTCCGGGCCTACGCCTTCGATTCCGATCAGATTTCCCTGCCGGGTGATCTTCACGCCCAGCTTCTCCAGGCAATTCAAGGTGCTGTGGCAGTCGGCGCTTTCAGCGAAAGACCGGATCTCGCTCGGTCCCTCGGCGATTGCCGACAGCATGGCGTAGCGGTGCGAAATCGATTTGTCCCCCGGAAAACGCAGTTCGCCTGCCAGCCGCCGGGCGGGCTTGATGATTTTGTTCATTTTGGGTTTGCTCTCGCCAAACGAAAACGTTCATTTTATCCCGAATTGGCCCGGAGCGGAGAAAGAACTCCCGGCAAGGCGATTTGCGCCCCGCATGGCCTTGCAATCCGCGGTGCGTCCGGTTTACCTTCTTAGGAAGAACAAGTGGCGTCAAGCATGGCAGACCTCGTAGGATGAAGGGGTGAACGAAAGGCGGAAGTTGAGCCCGACAGGCGAAGAAGCAGGCTTGTGCACCGGACAACCTGACACTGAGAGCTCTCGGTGCTCTCTGCACCCTTTTATCTCCATCATCCTCTGCACAAGAGGCGCGCGACCGTCGCTCACGCAATGCATTGAGCAACTGGCGGCACAGGATTGCCGGCGCTTTGAAATTCTGCTGGTTCTCAATGGTCCACCGGATGAAGAATTCTCCCGCGCCGTTGCGCATCTTCCGGTGCGGCTGTTGAATGAGCCCCGCCGCGGCGTCTGCAACGCCCGGAACCATGCGGTGCCCCAGGCCAAGGGAGATATCCTGGCCTTCGTGGATGACGACATCTCAACCGAGCCCCAATGGCTGCACGAGCTTGCGAAGGGGTTTGAGGACCCAAACGTCGCTTGCGTTACAGGACGAGTAATCCCGGCGGGGCGCCTCTACCTTGCCAATGAGCGAGCGGACCGTTATTACGCCAGCGAGCGCGCCTTGACTTCCTGGACCCTCGACGCTTCCGATCCCAACTGGTACCAATACATCCTGGGCGAGCCGGTCGGCTTTGGCTGCAACATGGCATTCCGCAAGGAATTCCTGGAGAAGCACGCTCTGTTTCCCAGCGACCTGGGGGCCGGCTCACTGATCGGCGCTTGCGACGAGTTTTACATGTTTGTGCAGGTGGTCAAGCGCGGCTTCCGCATTCGGCACGTTCCCACCGCAGCCGTCACCCATTTTTTTGAAGCCGACGATGACCGGCAACGAGTCCGCGACGCTCAGCTCTATGCCGGAGGCGTGGCGTTTGCCTTAAAACTTTTCAGCGAGGAAAAGACCCTGCGCTGGGCGACATTCAAGTGGCTGCTGGCAGGATTCAGGAGGCGCGTGCGTCTGATCCTCGCCCAGAGGGCTATCTCTTCTGAGCCGCAGGAGTCGCTTTCGCTGGGTGAAAAATTCCGCGCCTACTTGCGAGGCCTGCGGGTCTATTGGAAATGGCGCCGCAGCAAGCATTCCGGTGCGGTCGGTTCCTGATAGAGCCGCCGCCTCTGGAAAAGAAGAAGAAAATATCCTGAAACAAGGTGAGGAAGCGATGGACCGTGAAGGTGCCTGGGAATTGCTTTGCGAATATACCAAGAGCGAGGGGCTGCGAAAGCACGCGCTGGCCGTTGAGGCGTGCATGCGGGCCTGCGCGGTCAAGTTCGGGCAGAATGAAGAGGAGTGGGCCGCGGTCGGTTTGATCCACGACTTCGACTATGAGAAGTATCCCAACGCTCCCGACCATCCCTTGAAGGGCAGCGAAATCCTGCGCGAGCGTGGATATCCGGAAGAAGCCCGGCGCGCCATCCTGGGCCACGCAGACTATACCGGCGTGCCGCGGGATACGCTGCTGGCAAAGGCCCTTTTTGCCTGTGACGAGCTGGCGGGGTTCATTACAGCCTGCTCACTGG
>JBJKQF010000235.1:0-14978 GCA_046705545.1 Terriglobia bacterium
CCAGCCACTTCCCCTCATGCCGTGGGACGCGCACGCTGCGGGTGAGTGCGCAAACAGGAATGCGCAGCCAGCGGAAGCCCGCGTTTGGCGGTTTGACTTCACCGGGCGTCCGGCGCACTCCGGCCACCAGGCCCGGGATGGGACGATGGTCCGGTGTCTCCAGGCGGCAGGTGAAGGAAGGGTCCTTGGGCCGGTTGGGATTGTGCAGGAACTTGAGCAGCAGATTGTTCCATCCGGCTTTGAGCCGCGCGGGAATCTTGAAGGCAAAACCGTCTTCCATTTTGTAGTAGGAAGGGCGCATCCAGCGCGAGTGAATCTGCTTGCCGTTCAGCCAAACGGCGCTGGGATTTCGCGTGGCCAGGATGACGACGGCATCCTGAGCTTCTTTCACGTAAACGTTGGTTTGCGCGTAGGCCGTGCCCGCGGGCCGCCGGTCCAGCTTCAAGGCCGGGCCGTAGTGAACCACGTAGCTGTCCGGAGCGTACCGGCCCCCGGCGTTGGGGACGATGGCCCATTCCCAGCTGGGAACCAGTTCCGGAGCCACGCGCTCCGCTGCGGTGTCAATCTTGACCCAGCGAACCTGGCGCTCCTCGCCGCCTTCATAAACGGCTTCATAATCGACGGCCTGTTCGGGCGGGAAGGTGCGCTCCAGGCCGCGGTCGTCGGGATTGGGAAAAGGCCCGATCAAATTCCATGCGCGGATCGAGCAATTCATGGGAGAGAGCCAGAGGCTTTTCCACGGTTCGAGGTGTGAGGATTTCCTGTACCATCGCTCCTTGAGCCCGCGGGCTTGCGGGTCGTCCTTCGCTTCCACCTGCGCAACGCGAATCGCGGGCGCCTCGATGGTGGCGGTCCATTCTCCGGTCAATTCCAGCGGCGCGGCGGGCGCCGGCGTAACCGAACCACGGAAAGTGCGGGAACCCTCCGTCAGCTCGATAAATCCCGGCTGCCTCGCGGTGAGGCTGCGGCCCCGCACGACAACTTGCCCGGGGCTCTTGCTCACCACGGTCAATTCATCCAGATTGGTCGCCTTTAGTTCCGCGGGCTGCGCGGGACCCTGCGGATCGAAGGCGATGTAAGCGGCATCCCAAGGATGCAATGTCAGGCGGACGATTGTGTGGGCGCCGGCCGTCTGATAGAAGAGCGCGTCGCGCTCGCCGGTCACCGCGTCCCAACGTTCCGGGCGCCCCATGGCGCGCAGGCGCAGAAGGTTTGTGCGGGCTTGGGGCGTATCGTTGACCAGCCAATAGAAATCCACGCCGTCCTTGCGCTTGTGCAGGGCGTAAAGGTTGTCCACCGGGCCGTCGATCACCTCGACGTCGCGCTCGGCGATCTCGCCGATCAGGGCCGCCACGTCTTCCATCGCCCCGGGCACGAAGTAGGCGCGTCCGCCGCCGGCGTTCTTTCGCAGCGTGTATGGCGCGCCGCTGGGCGCGGTGTCGAACATCGCCTCCCAGATAGCTTTGAGCCGCGTGTCGTCTCTTCCCGCCTCCACCGAGATGTGGGCCAGCGGTCCTTGGGCGATGACGGTGCCGCCCGCGCGATAGAATTCCGCCACCTTCTCCGCCGACTTCAGGTGCATTGTGGACATGGGCGGCAGCACCAGAATCTTGAAGCGGGAAGTGGAGATGGCCAGTTCCTTCCCCTCGATCCTGCTCTCCGCCAGGTAGGCATCGTCGGCGATTTTGTAGTCGATGCGTTGCTGGCTGAGCCGCAGCTTCAAGTCCGTATAGCAGGAGTTCGTGCGCTCAGCGTCCGCGGACCAGTAATTGCTGTCCTGGATGCCGTGGAACCAGCTCTCGAAAAGATAGACGGGCGCTGACTGCCCCCAGATGGAAACCAGGGGATAGAAGAGCAGGATGTCCGCCACGTGATGGCTCTGGCGGTTCATAAAGCTGACGCGCCGCATCTGGTCGGCATAAGACCGGAAGTAGGGAAGGAAGGGTTGGCTCAAGAACCAGTCGGGGGCGAAGTTGATGCGGTTGAGGTCGTAGTCGAAAGCGTGCGGAACGAACTCGCCGATGTTCCAGGCGCCCAGGCAATTCGACACCAGGCGCATGCGTTCGAGCGAGAGATAAGAGTCGCCGCCCTGCACGCCCTGGTTTTCCAGCACCACGTGCCGCCCTTCGAAGTCGGCGACCGAGGCGGCCTCCTTCAGCCAGACCGATTGCCGCCCCCACTCCACCAACGAGTCGCACCCGGGATTGCCGAAGCCGCGCAGGATGCGGTAAAAGTCGCCCTGGTAGGCGGGGCTGAAAAAGAGCGACTCCTCCCAAACGTGGCCCGAGTAATCGATCCCGTGCGCGCGGCACCAGGCGGCGATCTGCTTGAAGAAGCTGTCCGTGTAGAGATCGCTGATCACGTCCTGGTAGTCGCAGCGAATTTTCTCCGTCTTCGATCCCAGGTCGTAGGTGAGTGCGGGAAGCACCGGGGCGAGGTCATAGCCTTTCTTCTGACGGAAAGCTTCAAACAGTTGCGGCGTCCAGGCCAGCTTGCCGCCGTAAGTCCCTTCGTGGTCGGCGAAGGTGGCGGGCATGGCGTTTCCGAAATATTCGCCGTAGCGGCGGTGGAACTCCTCGTAATATATCTCGATGAACTTGCGCACCGCATGGGGATTCATCAGGTCCACGGTGCCGCCGTCGAGCCCGCAGGTGGGCTCCATCGCGTACGTGAAGATTTTCCAATTGCCGGGAGGAACTTCCCAGGAGAGGGTTTTCGCTCCGGGCGAGAAGGGAAGCGCCCGCACGCTGTTTTCCGCCAGTCGGCCCGCCCCCGCGTGCTTGGCCGCCTGCACCAGCGCGGGGTGCTCCGGCAGCGCGATCTCCACGCGCCCGGGGCCCTGCGCGGTGGTTTCCACCGGACGAATCTGCCGCATCTCGAACCTCGGGTCGGCTGCCACCACGCGGCTCTTGTTGATGCCTGGCATCCAGTAATCGCGCGCCTCGCCGGAGGGCCATTCGAACTCATCCACAAAGCAGAGTGAGAAACCCGCCTCCTTCGCTGACCGCAGCGCCGCTCCCACGGCTTCCCACCACTCCTCGGAAAGGTAGGGCGTTTGGAGGCCGTCGCGATTGTGGGCGTAGGCGCCGTAGACGCCGTGCTTGACCATCAGCCGGATTTGCCGGTCGAGCTCCGCGGCTTCCAGTTTGCCGTTCCAGAACCAGAAGGGACGGATGCTGTGCTTGCGGTCGGGATCCTGGAAGCTCTTATAGAGCTTGCCAAGGGGCCCGGCGGGCGCCGGGAGCGGAGCCGCACCGATGCGCGCGCCTCCCAGCCACAGACCGCCCAGCCCTGTCGCCGCGATTCCCAGGAACTCTCTGCGCGTAACGTGGGTCATGCCGGTGTTCTCCTTACGTTGCTGTAGGCACTCTGCGAGGTTGGCGGGGCCGGGGCGTTTTAGGGCGAAGGTGGAAAGCCAGTGATCTCCCCGCCCTTCTCCTGATCCTCTTCGGTCAATGCCGGCAACACCTGCCGCTTGTCGCGTTCCTGCTTAAGCTGCTGGAATAATTCCATCTCTTTTTCGACCTCGGCGGTGTTTCCCAGCTTGCGGTACGTCTGGGCCAGCAGGTAGTGGATGGAAGGTTCGTCGGGAGCGAGCTCCGCCACGCGCTTGAAGTCGGCGAGGGCGCGCTGATTGTCGTTGGTCTTCATATAGAGTTTGCCGAGATCGCGGTAGGCCTGGCCCAGGTCCGGTTTTTGTTCGATGGACTTGTTCAGGTAAGCCAGAGCCGTTTCGTACTGGTTGAGCTGGAGATAGATGTCTCCCAGTTTCCAGGTGGCCAGGTAATTTTCCGGGGAAATCTTCAATTCAGCTTTGAATTGTTCCGCGGCCTCTTTCAGCCTGGCTTCCTTCCAGTAAACGTTGCCCAACGAGTAGTGGAGTCCCGGGGCGTTAGGTTTTCTGGCAATTGCCAGCTTGAACTCGGCGATGGCATGGGGCATGTCGTCCCGAGCTTCAAAGACCTCTCCCATCACCTGATGAAAGCGGTAGGAGTCCGGATCGATGTTCGTCATGTTCTTGAAGGTCTCGCTCATCAGCCGTGTATAAAGCCTGCCCAGGTTGTATTGCACCTCGATATCTTTCGGAAAAAGCTTGGCGGCTTTTTGCAGGACGGCCAGCCCGTCCTCTTCCTTTCCCATTTCCACGTAGCTCAGGGCCAGATTGAGATAAGAGCGGGAGTTCCGAGGGTTCTGGGAGATTGCCTTCCTCAACGGAGCGATCGATTTTGCGTATTGATTTGTGCGGACGTAGGCCATGCCCAGAAAGAGGTTCGAGCCCACCAGCGACGGTTTGCGCTTTAACGCTTGCTGAAACATCTGGATGGCCTGGGTGTTGTCACCGGCCACGTAATAAACGATGCCCAGGTTGTTGTAGATCTCCGGTAGCTCGGGGTCCAGCTTGAGCAGCGCCTGATATTCTTTGATGGCGGTTTTCAGGTCGCCGGCTTTCTGCGCGGCCTGCGCGGCTTGGTAATGCTTCTCCTCCTGCGCTTGGATGTTACCGGCCGACTGCGCGCCGAAGGCCCCGAGAGATACCATGGAAATAAGGAAAAGCAAAAGCAGCAGTTTGAGTTTCATTCTGAGACGCTCCACTCCGTGGGTGGCTAAGAATACCGCACCTCCCGGACGGAATGCAATTCCCCGGCGGCCCGTCCGTTACACCCATTTCTTGCGGAACCGGCCGGTGAGTCGCCGCATAGCTCCGTTACTAATTTCAAATTGCGGATGGCCCGGACTGCCCGGGAAGCAGGAAGGCTTTTAGGACTGCCCTTTGGAACGGCGGCGGGGAATCAGGTAGGGAGGGATAACGCGGACCAAGGCATTGTGGGCTTCTTCGCCGGCCTCGTCCATGTGGACGGCCATTTCCTTTTCGACGTATTTGACGAAGGCCTGCATTTCCTTCTGCATCTCTTCCATGCGCTTCCGCATGTTGAGGATGATCTCGACACCTGCTAGGTTAACGCCCAGGTCACGGGTGAGGTTCAGAATTGTGCTCAGCGCTTCCAAGTCTTCTTCAGTGTAAAGGCGTGTGTTGCCTTGGCTTCGCGAGGGGATCAGCAGCCCTTCGCGCTCGTAAAGGCGGAGCGTCTGCGGATGGATGTTGTACATCTCGGCCACGGCGCTGATCATGTAGCCGGCCTTGCCCCGCGTTTTTCTGCCTCTTCGTGCCATAAGCCCACTCAAGACGTCCGGACCGCAACCGGTCCCGGCGATCAGCCTACCTGGTGGTATTTCTTCAGGTCGCTTCGCGGATCCTGGGGATTCAGCCGCCCCAACTCTTTCAGGATTTCTTTGCTGCGCTCGTCGGCGACTTTGGGAACAACCACCTGAACCTCTACAAACTCGTCCCCACGTGCGCTGGCGCGCAGGGAAGGTGTTCCCTTGCCGCGCAGGCGCAATTTCTGACCGCCCTGGGTGCCGGGAGGGATCCGGATGGTGGTCGGGCCGTCGATGGTGGGCACTTCAACTTTGGCGCCCAAGGCGGCCTCGGCGACCGTTACTGGAACCTTGACGTAGATATTGTCGCCCTTGCGCTCGAAAAAAGGATGAGGTTCCACTTCCGTGAGGATGTACAAATCTCCCGGCGGACCTCCGCCCACACCGGCATTGCCCTTGGCCGGGACGCGCACGCGCGAACCCGTATCCACACCGGGCGGAATCCGGACGTCAAAAGTTTCGGGTTTGCGGATGTAGCCCGAGCCGTTACAGGTTGGGCAGCGCCGCTTTTCGCGCCCAGAGCCGCCGCATTGCGGGCAGTTGACGGAAAAGCGCAGGGTGCCAGCTGTCCGCGTGGTCTTGCCCGTGCCGTTGCAGGCCGGGCAAGCTACCGCCGGGCCGCTTTTGACTCCTTTACCGCCGCAGGACGAGCAGACTTCTTCCCGGCCCACGGTCAGGCGGACATGGGTGCCGCGGATCGCATCCCAGAAACCCAAGTGCATCCGGTGCTCAATGTCACGGCCACGCTCCGGGCCGCGGGCCGCATGTTCGCGGCCCCCGCCCCGGGAAAAGATTTGTGAGAAGATGTCACGGAAAGAAGACCCGCCCCCGCCCCGCTCCTCATGCGGGATGAAGTCGGAAAAGTCAAAGCCGGAGAAGTCCACACTGGGGCCCGGGCCGCTCCCCGCCGATTGCTGCTGGGTGTATGCCTCATAGGCGCCCGCGGGTATGTTGTCGGAATAGAACCCGTACTGGTCGTAGATCTTGCGTTTTTTCTCGTCGCCCAAAACGTCGTAGGCTTCCTGGATGTCCTTGAACTTTTCTTCCGCTTGCTTGTTTCCAGGATTGACGTCCGGGTGATGCTTCCGGGCTAAGCGCCGGTAAGCCTTGCGGATTTCCGGGGCCTTGGCTTTGCGGTCAACGCCCAGGGTGGCGTAGTAATCCTTCTGTCGTGTTTCTACCGGCACAGTCGCTTAGCCTCGGAGCTGAAAGTTTCCTCCAGCAGAATTTAGTTCAAGCTGGATTGGACAAGGGGTCCCAAGTGGTCGGGGCACCGAGAGGCAATCCATGCTTCAAGCTGCCGGTGAATTTCCTGGGCGGCCGGAGAGCTGTCAAGAGGCCTCTCGAGCTGGATTTCCAGGAATTGCCGGGCGTGGCATTGAGGACACTCAATCCCCACGTGAGCACGATGTTCTAGAGCTTGCGATTGGTTTTCCAAAGGATTGCCTCCTCCCTCGCACCGCAGCGTACCTCAGTTGCGGCGCGAATCATTGGTCATTCGCCCTGCTTCTTCTTCTCCTCGTTATCCACGACTTCAGCATCGATGACTTCCGCCTCGCCTTTACCTTGCTCTTCGGTGGCAGCTTGCCCGGCCTGGTCGGTGGGTTGCGGATCCCCGGTGGGGGCGCCTTGCGAGGCGGCTGTCTGTTTATACATCGCCTCGGCCAGCTTATGTGAAGCTGCGGTCAGGCGCTCCACCGCCGCGTTGATGGCGGAAATGTCGCCTTCTTGGATCGCCTTCTTAGCTTCTTCCAAGCCGGATTCGATGTTCTTGGCGTCCTCCTCGGAGACCTTATCCCGGTTATCTTTCAGCGTTTTTTCAACCGAGTAGACCAGCGAGTCAGCGCGGTTCTTTACTTCCACCTCTTCTTTGTACCGGCGGTCCTCGTCGGAGTGGAGTTCAGCGTCCTTGGTCATCCGCTCGACGTCGTCCTTGGAAAGCCCGCTCGAACTGGTGATGGTAATCTTCTGTTCGCGGCCCGTGCCCACGTCCTTGGCGGAGACGTTGAGGATGCCGTTGGCGTCGATGTCAAACGTCACCTCAATCTGCGGAATGCCGCGCGGCGCGGGAGGAATGCCCACCAGGTGAAACTTGCCCAGCGTCCGGTTGTCCTTGGCCATCGGGCGCTCACCTTGCAGGACGTGGATCTCCACCGAGGTCTGGTTTTCCGCCGCGGTTGAGAACGTCTCCGTCTTGCGCGTGGGGATCGTCGTGTTGCGCTGAATGAGTGAGGTCATCACGCCACCCAGGGTTTCGACGCCCAGCGTCAACGGGGTCACGTCGAGGAGCAGCAAGTCCTTGACCTCGCCGCCCAACACGCCCGCCTGCACCGCCGCGCCTACTGCCACCACCTCGTCCGGGTTCACACCCTTGTGGGGCTCCTTGCCGTTGAACAAATCCTTGACGATCTGCTGGATGCGCGGAATCCGCGTGGACCCGCCCACCAGAACCACTTCATTGATCTGCTCGGGTGTCACTCCGGCGTCCTGGATCGCCTGCTTTACCGGACCCACAGAGCGCTGGAAGATGTCTTCGCACATCTGTTCAAACCGCGTCCGAAGCAGCTTCATGCTCAGGTGCTTGGGGCCGGAGGCGTCCGCAGTGATAAAGGGCAGGTTGATCTCTGTCTCCATCACCGTCGAAAGCTCCATCTTGGCTTTTTCAGCCGCTTCCTTCAGCCGTTGGAGCGCCATGCGGTCCTTAGAGAGATCAATTCCCTGGTCCTTGCGGAACTCGTCCACAATCCAGTCAATGACGCGCTTGTCGATGTCGTCGCCGCCCAGGTGCGTATCACCATTGGTCGATTTCACCTCGACGACGCCTTCGCCGACTTCCAGGATGGAAATATCGAACGTGCCGCCGCCAAAGTCGTAGACCGCGATGGTCTCGTCTTTTTGTTTGTCCAGGCCATAGGCCAGGGCGGCAGCCGTCGGTTCGTTCACAATCCGCAGGACTTCCAGGCCGGCAATTCTCCCTGCGTCCTTGGTGGCTTGGCGCTGGCTGTCGTTGAAGTAGGCCGGCACTGTGATCACCGCCTGCGTGACCTTTTCGCCCAGGTATTGCTCGGCGGAATCCTTCATCTTCTGAAGAACCATGGCGGAGATTTCCGGAGGTGGGTATTCCTTGCCCAGCGCTACCACCCGGCAGTCACCGTTCGGCCCTGAGACCACTTTGTACGGAACTGTCTTGATCTCGCTTTGGACCTCGCTAAAGCGCCGCCCCATGAAGCGTTTAATCGAATAGATCGTGTTCTCAGGATTGGTGATGGCCTGGCGCTTGGCAACCTGTCCCACCAATCGCTCGCCGCTCTTTGTAAACGCCACCACTGAAGGCGTGGTGCGGCCACCCTCCGGATTCGTGATGACCTGGGGGTCACCACCTTCCATCACCGCGACAACCGAGTTGGTCGTCCCGAGGTCAATGCCGATAATCTTTCCCATTGCTGATCCTCCCTAAGAAATCTTCAGCCAAACTCAAACTTTTTATGGCCTTACGCCTTGGTTCCATTCCCCATAACGATTAGACGCATCATGCTGCTATTAGTTTCAAGTTATAATAATTTCTTAGTGGATCATTGTCAATATATTTTTGTAATGTTAACATACTATTATACTTAGTTTAATTATACTTCGTGTTTATAGACCTAGATTCCACAGGTTGGGCTCGATAAGTCAATCCGTTTTGCCCGTCTGGCATTTCTGATAGTTCCAAAAGCGTGGGTTTCCGGTTAGAGTAGATTTAGATTCGGATTTATTTCTCTGCGAGGCTAACCATGGCGACTAAACGATCTGCACCTGAATATACTCCCCGGCATGCCGCTTCGGGGGTTGCTGTAACCCTTCCGGATATTGAGACTTGGCCGAACCAATACCGAGGCTATGAGATTACAATTTCGATCCCTGAGTACACTTCGATTTGCCCCCGGACCCACCTTCCGGATTTTGGGACGATTACCATCCATTACCTGCCCAATAAGCGGTGCCTTGAGCTTAAGTCTCTCAAATACTACATCCTTGCCTACCGCAACCTGGGAATCTTTTACGAGAATGCAGTCAACCGGATTCTTGACGACATTAGCCGTGCCTGCCAGCCCAAGTGGGCGGTGGTCCGAGGGGAGTTCACCACGCGCGGCGGCATGCGGACCACGGTAGAAGCGCGTTATCCCCGGAAGAGGAGCTGAGCCCACAGGAGGCTGTAAGATTCGCGCGCGTAGATCGATTCCCTTGCTGGCGTAGCAAGAAACGGCCAAGTGCAGCCTAACCAATAGCCTTGCATTAGGAAGGAGCGTATTCACAATGATTAGCTGGATCATTATTGGCGTGATTGCCGGCTGGCTTACCGGCAAATTGATGCGGGGAGCCGGCTATGGGTTTCTGATGGACCTGTTTCTGGGGTTGGTGGGAGCCGTGGTGGGCGGCTGGATTTTCGGATTGCTTGGACTCCACTCGTACGGTTTCATTGGCAGCCTAACCACAGCCACGGCTGGGGCCATAGTCCTGGTCGCCGTGGCACGCTTTCTCAGCCGGTAGCCTCGACCGGCGGAGTACTGTCTCACGCTCCGTGTGTTTCTCGTCCAACCTTTATTCCCAATCGGGAACAATCCGCGCAACAAATTAATGGGCGGCTACAAGGGCTTGCCTTAATTGCTCTGACGCTCGTACTCTATATTGCTATTCTTGATTGCAAAGGGAGAGAACGTGAGCACTGAGAATCCGCGTCAGGTGGTTTTTACCGAAAGAGAAGAAGGCCCCGTTTGCGGGATTGATGAGGAGATTATCAACGCTGCGGGGGGCGAACTGCGGTATGGAAATGCGGCCGATCAAGCCGAACGGCTGCGCCTAGCGGAGTTTGCTGAGGTTTTATTGGTTGGTTCGGCTCCGATCACGAGAGACCTTATGGCCGGCCTGCCGCGCCTGAAGGGCGTGGTAAGGTCCGGGATCGGGGTGGATACGGTGGATGTGGGCGCCGCCACGGAACTTGGAGTTATCGTCGCCAACGTGCGTGATTTCTGTTTGGACGAAGTCTCGGAGCACGCCCTGGGACTGATCCTGGCGGTGGCCCGGAAGATCGTTATTGCTGACCGAATGATTCGCCGTGGAGGCTGGGTGGGAGGTGTGCAGGAGTTGCTGCTTCCCATGCGGCGGCTGAGCGGCCAGACCCTGGGACTTGTCGGCTTCGGCCAGATTGCCCGCCGAATGGCGGAAAAGTCGAAGGCGTTTGGGTTCGAGGTTCTCGCCTCAGACCCCTATGTCTCTCCGGAAGTTGCTAAAGCCCTGGGGGTGGAACTTCTTCCTTTGGCGGAGTTGCTGCCGAGGGCGGATGTGGTTTCACTTCATGTGCCTCTTAGCCCGGAGACCCTGCACCTAATTGACGAAGATGCCCTGGCTCTGATGAAGCCCAACGCCATCCTGATCAACGTGGCGCGCGGGCCGGTGGTGGATGAAGTCGCCTTGGTGAAGGCTCTCTCAGCGGGCCGCTTGGCCGGAGCAGGTTTGGACGTAGTCGAGGAGGAGCCCCTCAAGCCTCCTCATCCTCTGCTCGATTTTGAGAACGTGGTGATGACGTGCCATTACGCTTCCTGCACGCTGGAAGCTTATGACGACATGCGGCGGGGGATGACGGACCAGGCCGCACAAATCCTGCGTGGTGAATTCCCGAAATATTTTGTCAATCCGCAGGTCAAGGATCTTCCCCAATGCCGGCTGCACTCGCTCGCGCAAGGGTAAGAGTAAAAGGGGAGTCTAAGCCCAAGGTTTCGGAGGGACATGCCATTCCTTCCGATGATAACGCTCGCCGCCACGAATAGGCCCAATTCATCCGGGTCTAATGGCGCGCAGCGGCGGGGAGAACTCTTGGCAAGCGATCTTCCACGGGCGGCAGCGGCGGGAAGGGCGCGTGCGGCTCCGTTTGATACCAATAAGCGACGGAATAGAAATTGTCGCCGCGGTCGTTGGCCGCGCCGTGCTCGATGGTGGCTCTCAGGGATTTGGTAAAGGTGATCGGCGAGTCGAAGTGGAAGCGGTACACAGACCAGCGTGAGCCCTGGCGCTCCGGGCCCACCACTGGCGCCCCGAACAACTGATAATCGAAGGGCTTGCCCCCAAAATCCCACGCGCCCAGAAAATAGTCTTCCGTTCCCGTTCCGTTGATGGATGGAAGTTTTTCGCCGTCCACAAAGAACATGTCATCACCCTCGCCCCACCAGCCGTCCGCATTCTCAAGAACGGACATCGTGACGCCCACGAATTGCCCACGGCCTTTCGCCTTGACCCAGACGTAATTGTTTTTACCCTCCAGATTCTTTCCGTTGCCTTCGACCGCTTGGCAGGGCGCGCACTGGTTGTACCGCGCATGGAAATAGAGCGTATCGGCCGGCAGCGGCCGCTGGTATGCACGGTAATCAATGTTGTAGTAGAGGGCGTTGATGGGATCGTGGCCTTGATTGGTGATGGTGATGCGGGCATGCTTTTTGAACGGCATAGGAAAGAAACAATTTAGGGCATTGGCTTCGCCCGCGGCTAGGGGAGCGGACTGGTAAGTGAAGTAATCGCCCAGTCCCAGGCCGAAGAAGTCGCCGATGGGAGCTTCCACGCTGGGTGTGGATTCATTGTCCCAATACATGCGCAAAACGATCTTCTTCAGGTGATAACGCTCAGGGTCTGCAATGGTGAACCACACATGGGTGATTTCCCCGGGACCGTTTTCATCCAAGACGGTATAAGTTTCGCCGGGGTTGACGTGGCGGGAGTCCTGGTTTCCTCCCGTCCGGTCGTAACTTGAAACACGCTTGAGAACGTAATCGTGAGGTTCAGTGAGGTTTGCCGCCCAGCCACTGAGGTTCTGGCCGGCGGCGGGAACGGCCAGCGTTGATGCAAGGATTAAGAGAATCGCTTTCCGCATGGCAGGCTCCGTAGCAGCATGATTTCAAAATCGGGACATCTTGGACCCCACAAACAAGAAGTGAATGGTGATGATGGCAATTAGTAAGGTTGGGGTGAGCGACGGGGTTCGAACCCGCGACATCCAGAGCCACAGTCTGGCGCTCTACCAGCTGAGCTACGCTCACCACAGGGGCTCTGCTTTGAGGTGTCAGGGCCTTTTACTTTTCTAACATCTACCTGATGAAAGTGTCAATCGCAGGCCTCTGACCGGGAGCACGATCAGACGCCCAGACCGGCTCCCGGAGAACACCACCGCCGTGCCCAACCCGTTACACCTTGTTGGCGATTCCCACCAAGCCCGAGGCGATCAGCAGGACGACCAAGCCCCATATCATG
The DNA here is from genome assembly GCA_046705545.1 of Terriglobia bacterium. Lineage (GTDB taxonomy): Bacteria > Acidobacteriota > Terriglobia > UBA7540 > UBA7540 > JAMCXS01. Next base: position 12,496 of record JBJKQF010000235.1, read on the forward strand.
TATAGCTTGGCTTGCGAACTGGAGCCTTTCCATTCTCCCGTCACAAAACCACAGATGGTCGAGGCCAGAATGATGACCGCCATAAACAGGGGCCAAGCGATGATGGGTCCAACCTGGCCCATGGAGTTGGCACCCCGCCCGTAGAGAACAATGCCTCCTGCCCAGAGCACGCCCATGGCTACTCCGACCCACCAGAAGGCGGCGGTACCGGGAAGCTTGTAGCAACTCCAAGACTTGTTGCGGGTCAGCAGATAGCCCGTGTAGAGGCCGTTGGCGATAAAGCCGCCGGCCAACGCCACCATCCATACGGCGTTGGTGGCGCCGAACTGGCTGGCTCCCGTTTCCATCCCGGCTTTCACCATCGGCTCGCTGAAAGCGAAGGCCAGATTCAGCATTGCGGAGAAGATGCCGCTAAAGACGCAGATGGCCAGGCCCGCGCCAAAGCTGCCTCGCTGGGCGGGATTGGTTCCTTTGGCAAACGAGGCGTCGCGCTTCTTGCCGGCGATGGCTACCAGCCCCACACCCAAAAGGAGCGTCACCACGGAGAGAATCACAAACAGCCCTTTCTCAGTGAAGACCAGTTCCGGGGAGTTGACGACCAGGGGGACGAGGGTGCCGATGGCGGCGGTGACGCCAATCAGAACGGAAACTCCCATCGCCATCCCCACCCGGTCCACTCCTAAGCCGGAAAGGACACCGCCGATTCCCCATCCGGCGCCGTACAAGAACACCACCCAAATGGCGGAGCCGGGGGTGTGGGAAATGAGTTCTCCGAGATGGGGAACCGTCGCTACCGCCAGGCCGGTCGGCACGATCAGCAGGGCGAAGATGGCATAAAGGGCCCAGATATTTTCCCATTTCCAGGGACTCACGTATTTCAAGCCGAGAAAGTACGTGCCTTGCATGACACCGCCAAAGACGACCAAAGAGAAGCCAAGCCACTCGTTCATCGCGATTTCCCCTCCTCAGGGATGGATTCCTCCGTGTTCAGCGATTTTGGAGGCTTTCACCAGCCAGGCCAGAAATTCTTCGTTGAAATCCGCACAAATGATGCCGCAATTAGTCGAGGGTCAAAACGCCTTTAATATAGTCTTCAAGATGGAAGTCGTGTTCAAAAGCTTGCTGGATATTTTCTAGCGCGTGGTAACGGTGCGTGATAAACGGCGCCACCTGGATGGTGTTCGAGTTCACCAATTCCCGGGCGCGGCGGTAGGTGGTTGGCCGCCCGTCGGGATCGAAGCCGCCCGACCCCCCCGTCGGAATGACTAGGGACGGCTCCAAGAAAAAGATCCTGGAAAGCACTCCGATATCATCCCCGCTGTACCCGTGTCCGTAAAGGAGCAAGGTTGCCTGCTTGCAAATCACATTGGGAAGCGTTTCAAAGACTCCCGGGTTTCCGGACGCCTCAACGACATAGTGGATTTGCTTGCCGTTGGTGAGCTCCTTGACCGCCTCCGCCAGGTCCTGACGGGAGACGTTGATGGGCGTGCCGCCGAACCCTCGAGCCAGTTCAAGATTCTTCTCCCGCATGTCTGCAATTAGGATCAGGCCTTCAAAGTGTTTTACGTTGCGGAGATATTGAAGGAAGAGCAGTCCCGCTGGCCCGGCCCCGATGATGAGAACGTTTTCAATCCGATTCTCGCCGTCAAAGCTAAAGCGAGCTGAGGTGTGTTCTGCAAGTTCATTGGCGTGCAGCACGGCGCTCAGTGGCTCGACCAGCGCAGCCAAGTCCATCGGCATCCCGGGAGGCAACACCAGGCAATTCGTCGCCGGCATGGCGATATATTCCGCCATCGCTCCCTGCAAACCCGTAATGCCGTGCTCTCCGTAAAAGTCGCACTGATGGGAGTTTCCCGTCGCGCAGTACGGACAGAGCGGGTCACGTCCCAAACTCCGGCAGTTCATTCCCTGGTCGCAGAGGACGCGGTCGCCGGGCTTGAGATCTTCGACCTCCTTGCCCGCTTCCACGACTTCACCGCTGAATTCGTGCCCGAGAATCTGGGGTTTCTCGCTCAGGGGGATGATCCGACCCTGGGCGTCCTGGTTGTAATTGCGGTCTCCGCGGTAGAGGTGCATATCCGTGCCGCAAACGCCCACGGCCTTCACTCGAAGCAGAACGTCGCGCGGAGAAAGGGAAGGATCAGGAACGTCTTGGAGCACCAGCTTTTCAACATCTTGGAGAACGACTGCCTTCATAGGAACCCCCGCTTTTCTGGTTTTAAAATCGTTTCCAGCGGCCCAACCCAGTTGCCGGGATGCAACATCGGCGGGCCAATCATTCTCCAACTTCGTTCTTGCGCCGGTATTCGGATTGTTATGCCGCTCTTCGCGAGTCCGTTTACTCTGTGCCCGGAGTCCGTTGCGGGCGCCATGGCCTGGGGTGCTGCGCCACTGCGCCCATCATCTGCCCGCCGGAAGCCCCGCCCCTTGGTTCCGGCCATAACTCCGAGGTCTGCTACGATGCCAAATCCGCCGTGTCGAGC
>JBJKQF010000236.1:0-4861 GCA_046705545.1 Terriglobia bacterium
ACGACGTCGTCATCTCCGTCCCCACCTTCACCGCGCTCCCCGCCACCGGCGCCGAAGCCGCCCTCCACATCCACACCCAGGTCAGCGACGACCAGATCGCCCTCTTCGGCTTCCTCGACCGCGAAGAGAAGCGCCTCTTCGAGCGCCTCATCACCGTCAGCGCCGTCGGCCCCAAACTCGCCATCAAGATCCTCAGCGGCCTCTCCGTCGAGCGCGCCGTCCAGGCCATCCGCGCCCAGGACCACGCCCAGCTAACCCGCATCCCCGGCGTCGGCAAAAAACTCGCCGAGCGCCTCGTCGTCGAGCTCAAAGACAAGCTTGAAGACTTCGCCGTAGCCCCCACCGCCGCTCCCATCCACGGCGCTGCCGTAGAAGACGTCCTCTCCGCACTAACCAACCTTGGCTACCAGCGCCCATCGTCAGAAAAAGCCATCGAGCAAGCCGTCGCCAAAGACAAATCCATAACCGACGACTTCGACGCCCTCTTCCGCGCCGCTCTCAAAGTAATCCGGTAAGCCCTGCGAGCAAAATGGGAGGAGAATCAGAGACGTTTAAAAACTGGACATTCCTTAGACACGGTCACTTGCATCTGCGGGGAGCGCCAGACTAATCCGCGAATCTTCGCTGAGTTGCACACAAATCAGCTTCCACTTCTGCTTTGTTTCAGCCGCGTCGGATCCAATAGGCCAGTCAACTACAGAGGTGTGCCGCTTGAAGGGCTTGTCATCTCTAAGAGCACGTAGGTCCAACTCGGTAAAGGACTGAACAGGCGCATCTGCTCTCGCGCATATCTTGTCCCTGCCCGGTTCGCTGCCAAGCGTGCTTTTGCCAACTTCCCAGACCTCTGGATCAGACAAACCGGAGGAATGCACGACGGACAATTCTATGTATGGCGAGGGGTCAAATGCGGCGGGCTTCGGCCGAGACTGAGTTTTTCGGATCTTGTTCTTTGAATAAATGAAACGGCTTACGAGCTCATTTGGACCGAGCTCGCGAGGAATTAACAGCTCTCCCGAACTGTCTCTATCGGAGGTCTTTGATCGATTGCGCCGGAGCCAACTGGCGCAATGCGAAAGTAATAGACGCAGGAATTTCATCCTCAATCCAGTCAGTTCCTCTATTTGACCGCTGACCAAATAGCCAGGCAAACGTGCATCGGCCCGACGGCCCGACACTTACGCTAAGAACACGTCGATCGCCAAAGAACCAGTCCAGGGAGACTTCGCCGTCGGGGTCGGCGCTAAGCTCCGGCAGGGGTGCTGTGGTCGGCAGGGTCTTGATGAAGGTTCTTGCGAACTCACACGCCTCCATGCTCACGGGCTTGGCGCTATAACCGTCCCACCCATCTCGTGAGGCTTCAAGGCAAAGCTCGTCAAGCTCAACGAGCAAACGTTCACGAGCGTCCCTCACTACGTAGCTGTTCAACAAGTGCTCGCGAATTCCCTCCTGCATCTCAAGAAGGCGACGAGCATCGTTACTCTGGGCGTTGGATCGGTTCGGAGCGATGAGTCCGGCGATTGGGCCGATGGTGCCTTGCATTGTGCTCATTCGTACATCTCCGCAGTCTTTTCTGTGATGCTGGCGTAAAAGATTTCGTTCTTCAGGTGCCTCAACCGCTCAAAAAGGAACCGCAGATTCGGATCAGCTGGAGCGAGGACTGCCCCGTCTTCATGATACGCATCTATATCCAGAAGCAACGACATGACATTTGGTTCAAGCTGTGGTTCAAGAGCTTGCACAATCACCGCTGCCGAATTGTGCTCGTAATCGGCGATGTGAACTCTCGTCAGGAAATCCCTCATCACAGGCGGAATCGGTGGTGGAAGCATCGGTGGCGCAACCAAAAAGTCATTGATGTTTCGACTCTCGATTACCTTGATCCGGTTTATATACCTGACAGCAATTCGGGAAAGTTGCTTTGGTTTGGCTCTCTCGAGGTAAATCTCCCAGAGTCTAAACGCCTCACCGAATACCTCTTCCCAGGTTGTGTACGTCTCGATTTTGCTGAAAGTGAATCCATCAACACGGAACTGGGCGACCTCGGTTCCGGCCTCATATTTCCACCCAAGGTCTGCTTTACGTTGGGCGGGTTCGATCAGTCTCCCACGGTCAATTCCAAAACGCGCTTCAACCGAGAGAATAGAATCCGCTCGCGAATACTTGGTGCCAATAACCGAACCGAGCGACGCAAAAAGCTCAGGTGAAACATGAGGCTCGCGTATAACGCGAAAATCGATGACCGCTTCGACAATCGGGGCTCTCGCGAGATGTGGTCGTGGCCGCGCCATCCGCCTATTTCCCCACTCCCAGCTTAGTCGTTACGGTCAACTGCCATTCGTTTCGGGACCAGCTTTGGCTGGTCAACGAACTGTTGAAGCGCTTGCTCGACAAACCGACCACCAACTTCTGCAGGAGTTCTTCCGTAGATGCCGCGTTTAGCTAGTTCTTCAATCAAGTCGATCGATTGCTTCGCTAACGTCACTTCGAACTTCATACCCGGTGATGCGTTCCTGCGTCTCGGCATTCTGTCAGGCCATACTACCCGATTATTATCGGGTCATATTACTCATCTAAGCAAGCTTGATTAAGAGAACGGCCAAACTAATGTTTGAACGGATCTCAGCAATCAAGGGCGGGCCCGACCCGGCGTCACACTTGAGTCGGTACGGCAACGTAGCAGTCGCGACCCTCCCAATCCGCCACCCCGAAGCCCTGATCATTTTCCGCAACCTCACCCGCCACACCCACCACCCCAGCTTCACCCCGCGCAAGCAAAATACAATGCCGCTCTAGCGATCTCCTAAAAACCGATCAGCTCCCGAATCGCATCACCCCTCACGCCTCCGTAGGCCCGCCCTTTACCGCCTTCGGGCTCCCCTTATACTTTCCCTTCAGCTTCAGAACCCCGGCTGAAATCGACACCAAGTCGAAACCATCCGTGAATCCCGTGTTCACCGGAATGATCATCGGTGGAGAGAGCAGCGAGAGTCTTGAGGTTGATTTGCTGAAGCCGCCCGCCGAATCGAAGTTCGCGGGCGCCTCAAATCCACCCGCGGTGGTCGCTACCGTCGTCGTGAAATCTTTGAACGGTCCCGGGTACGTCACCGAAATGGGAATACCGATGCCCGTAGCAATTCCCGTGTACACATACTCGGCAGTCTCATCGTTGTCGCGGTCGTAGATGTCGAATTCCAGGTGCACCTTCGGCCCGATGCTGTAACCGCTGCGGCAGCGGATCCGGAAATTCTTCGACTTCGGCCCCTCTTTCGGCGCTCGCACAGGATCGAACTTCGGAAACGAAAAATCCTTGGGATCCACTTTGGCGAACTGATACGGAAAGCGGCGCAACAACTCATCGTCCATCGACTTGATGGTCATCTTGCCGACAATATCGTCTTCCACGGTTTCATAACTGAAGTTGATAATGTGCCGTTTCTGCTTGTACTTCAAAACCGCGGCCGCAGTCGAAGGCCCGTAGAATCTCTGCCGCAGTTCTATCTCCGCAATCGTCAGCTGATCCAGCTGGATCAGCGCCCGCTGAATCTTCGCCACGTAAACGCCCGAGTCTCCCAGCCGCACGTGGGCCGGATTGCTCACCAGGCACGCCTCCAGCCTCGGATCGCCCTTGAAGTTCAGGATCACTGAGCGCAGGCCCATTTCGAACCTCCGGAGCCCGTTTTCAAATGCAGGAAACCTGTTTTCGAATGCTAGGAGATTGAGTCTACCACGGCGTCATTTTCCGCCGCGTTATTTCTTTCCTGCAGTCCTGCCTCATCGCCTTCATCCGTTAAACTGCTCTCGTCATGCCACGCGCCGCCAAACCAGCTCAGCCCGCCGTCCTCCCCTACTTTCGCCCTGAAGCTCTCACCTTCCTGCGCAACCTCGCCCGCCACAATGACCGCGCCTGGTTCACCCCGCGCAAGCCCATCTTCGAAGCCGAGCTCAAAGAGCCCATGCTCGCCGCCATCCGCAAAATCACCGAGGCCATGCTCTCGTTCGCCCCCAACCACGTCCGCCCCGCGGAAAAAAGCATGTTCCGCATCTACCGCGATACCCGCTTCAGCAACGACAAGCGCCCCTACAAGACCCACGTCGCCGCCTGGTGGACCCACCAGGGCCTCGGCAAAACCTCCGGCGCCGGCTACTACTTCCACGTCTCACCCAAAGAGTTCATCATCGCCGCCGGCTCCTACATGCCGGAAAAAGTCCAGCTCGCCGCCATCCGCCACTGGCTCCTCGACAACCATGAGAACTTCAGAAACCTCCTCCGAAACTCAAGAGTCCGGAGGACATTCGAAGAGTTCGAAGGCAACGCCCTCACCCGCCCGCCCAAAGGCTTCCCCAAAGACCACCCCGCGCTCGACCTCATCCAGTGCCGCCAGTGGGGCCTCGCCGCCACGCTCCCCGCATCGGAAGCGCTCAAGCCCTCACTCGCCGCCACCGTTATCCGACACTTCCGCATCGCCGCCCCCATCGTCGACGCCCTCAACACCCCCATCTCCGCCGCCCAGCCCCCACGCAAAAAAGTCCTCTTCGGCCTGCACTGAAGAATGCCAGGCCCGCAAAGCTGGCAGAAGAGGGTAGCCCCACGGCGCAAGCCTGGGGGACAAGGGGCGAAGGTCGCAGACCAGCCTGCAGGGGCGAAAGAACACCCTCGCCGCGATTTGCCGCTCCATCTCGAACTGGCCAAAAATCTACCTCTGACGCGGTTTTTCACGGTCGAAAGGCGTAAAAACCAGCAAAAATGGGCTTTTTTCGCTAAAAACCCACAAAAACCTGTGGAAAACCGGCCTTTTCAGTTGACTTTACCCGCCCAAAAGCCGCATTGTATCCAACGACAGGGTTCTCGGAACCCGCATGA
>JBJKQF010000237.1:0-6501 GCA_046705545.1 Terriglobia bacterium
GTGGCCAGGATGGCGTATCGCCAGTTTGGCACGGGTGCGTGATGGAGGTGTGAGAGCCCGAAGATCACTGACGCTAGCAGTAACCCGTATCGCTCGCGGTGAGGACCTTTAAGGGTTTTGACCAGGACATTCTGCAGTATCGCCCGGAAAAGGAACTCCTCCGGAATGGCCACAGTGAGGTAGATCCCGATAAAGTCTGCGGCAAAGCCGAATACCCCGGCAGGCCGGGCATGCGGGTGTATGAACTGCAAGACGATTCCCAGCGGGATTGCCAGCAACGCGAAGGCGACAAAGTTCAGCGCGCCCTCAACCATGTCGGATTTCTTAAAAAGAAGGTGGTACCCCGCGTCCTTCAGGTTTCGTAGGACCAGGAAGGCATAGGCTCCCACGCACACGCAAAGGATGGGTCGAAAAATGTAGATGTCAGTGGGCCAGACCCAAATGCCAGTCAACCATCCGGCTCCTACCGGAAAGCCCAGGCTGATCATAGCCGCAAAGTCTCGCCAGCCGGCGCCGTGGCTTCCGTGGTGACGGTCTGGCAGGAGTAGAAGGGTCGGAACGGCAATGTACGCGGCAAGTTTGGCGAGGGCGGAAACGGCAAAAGTCCCCGTAGTGAACGCTAAGATCAGGTAAGGTACTAGCAGTAGAAATGGTATCAGGAAGGCGATCTGCCCTGATTTCAGGGCCTTATTCCGCAAGGCATGGACAAAATCGTGCTGTGTGAAGGCGACAAAGACGCCCAACAGTAGTGCCAGAGACTCGATGAGGGCGAAGAGCCGCCAGGGGTTCAGACGCACCTGAGACAGAAGAATAGCTTCCGAGAGGGCAGCGAGAAGCGTAAGGCCGGCCAAGCCTACGAGCGTATTCTTCATGCTCCTATTCACCAGTTTCGGAATAGGCGGTAGTTCCCTTCTGAGTTTTCGGAAACGCCTGGTTCAAATCGGCAATGGGTATGACGCGATAGGAGCCGAGCTTCTTCAAGTTCTTCTTGAAGCTGGAAACGTCGCCCACCAGTACGATAACACTATCGTCGGGGCGCAGATATTTCTGCGTGACGCTCAGAACGTCCGCGGTATTCAGAGCGCGAATGCGATCTGCAAAGTGCTTCCAGTAGTCAAGCGGCAGATGATCCAAGAGCACTTCCAGCACCTGGTTAGCTATTTGGGATGGTGACTCAAACTCCAAGGCTTGATGGCCGACCAGATAATTTTGCGCCATTTGCAACTCACCGCCGGTAATGGTGTGGGAGCGCAGGCGCTTCATCTGGTCGAGGATCACCTGCGTCGCCTTGATGGATTCTGCGGACCGGGTAGAAGTCTTAGCGATCCACGCGCCGAAGGAAGGATAGCTCTTCAGGTCGCTGGAAGCCCCGTAAACCAAACCGCGTCGGGTGCGCAGAGCCTCAAATAGACGGTTGGCCGCCGGTCCGCCCAGAACCTGATTGGCTACCGCAAGGGCAAAGTAATCGGGGCTGGAGCGAGGCGCAGCCAGGTTGGCAACGCGAATTTCGGTCTGAACGGCGTCAGGCTTGTCGATGACGATCACTTGGCGGCCGCTCGGCCGTGGCAAATCGACGGCGGGCGCAGGGGAATTCGAGCCCGCACTTTTCCATTCGCCCAGGAATTTTGTCGCCAGCGAAACACACTGTTGATCTGAAATGTCTCCTACCACGGCCAGAATCGTGCGTGAAGGGGTGTAGTTACGCCTGTGGAACTCCACCAGGTCGCGGCGAGTGATGCTCCGGATGGCTTCCGGCGTGCCGTCCTCGGAATGGGCGTAGGGAGTTCCTGCGTACAAATAGCGGCGCAGAACGAGGTCCGCCAGATAGCTGGGGTCCTGGTCCACGACGCCCAGCGCGGATAGGTCCTGCTCCCTTAGTCGCTCGATTTCCTGGGGCGCAAAAGCCGGATGCATCAGCATGTCGGCCAGTAGATTGAAGGCAAGTTTCTTGTGATCCGCAAGGAGACTGACGTTGACATAAGATTCATCCCAACCTGCGCCGGTATCAATGTTGCCGCCCGCCTGGTCGATAGCCTGGGCAATCTGATGTTCGCTTCGCCGCTCGGTACCCTCGGGCAGCAGGTCGGCGACCATTTCTGCTGTGCCGGGGAGCCCGGGCGGATCGGCCTCCGCTCCTTTCTCGACGATGGCATAGAGGGTCAGCAAAGGTAAATCACGCCGCTCGATCAGAACAATGCGGAGTCCGTTCGGAAGCCGATGAATCAGCGGCACACTAAAGTCCAGCGGCTTTGGAGGAGGAACATTGGGAGGAAATTGGCCCGCAGAAACCCGAGGAACGATCCAGCCGAGCGCCAACATAACGGCGAAGGGAAGCAAGATCCTTTTCGAGAGAGGCGTCCTGCCGTTCAATGGGCGCCTCCTGCGTTTTTTGCAGTTCCCTGCCCGCGCTTGTCCGGATAGACTTCCAACAGAGTCATGTTCTTCCGGACAAAGTACTTCTTTGCGGCAGCTTGAACTTCCTGGGGAGTCACGGCCAGGAAATGCGAGACTTCCTTATTGATTTCGTCAGGGTCCTTCAGGATTACGCTATCGTACCCGAGCTGTTCCGCAAGACTTTTGGAGGTTTCCCGGTCCTGCGCGAGCTCAAAAAGAACCTGGTTCTTTGCCCGTTCCATCTCACGCTCGGAAGGCGGATGCTCCTTCAAGCCGTCCAGAACGGAGGCCATGGCTGCTTCGCCCTCTGCCGGGGTGTGGCCCGTATTCATAATGGCGAACACAAAGAAAAGATTGGGGTCTTCGCTGAAGTTTGCGGAGCTGTCCGCCTGCATGGCAAGCTGGCTTTCATAAACCAGCTTGCGATAGATAGGGGCGCTTTCCCCCGCCGACAAGATCTTCGAAGCCAGATCCAAAGGGTATGAGTCTGCACTGCCGTCGGCCGGAATATGAAAGGCCTCGATAAATGCCGGCAGGGATACGTCCTGGCGGAGTTGCACGGTGCGTTCAGAGGTCTGAGGAGGCTCGACCGGGATCGGCGGGTTAACGGAATGCGTTCCGCGCGGAATGGGAGCAAAGTATTTTCTGATTGACCTCTCCGCCTGCTCGAGGGAAAAGTCGCCCACAACAACTACGGTGGCGTTGTTCGGAACGTAGTAGGTGTCATAGAACTGCCGGACATCCTGGAGCGTGGCTCTATTCAAATCCTGCGCACTACCGATAGGCAGGTGGCGGTAAGGATGAACGGTAAAGGCATGCTGATAGAGCTGTTCGATCACATTCCCGTATGGTGGATTCTCGAAGCGCTGGCGGCGCTCTTCATTGACGACTTCCCTTTCGTTGTTCAACGTACGCTGATTGATGTCCAGGTTCCGCATCCGGTCGGCTTCCAGCCACAACGCCACGGGAAGGTTGGAACTTGGCATGGTTTCCCAGAAAACGGTCGCATCGTCCGTGGTGTAGGCATTGTCAATCCCGCCCGCCTTCACAATATAGTCGGAGAAGCGGTTGCCCAAGGTGATGGTGCCGTCAAACATCAAATGTTCGAACAGATGCGCAAACCCTGTCTTGCCCGGTTGCTCATCCTTAGCCCCCACGTGATACCAAACCTCTACCGTAACCACAGGCGACTGGTGGCGCTCCGCCAGCACGGCTCGCAGGCCGTTGGGCAGAACGAAGGTATGGATTTTGACGATGGGAAGCCGGACGGCAGCCGCAGCAGGGCCCGCGGTCAAAAAGTAGAAGCACGCAATAGCGCTGAGCGCCCAGCGGAGCCGATGGCCTGAAAAACGCGTGCTCAATGAACCTCGATTCAAACCTGCTGCGGCGTCAGAAAGGACGGCCCCGAAACTCCTGGAAAACTACCGCAGCGATCCGCCCCTTAACCCGTGAACTTCTGCGCAATGGGATAGCGACGGCCCATGCCGAAGGCCTTTGCGGTGACTTTTAGGGCGGGAGCAGCCTGCTGGCGCTTGTATTCTGCCCGGCTGACCCGGCTCAACACGTCCGTGACCAGCGCCGCGCTCAATTTGTATTTCTCAGCGATATCCTGCGCACAGAGCTTCTCTTCAATGGCCGCCCGCAGGATAGCGTCGAGAACCTCGTAAGGCGGCAGCGTATCCTGATCGGTCTGGTTGGCGCGCAACTCGGCTGAAGGAGCTTTTTCCAGGCAGGAGCGCGGAATCCGCTCCTTCTGTCGATTGGCATAGCGGGCCAGCTCATAGACCATGGTCTTGGGAACATCCGCAATCACGGCAAGGCCCCCTGCCATATCGCCATACAACGTGCAGTAGCCGACTGCCAGCTCCGACTTGTTGCCAGTACTCAGAACCATGGCGCCCAGTTTGTTGGAAAGCGCCATTAGGATGTTGCCGCGAATGCGGGCCTGAATATTTTCCTCGGTCACATCGGCAGCACGGCCCTCGAAAGCAGGATCGAGCGTCTGAAGATAGCTTTCGTAAATCGGATTGATGGGAATGACACGGAAATCTACCTTTAGCCTGCGGGCCAGCTCTTTCGCATCGCGCAGGCTGGCGTCAGAAGAATAGGGCCCCGGCATGGCGATGGCGTGGAGGTTCTTGGCGCCCAGGGCATCCGTGGCAAGCGTCAGGACCAGGGAGGAATCAATCCCGCCGCTTAACCCGACAATTGCCTCCCGGAAACCGCACTTCCGCATGTAATCCCGCAAGCCCAGGAGCAGGGCTTGATAGACCGCCTCGATTTCCGAAGCCGGCGCTGGATGGATGTCTGCCGCCGATCCCCCTGGATCAAAGATCAAAAGGTCTTCCTCAAAGGACTTTGCGCGGGCCACCAGAGCTCCGTTTGCGCTGAAAGCCATGCTCGAGCCATCCAGAATCAACTGGTCATTGCCGCCCACGTGAGTGACGTAGGCCACGGGAAGGTGGTGCTCAAAAGCAATCGTGCGCAGCATATCGTGACGCAGCTGAATCTTCTCCGTGCTGTACGGAGAGGAAGCGATGTTCAGGAGCAGCTTGGCGTCCGCTTTGGATATCTCTTCCACCGGGTCGCGGGGATAAAGGCGTTTCCGCCAAAAGTTCTTGTCGTTCCAGATGTCTTCGCAAATAGTGACCCCGATGCGCAGGCCCTCCAGGTCGTAGATGCCCACGGACGTGCCTGGCTCGAAGTATCGCGACTCGTCAAAGACGTCGTAGAAAGGCAGGAGAATCTTGACGTAATCCAGCAGCACCTTACCACGGTAAACAATCGCCGCCGCATTTGACGCCGGCTTGCCAAGCTGGACCTGCGACCGCCGTACGTAGCCGATCACCGCAGGAATATCGGGCAGCAGACGGCTGAGACGCTCAAGTTCAGACTCCGAGCGTTGGATGAATTCCGGCCGCTCCACAAGGTCCCGCGGCGGATAGCCGCACACCGCCATTTCCGGAAAAACCACAAGGTCGGCGCCGCCCCCTGCCGCCCGCTTGGCATACTCCAGGATCTTAGCGGTATTACCCTCGAAATCCCCTACCGTGGTGTTGATTTGCGCCAGCGCAATCTTCATCGCAAGAAGAGTCTCTCTCTCCAAAGCTGCTGCACTCTATTAATTATACCGGAGCAATTCGGAACCAGGTGGATTCCCGGAGGCGCGAGGCAACAGGGGGAGTCTCCGTTGGCACAGCCGGAGTCCAGGGCGTACACTGCTGAATGAGATTGTCCTTGAGGGGACACGGGGCCTGCTTTTAGGTAGGTAGAAACAGATCGTCCGGAGGACCGGCCTTCGGAACCCCGTGGGCGGCCTTCCGGACGTCGAGCGAAAGCTTAGACACTGAAGGAACTGCCACAGCCGCAAGTGGTCTTGACGTTGGGATTTTCAAATTTGAAGCCCGACCCTTCCAGGCTCTCCACAAAGTCGATTCTCGTCCCGTTCAGGTACATGAGCGAGGCTTGGTCCACGAAAACCTTCAAGCCGTCAAACTCGAAGACCTTGTCAATCGGGTTGGTCTGGGTCTCAAAATTCATCTGATAGGAGAATCCGGAGCAGCCGCCGCCGACCACGGAGACGCGAAGTCCCGAGGGGGCTGGGTTCTGCTGCGCAAGAATTTCCTTTACTTTGTCCACTGCATGTGGCGTCAGTTCGAGGGCCATCATTACTCCTTTGAAGCAGATAGGCGACTAAAGCCTTTCTTCTCTTTAGTAAGTTAGCAAAGCGGCCAACAAAAATCAAGAGTGCGCGTATCTGGCGGGGTCCGCAGGAATCAATGTTCCGAGCTCCAAAACGTTCAGTCATGTCACGCGCCTGAGCATTTTTTTTGCCAGCATCATATTCGTCAAGGTGGACGCATATCCCGATAGCGGCGATAATAGAGAGGTCAAGGAAGCGGAAGACGTGCGGCGGCTTCCCAAATTTACCGCCGCATTGCGAGATCCTAGGGGGTGTTGTTTGCGACTTTCCCGAAGCGCTTGGGTAAAATGCGGGCTGTTCAGCGTGGCCTTACCGGCCATGATTCTCTTCTCGCGCCCGCTTTACGGGCAGTACGCCGCCCAGGACGCCCTGGCAAGTTTTCCCGCGGACACGCAGCAAATTTC
>JBJKQF010000238.1:0-2824 GCA_046705545.1 Terriglobia bacterium
CTTTCCTTTTAAGTGGTCGGAATCTTTGTGAGCGCAGGCGTGATTGTAGGCTGTTGCCTGTCGGGCGAAGGTTGCGGCGGATTATTTCTCAGTCGACTTTGTAGAACCGCGCCGCATTGAGGCCGAATACGGCTGCTTCCGATGCCGGATCGAGCGCGGGCCTCAGAACTGTGGAGAGCGCATCGATCACCCGGTCGTAGGTTCCCGCCAGCAAACAAACCGGCCAGTCGCTCCCGAACATCACCCGCTCAAAACCGAAGAAATCCACGACGTGCTCGATGTAGGGACGCAGATGGTCCTGAGTCCAACTCGCATGGTCAGCCTCCGTGATCATGCCGGAGAGCTTGCAGCAGACGTTAGGGTATTGCGCCACCTCCTGCATCAGTGACTTCCAAGGCTGCATCTTTTGCAGTTTGATTTCGGGCTTTGAAATGTGATCCACCAGGGCGCGCAGGCCTGGAACTCTCTCCAAGACTTGCAGAACGTAAGGCAGGTGACGTGTAAAGGTGAGGAATTCGAAAGGAACGTCCCGCTCGGCCAGAAGTTTAAGCGACTCCACCACCCTCGGCCGCGCGATGTAATCATCTTCAGGAAGATCCTGAAGCATGGGCCGCACGCCGGCGAACTTGGGCTTCTGAAGATATCGCTCGAGTTGCCCAGGGAATTCTTCGCTATCCATATCGAGCCAACCCACCACTCCCGCCACAAAGCTGTGCGACTGGGCAAGCTCCAGCAGGAAGTCCGTCTCTGCCACGGTGGGCGCCGCTTGAACCAGAATGGTCTTGTCGATGTGGTGCTTGGCAAGAGAAGGTTTCAGGTCATCCGGCAAAAAGTCGCGGCAGAGCTTGGCGACCTCCGAAGTCATCCAAGGATAGTCGCCCCGGCTTGCCTTCCAGAAGTGCTGATGGCTGTCAATTCTCATGGCTTCACCTTGTAGCGTTCGAGTTTGTCCTGATCCCAGACGATGCCCAGCCCGGGTTCCTGGCTTGGCCGGAAACAGCCGTCTTCCAGTTTGAGCGGCTCGCGAAGCACGGCGTTGAGTGACGGGATATATTCGACAAAGAGGCCGTTTGGAATGGCGGCAACCAGCGGCAGGTGCAGTTCCATGACGAAGTGTGGGCTGACCTGCATGTTATGGCAATCGGCCATATGCGCGACCTTCAGCCACTCCGTAATCCCGCCGCACCGGCAGCAGTCGGGCTGCACGATGGAAACTCCGTCGGTGGCAATATAGTCCCTGAATTGCTGCCGGGTAAACAGGGACTCGCCGAGAGCGATGGGGATGGAGGTATGGGTTTTAATTTTGGCGTGGCCCAGAATGTCTTCCGCGGGCAGCGGCTCCTCGAACCAAAAGAGGTTGAACTCTTCCCAGAGTCGGGCGCGCTTGATCGCCTCGGCGTGCGTGAAACACTCGTTGGCGTCCACCATGAGCGTGCGTTTCGGACCCAGAACCTCCCGCACTGCGGCGATGCGCTCGCAGTCCTCCATGGGGTCTTCTTTGCCGACTTTGATCTTGGTGCCGCGGAAGCCCGCCGCGACGACCTTTCTCGACTCCTCTACCAACTGTTCCACGCTATGGTTGAGCCAGCCGCCGTCGGTGTTATAGACGGGCACCATTTCGCGCGTGCCGCCCAGCAGCTTATAGAGCGGCATGCCAGCAAGTTTGGACTTCAAGTCCCATAGGGCATTGTCGGCCGCGGCAACCGCCAGAACGGCAATGCCGCCTCTTCCCACCCAGTCCATGGAACGCCACATCCGGTACCAGACGCGTTCATGATTGCGAGGGTCCATGTCACGGACCAGAGCGTCAATGTCATTCGCGATGAGCGAACGGATCTCCGATCCGCCGTGCGGAATAATGTTGTAGGTGAAGCCCCGCCCGAAAATTCCCTCATCGGTTTCGACTTGCGCAAACACCAAGTCTAACGTGCTGAACTCCCGGATGGCATCGTGCATCTCGCGATGGGTAGGAACCTTATAAATTTCTGCACTAACTTTGGTGATCTTCATTCGATGGCCTTTCGATGCGGCGCTCACTCAATGGCATGGCCGGCTGCCGGAATTTAATCCAATGCCTTGCGCAACGGATGTCTCGGTGCCGCCCGCGCGCCGCATTATACCGCAACGATCACGGCACAAGTGCGCGGGGCCAATTGGACCGTGGCGGGCAATCGATCGGCTGCGTCCGGATGAAAAGGTTTCAGGATTTCCACCCTGCGTCCGTCGCCGCCGGGCCAGGAGACCCGAGCCCGGGCTTCTTCGTTCCCATAATTTACGACGACGCAAGCCTTGCCGGTCTTTTCCATCCCTTCAAAGACGGAGTAGCGCACGTTGACGCCGGCTTTTACTTGTGCCCCCTGCGTATCCCGGAAACGCCCGAAAAAGAGAATGTCTTTATGTTTCCCGCGAATGCGGATCAATTCCGGGACGTAGCGCGAGAGCGGACGAGTTAGCCGCTCATTCATGGAAGCGTTGTAGTGGCGGGGTTGTACCGCCCAAACCATGCCGTAACGCATGCCGTTGTTCATGATGTTGAAGTCACCCGGCCTCTCCGCGCAGATGGTGGGAATCCACTCCGGGAAAGTGTATCGAAGCGCCGGGGAGTCCATGTTAATGTCTCCCATGCGCGTGTAAGAAACGTCCACGTACTGGAATGCGCGGTCCCACCAGATTTCCGAAGCCAGGGCGAAGTTCGGATTCGCCT
Source organism: Terriglobia bacterium (assembly GCA_046705545.1). Classification (GTDB taxonomy): domain Bacteria; phylum Acidobacteriota; class Terriglobia; order UBA7540; family UBA7540; genus JAMCXS01. Next base: position 2,705 of record JBJKQF010000238.1, read on the forward strand.
GCCGGCATTCCCGCAGAATTTCCTGGAAGGTCGAGAGCAATTCCTGGGTGAAGGATTTATCGGGTGAGGTGGGGATCCTGCGGTTGAAGTCCAACACCGAAAGGATGCAGGTCTTATCCA
>JBJKQF010000239.1:0-4887 GCA_046705545.1 Terriglobia bacterium
GTCACTACCTGCGTAATCTTGAGTGTTCTCCTCACTTTGGCGCTGTGGCTGATTTCACATTTCACCCGGCGCTAGCAGAAGGACAGAGCGTTGAACCAGCTTCCGTTGAACCTCATTCCGGAGCGAAAGATTTTCACCGTCAGCGAGCTGAGTGCGGCGGTGAAAAGCCTGCTGGAGTCGCAATTCCCGGACGTTTGGGTGGCGGGGGAGGTTTCCAACTTCCGCCCCGCGGCATCAGGCCATCTCTATTTCACACTCAAGGATGCTGGAGGCCAGCTCAAAGCCGTCTGCTTCCGCAACCAGGCCCGCTACCTCAAGTTCAAACCTCGCGACGGCCTCTCCGTGATTGCGCGCGGAGGGCTGGGCGTTTATGAAGCGCGCGGCGAATACCAGATCTACGTGGAATATCTTGAGCCAGCGGGCGTGGGCGCGCTGCAATTGGCCTTTGAGCAATTGAAGCAGAAGCTCCAGGCAGAAGGGATGTTCGACGGAGCTCGCAAGAAGCCATTGCCGCTGCTCCCGCACTCGATCGGCGTGGTGACTTCCCCGGACGGGGCCGCCGTGCGGGACATCCTGCGAGTTCTCAAGCGCCGATTTCCCAACATGAATGTTATCCTCTACCCCGCCAAGGTGCAGGGGAATGAGGCGGCGGGCGAAATTGTAGAAGGCATCGAATACTTCAACCGCCACAACCTTGTGGACGTTTTGATTGTGGGCCGCGGAGGCGGCTCGCTCGAAGACCTTTGGCCTTTCAATGAAGAGACCGTGGCGCGCGCTATCGCCGCTTCCCAAATTCCCGTGATCTCCGCCGTCGGGCATGAAACCGACTTTACCATTGCTGACTTTGTCGCCGATTTACGCGCTCCCACGCCTTCCGCGGCCGCTGAACTGGTCGTGCATCGCCGAGAAGATTTCCTCGCCGAAATTGAAAACCGCGTCCGCCGCATGTCACAGAGCTTCCGGCTGCGGCTCGCGGATGCCCGCCAGCAGTTTACTCAACTCCACATGCACCGGGTGTTTCAGCATCTACTGACGCGCGTGGTGGAAAGGTCACAGCGTGTGGACGATCTGGCCGCAGAATCAAGCCGCCTCCTGCGGGACAAGCTTTCGGAGGCGCGCCACGCGTACCTAGAGGTTTCAGCAGGCATTGCACGCTACGACTTTTGGAAATCGCTGGAACTGAAGCAGGCCGCGCTCGATACCCGGCAAAGAAAACTGGAGGGCGAGTTCGAAAGTTTGCTGGCGAAAAAACAAAATCGCCTGAAGCATCTCGATGACCTCTTGGGCGAGCGCAACCCACTCACAATTCTTGGCCGCGGGTATTCCATCACCCGCGACTCGGCCGGCAACATTGTCCGCGACTCCAGCCAAGTCTCGATCGGCGACGAAGTCTCCGTGCACCTGGCGCACGGAGAGATAGGAGCCCGCGTCGTATCCCAAAAGCCCTAAACCCCGCCGGGAAATGGACAACCGGATGATCGAGAGAATGATGATTGCGGTGGCCGGGGGCAAGCCCGCGCGCACCTGGGGGGGCAGTTCAACACTCAAGCCTTATTGCGCAGGACGGTCGGAATGGCCCAGTTCCCTTCCGGGAGCAATGCGATCTCGCGTCAGTTGTTTGAGTTCCTTGATGTCCGGGAAACGGCCCTTCTCCGCCCGCGACCAGATTAGTTCTTCATCCACGCGAACCTCAAACACGCCTCCCGTGCCGGGTACGAGTGCCAGCTCACCGATCTCTTCCTGGAAAGTCGTCAGCAGTTCCTGTCCCATCCACGCGGCTCGAAGCAGCCAACGGCACTGTGTGCAATACTTGATTTCGACTCGGGGAATTTTGACCATAACGCCTCTGGAATGTAATCCCGCCACCCGGAATAGTGACCGAAAAGCCTCGTTCTTGGGCCAAAGCGGTTGACCTTTACGGGCGCAAAAGCTGAGGCTCAAGAGGTTCGAGCTACAGCTTGTAGCCGATCTTGCGCAGCAATTCTTTGCGGGACTTGATATCGGCTTCGGTCTCGACGCCCTTGGTTTTCACGCCGTCGATTACGCCGAGGATGCCGCGCCCCTGGCCGGTTTCCGCCACGATCACCTCCACAGGGTTGGCGGTGGCGCAATAGATCCGGCAGACTTCCGGAACGTTCTTGACGGCGTTCAAAATATTGATGGGGTATGCCTTTTCCATGAAAATGATGAACGCGTGTCCACAGGAAAGCGCCAGGGCATTCTCCTGCGCAAGACGAACCAGGTTCGGGTCATTGCCGGCGTAACGCACCAGCGCCGGGCCGGAGGACTCGCAAAATGCTATGCCGAACTGGATTTCGGGCACAGCCTGCACGATCACTTCGTAGAGATCCTCGACGGTCTTGATGAAGTGTGATTGCCCGAGGATCAAATTCATGTCCGCGGGCTTTTCGATCTTGACGGTTTTGATTTCCATCGCGCACTCCGCAATGATTGAGTTTGAGGAGATTGTAACCCGGAAGGAGCTCTTGGCGGCGAGTTTATCACGCCTTCTGGCGGCACCGACCGAAGGTCCGGACCCGGCGCGCCAGGCGCCCGGCCGTCCTTACTCGTTCACCTTGAGCACAGCCAGGAAAGCTTCCTGTGGAATATCAACTTTGCCCACGCGCTTCATGCGGCGTTTCCCTTCCTTCTGCTTTTCCAGAAGCTTACGCTTGCGGGTAATGTCACCGCCATAGCACTTGGCAAGGACGTTCTTCCGCATGGCGGGAACGTTTTCCCGGGCGATAATTTTGGCCCCGATGGAAGCCTGGATGGCCACTTCAAACAGCTGGCGGGGGATTAATTTGCGCATCTTCTCGCAGAGCGCGCGGGCACGCGCATAAGCTTGGTCGCGGTGGCAGATGAAGGAAAGCGCGTCCACCACCTCCCCACCTACGAGCAAATCCACCTTCACCAGCTTCGATTCCCAGTATCCGGAAAGATGGTAATCGAGCGAAGCATACCCGCGCGAGACAGACTTGAGACGGTCGTAGAAATCCAGCACCACTTCATTCAAGGGCAGCTCGTACGTCAGCAGGACACGGTGGGGCGCGACGTACTCAAAGCCCTTCTGCGTTCCACGCTTCTCCTCCACCAGCGCCAAGATTCCGCCCAGAAAGTCGTCCTGAGTCAGGATGAGCACGGTGATGACGGGCTCCTCGATTTTGGCGATCTCGGCCGCATCGGGAAACTTGGTGGGGTTATTAACGTCCAAAACCTCTCCGTCCTTGGTGGTGACCCGGTAGCGCACGCCCGGCGCCGTGGTGATCAGATTCAGCTTGAACTCGCGCTCCAGCCGCTCCTGAATAATTTCCATGTGCAACAGGCCCAGGAAGCCGCAGCGGAAGCCAAACCCCAGCGCCACAGAATTTTCCGGCTCGTAAAGCAGAGAAGAATCATTCAGGCGCAGCTTTTCAAGCGCGTCCCGCAGCGACTCATACTCGCTGGCCTCCACCGGGTAAAGCCCCGCAAACACCATGGACTTGATTTCCTGGAAACCCGGGAGCGGCTCAGCGGCCGGGCGGTCGTCGTCGGTGATAGTGTCCCCGATGCGCGTATCTGCAACGCGCTTAATGTTGGCCATCACAAAGCCCACTTCACCCGCGTGCAGACCGTCCACCTTGGCGGCCTGGGGAATCAGAATGCCGACTTCTTCCACGGTATAAACCTGGCTGTTCGACCAGAGCCGGATGCGGGTACCCGCCCGCAAGGTCCCCTGCACCACCCGCGCCAGCACCACCACACCCCGGTAACTGTCAAACCAGGAATCAAAGATCAGGGCCTGCAAAGGCGCTTCCGGGGAGCCCGTGGGCGGCGGAATCCGGTGAACAATCGCTTCCAGAAGTTCCCCGATTCCGGTTCCCACCTTGGCGCTGATCAGCAACGCCTCACTCGAATCGATGGCGAGGGCCTGCTCAATCTGATGGCGCGTGCCCTCAACGTCAGCCCCAGGCAGGTCAATCTTGTTGATCACCGGAACGATGGCCAGATGATTGTTCATGGCCAGTTGAGTGTTGGCGACCGTCTGCGCCTCCACGCCCTGCGAGGCGTCGATCACCAGCAAAGCTCCTTCGCAGGCGGAAAGGCTGCGGGAAACTTCATAGGAAAAATCCACGTGGCCGGGGGTGTCAATCAGGTTCAGCTGATACTCATGGCCGTCACGGGCCTTGTAGAGTAGCCGCACCGAGTGCGCCTTGATGGTGATGCCGCGTTCGCGCTCCAGGTCCATGGAGTCAAGCAGTTGCTCCGCCATGTTGCGCTTGGCAACGGTCCCGGTCAGTTCCAAAAGGCGGTCTGCCAGCGTTGATTTGCCATGGTCGATGTGAGCGACAATGGAGAAATTGCGAATGTAGCGAGCTTCCGTCATGGCGCTTTCGGCTTGCCTGTTTCGGTCAGGAACCTATCCAGGAAATGTTTTGCGGGGCGGTCGAGATGGCGGGACTTGGCCACAAGGTCTCAAATTCGAACCCTTTGAAAATTTAACAGTCCAGGACAATCTAAGTCAATGATTTTGCGGCACGGCTGGCAACCGAAAAGCACGCAAAAACACCCTTGGAACGCTCAAGTGGTACTCAAATGGTACTCGTTTTGTGCCGGTGGACAGTCATGATACCGTTATGTGTTCCGTCTTTAGATCGTAAGACGCCCCTCTACTTTGTCAGTGAATTCCTCGGTCCAGTCTCTGATCCGAAAAGATTGGCGTCTGATCGATAGACCGTGGAATTGGCGTGGCGGATGTGTATGGATGCCTATGAACTACATGCTCGACACCGTCGTTTTCAACAAAATTCTGGATGCTCATTTGGAGGTAGGGAACCTGCCTGGGGGTAAGTACTTCACTACCCACGTTCAGCGAGATAAACTTCTCGCAACAAGCATATCAATCTA
>JBJKQF010000240.1:0-6622 GCA_046705545.1 Terriglobia bacterium
GTTCAAGGCGCACGAATCAACCATCTTGCGCCTCGCGGGCCTGGACGCGCTCGAATTCGTTGCCGGGCGGCTTGAAGGGGGAACGCACGTAACCTCGGTTTTTGATTTTCAGCTTGTTCAAGATCAAAATGTGGACAAGGACGCCGAACGGCAACGGCTGGCTAAAGAGAAAACAAAACTGGAAGAGGCCCTGGCCCGGGTCGAGAAGCAATTGGGTAACCGTGGCTTTCTCGACCGTGCGCCCAAAGAGGTGGTTCGGGGTACCGAAGAGCGGCGGGCTGAGATCCAGATCCAGCTCCGCAAGACTAATGAATCTCTCGACCAGTTGAGTTGAGGAAGATCGTCTTATGACGGCAACGGGTCCGGCTTCTGTGGGAAGTGAAGTTCTGGGTGTCTCTCCCCAAGAACTCGGGGAAGTGGTGCAACGAGCCCTCAACGAAGATTTGGGCAAGGGCGACTTGACCACTCGTCTCACGGTTCCACAAGGCCGCAAGGCTCAAGGAACTTTCTACGCCAAGCAATCCTTAGTTCTGGCGGGCCTTCCGGTGGCCGCGGAGGTTTTTCAAACAATGGACCGGAATTGCGAGTTTGGCGCCGTGGCGGCGGAAGGCGCGGAAGTACCGCCGGGCGAACCCCTTGCCAAGGTTAAAGGTGAGGCCGCAGCGCTCCTCTCAGGAGAGCGCGTGGCGTTGAATTTCCTTCAACGCCTGAGCGGAATCGCGACCCTCACCCGAGCGTTCAAGAATCAGATCGCGGGTCTCAAAACGGAGTTATTGGATACTCGAAAGACTACGCCGGGCTTGCGGACGCTTGAAAAGTACGCCGTTCGCATGGGCGGGGGATGTAATCACCGGCTGCGGCTTGACGACGGAATCCTGATCAAGAACAATCACCTGCTTTTTGCAAACGGCGTCAGAGCTGCGGTTGAGAGTGCGCGAGCGGGGCGACCGGGGGCCATCCCCGTAGAGGTGGAAGTAAGAACCCTTAACGAACTTGAAGAAGCTATCGACTCCGGGGCTGATCTTGTGCTGCTCGATAATATGACACCCGAGCAGGTTGCGACCTGCGTTAAGATCGCACGAGGAAAATCTCGGCTGGAGGTCTCAGGCGGGGTGAGCTTGGAAAACCTCCGTGCCTACGCGGAAACAGGAGTGGACCGCATTTCCGTGGGGGCGCTCACGCACTCGGCGGCGGCCGTCGACATCAATTTCCTGATCGAGCCATTGTAGGAAACGCTTGCCCTCCGGCTTCGGCAGGGCGGCAAGAACGATTTCTTAAAAAGATACCGGGCTGCTACTGAAAACCCATGCGCGCCGGAATCACAGATCACAAGATCGACCGCCTGGTCCACCTGCTGGTGACAAACGCCACCGTGTTGGTACCCGGGCCGAAGATTGCCTCGGAGATCGGCGTTTCGCGATCCACCGTCTGGATGTGGATTGAAAAGCTGCGAGCCCTCGGCGTAGCGATCAAAGGACATCCGCGGCGGGGCTACCAGCTTCAGACGCTGCCGGATATCCTCGTTCCCAGCCTGGTGAGGTCTGAACTCCTTCACGGTGATATCGGCCATAAAGTTATTCACTACTTCCGGGCGGAGTCCACGAACTCCGCAGCGTTGGACCTGAGTCCGCAGGAAGGGCCGCACGGCACCGTGGTGATCGCCGAGGAGCAGACGGCCGGACGCGGCAGAATGGGAAGAGCCTGGTATTCAGAAAAATCGAGCGGCATCTACGTTTCAGTGCTCTTGCGTCCGCCGCTTTCGCCGGCGGCCGCCCCCATTCTGACCCTTATGGCGGGAGTGGCGGCGAGAGAAAGCGTCCGGTCGATCACGGGGCTTCCGGTGGATATTCGCTGGCCGAACGACCTGCTGGTGAACGGCAAGAAAGTCTGCGGCATACTGACGGAAATGGAGGCTGAGCTCGACCGCCTTCACAAGGTGGTTCTGGGCATCGGCATCAACGTTAACCACTCCGCGCTGCCGGAGGAGCTTGGTTCAATCGCGACTTCGCTTGCCATCGAGGGCGGGCAGCGATATTCGCGGCTGCAGATTCTGGCGGCATTGCTTCGAGAGCTGGAGCGCTCCTATCACCTGCTTCTGAAGAATGGAAATGCAGAGATTGTGCGGCGCTGGGAGGCGGCCTCAAGCTACGCGGAAGGAAAGCGCGTCCGCATCAAGAGGCCGGCAGGAGAATTTGCCGCGACGACAGCAGGCCTGGATTCGACGGGTGCTCTGAAAATCCGTTATGATGATGGGAAGGAAGAGTTGTTCGTCGCGGGAGAGATTACCGAGATCAAGTAGAGAGCATTCCCGGATGTTTGGGCAGGGGCACGGATGGAGCGCAAGAAGACAATGCTGCTGGTGATTGACGTCGGCAATACCAACACGAGTTTGGGCGTTTTTGAGGGGAGCGGCCTGCGCGCGCAATGGCGGCTGTCCACAAACCGCAATTGCACCGCGGACGAATTCGGCGTGCTGAGCCGGAACCTCTTTACGCTCGATGGGATTCAGCCCGGCGAAATCAAGGCCGTGATGGTTTCGAGCGTGGTGCCCACGCTAAACCCGATCATCGAAGAGATGACGGAGAGATACTTTCACCTCACCCCCCATTTCCTGGGCCCGGGGACGCGAACCGGAATGGCCATTCACTACGACAATCCCCAGGAAGTGGGCGCGGACCGCATTGCTGACAGTGTTGCGGCGTTTGAGAAGTACGGCGGCCCTTGCGTCATCCTGGATTTTGGCACGGCGATCACTTTCGACGCCGTTTCCGCAAAGGGAGAATATTTGGGAGGCGTCATCGCTCCCGGAATCGGCATCGCGGCGGAGGCTCTGTTTGCCCGCGCGGCGCGCCTGCCCAGGGTAGAAATCCGAGAGCCCGAACGCGTGATCGGAACCAACACCGTGGCCAGCATGCAATCCGGCCTGTTCTACGGAGCGGTTGGGCTGGTGGACGGCGTGCTGGACCGCCTGTGCGCTGTCCTTGGACCCAAGACGAGGGTCGTCGCGACGGGAGGGCAGGCGGCTCTGGTCGCTAGCGCCTCAAAATATAAACCGCCCGTGGATGACTCCCTCACGCTGGAAGGCTTGCGCATCATTTACGAACGGAACCTTCCCAACCCGCGCCGCAAATAGCAGTGGAAAATTACTTCAATTACTTTACGGAAATCGAAGAGTGCTTCCAGCGCGCCCGTGGTTCGCCGACCATGCTTTCAACCCTCGACTGGGCGCTGATCGAATCCTGGAAGGAAGCGGGGCTGCCGCTGGAGGCCGTGCTCACGGGCATTGAGCGCGCTTTTGAGAAATACCATAAGCGCCCGCGGCGATTCCGAAAAGTAAACAGCTTGGCTTACTGCTCGCAAGAGGTTTTGCGCGCCGCGGAGGCCGTTCAGTCGGGAGGCGCCCACAGGGCGGGCACGACCGCGCAAGAGGCGGAGGCGCCCTTTGCGAAAGACGAGGTTCTGGGCTTTCTCCATCGGAACGCCATGATTCTTCGCAAGGCCGCCGAATCCTTCGGGCAAAACGGCCAGAGTGTGCTGGCCCAGGACGCCGATGAAGCCGCAGGCGAGCTTGAGAGAATGGCGGCAAGCGGCAGCCAACAATCTGACGCGGACCCGGAGGAATTGGAGCGGCGATTGACCGCTCTCGAAGAAAAATTGACGGCTTCGCTGACTCGATCCTCATCGGCGGATTTGCTGGCGACTTTCAAGGGTGAGATCGACCGCGCGCTGGCTGCGTACCGCAGGAACCTTGGCGCCGCAGAGATCGATTCCCTGGAAAGGCAATTCATCAAGAAGCGGCTCTTCGAGCACTACAATATTCCGCGGCTCAGCCTCTTTTATCTGTAGGGGACCAAACCTCACGGTTTGGGTAAGGGTTACAGGACGCCCGGCAGCGAGACAAAAGGCAACCCATGTCATTTGAAGTTTCTCCGCATAAGCTGGTTTACGGAGGCGAGGCGCTTGGCTACGCCCAAGGCCAGACCATTTTGGTATCGGGTGCATTGCCCGGTGAGCTTCTGGAGGTGGAGCCGGTACGCACTGCCAAGGGGGTGGTCCACGCGCGGCCGTTGCGCATTCTGCAGGCCGCTCCAGAACGCGTTTCCCCTCCCTGCCCCTATTTCGCCCAGTGCGGCGGATGCCACTATCAACACCTGGATATCGAACGCCAGTTAGCTTGGAAGTCTGAAATCCTTCGCGAGACATTGCGCCGCATCGGCAAAATTGTCTGGGACCAGGAAATCACCGTCCATCACCAAGATCCTTGGAACTATCGCAACCAGGCCCAGGTGAAGGTGGTTACGGATGAGTCCGGCCGCCCGCAATTGGGATTTTTTGAAGCCGAGTCCCACCACCTGGTTCCCATTGACGAGTGCATGATCCTTTCGCCGCGCTTGAACGCCGTGCTCGGACAACTTCGCCGCCCGGAATGCGTAGACCGCCTCGTAAAATGCAGAGAGATCGAACTACTCGCCAACGACCGGGACGATCAAGTACGAATCACCTTCCTCGGATATTTTACCCACCGGGAATCCGAAGAGCTGGCGACAAACCTTTTGGAGCAGGCAGAAGGAGTCACCGGAGTGGTCTTTGCCGGCCATCAAGCCCCGACCGTCTATGGCGACGCTACCCTGGCGTACCAAGTCGGCGAGTTCCAGTATCAAGTCAGCCCCGGCTCATTTTTCCAGGCTTCTCGCCATCTGCTCAAGGAATTCGTGGATGCCGTCACCGCGACCGAGGAGGGCGAATTTGCGCTGGATCTCTACGCGGGCGTCGGCCTGTTGACGCTCCCTCTCGCCCGCCGGTTCAAGCAGGTGATCGGCGTCGAATCACACCCCGCAGCTTCCGGCGACCTTGAGGCTAATGCGGCCCTGCACGGCCTGGACCGCGTCCGGGCCAGCGGGCAATCGGCCTCTGACTTTCTACGGCGGTTTGCCCAAACTGCCCCGGACTTTGTAGTCCTCGACCCTCCCCGCACCGGAGCCGGCAAAGGCGTCCTGAAGCGCCTTGTGGAACTGCAGCCCCGGTGCATCCATTATGCCGCCTGCCACCCTCCTACCTGGGCCCGTGATCTGGCCTACTTGCTAGGTCAGGGATATCGGCTAGAAAGAGTTGCAATCTTCGACTTTTTCCCTCATACCTACCATATAGAATGCCTGGCACGCTTGATTCGTTAACACCAGGCTGTCTGCCCGATGAAAAGTCCGCTGCTCGTTCTGGCGAGTTGCTTTGCGCTTAGGATATTGGTGGCGCATCGCTGGCCCTTCGGCTCCATCGGTACGTCGATGCTGTTGACTGCCCTGTGCCTGCTGGGTGGACTCAGCTTTTTGCGCGCCGGGTGGGCGCGCGTTTCGGGGGCTTTTGTCATAGCGGGCTTTGTGATTGCGGGAATGGCGAGTGCGGGCATTTTCCAAAACCGCTTCCCTGCTGATGGCGTCCATAACCTTGCAAACTGCGGCATGGATCTGAGCCACGACGTCAATGTAGAGGGAGTCATCTCCAACGCACCTATCCGCAATGGGTCTGTCTTTACCTTCGACTTGGATTGCCGGAAGATCGGGAACAAAGATTGGAAGCAGAGCCGGTCCGTAAACGGCAAGGTGCGGGTTCGCCTCTACGTTCCTCCCAATTCAGCCAATTGGGCCAAGTTTGATCAGCTCCGATTAAGTTACGGTGACGCCATTCGAGCCCCTGTCCGGTTGGAAAGGCCCAGCAACTACAGCAACCCGGGCGGCTTTGATTTCCGCTGGTGGCTGCAGTCCATTGAAGACATTTTCTGGGAAGGTACCATCAAGAGCCCCATGGAGGTCAAAAAGATATCAGAATCGCAGGAACCGGAGTTCTGGATGTTGGTCGCGCACGTCCGGGGACGCTTGCTCCATGGGATCGACGTGCTCTATCCTCCATGGTCTTCAGAAGGACGAGTGGGGGCGCTTCTGAAGGCGATTCTGCTGGGCGACCGCTCCTCGCTCGATTCCACCACCGTGGAGAACTTCCGGCAGTCCGGGCTCTATCACCTGCTGGTCATTTCCGGACTTCACGTTGGGCTACTTGCTGCCGTCGTGCTCTTCTTCCTCAATTTCTTCCGCGTGGCTGATCCCTGGCGCGCGCTGCTCCTGCTGCTATTTCTGGGGGCATACAATCTGCTGGTTGAGCAGAGAGCCCCCACACTCCGGGCTTCCCTGATGATCGGCGCCTACCTGCTGGCACGATTCCTCTACCGGGACCGCAACGCCCTGAACGCCGTCGGTCTGGCCGGTCTGGCTTTGTTGGTCTACAGGCCGGCTTGGCTCTTTGAAGCCGGGTTTGAACTTTCCTTTTCAGCGGCCCTGCTGATTGTCGGCCTGGCAGTCCCCATCCTGGATCGAACGGCCTCGCCATATCGCAGGGCCTTGTCGCGAGTAAACGACCTCGACCTCGACGCAATCTTGCTCCCGCAGTTGGCACAATTTCGGATGGAACTGCGAGCCTTGATTGGCTGGCCCAAGAAGCGATTTTCTGTTCTCGAGCGGCACCCTGTCCTCGCAGAACGGGGAGTCACCGTTCCCGTCCACGCTTGCCTTTGGGTTGTGGAACTGATCTTCTTTTCCGCCTTTCTGCAAGTCGGCTTGTTGATGCCCATGGC
>JBJKQF010000241.1:0-5320 GCA_046705545.1 Terriglobia bacterium
CTGTTGCAACAGACTGCGCAAAATCCCCATTGCCTGAGCCCTGTCAAAGTCCGGCCGGGCAAAACCCGGCGGGAGCGATTTGCGAAACGCCGGGTCCTTCAAGCAGGCGCCCGCCACGAACTCCAGCAGCAGGTCCGCCCAGGTGTACCTTAGAATTCCGGCAGTTATGTGGAGCGAAACCGAGTCCGTAGAGCGAGCTTCATGAACCACGCCACGGGGAACGTAGGCCACGTCCCCGGATTGCAGTTCGAACTCCATCGTTGCAGCGCCCGTTTCATGGATGTCGGGGTCAAAATCCTGACTGGAGAGCGGCAGTTCATAGGGTGTTCCGTAGATAGTCCACTTCTTGGAGCCGGCAGTCTGTAGCACAAAAACGTCGTGAGTGTCGTAATGCGGTCTGGCTCCCTGCGCACCGGGCGGGGTCAGATATATGTTGGCTTGGAAGGGAAAGCTAAACTCGTTTTCCAGGGAACGGCAGAAGTGCGTTAGAGACGGCATCACGGTATCCAGAAAGGCCAGGCTTATCGTGGAGCCCTCCGCAAAAAGCCGGTAAACCCTGGCCACATCGAGCGTCTCGCCATCCACCGTATAGTCTTCGGGCTCGATCTCGCGGCTGGCGTTTTTCAGGACGGTGTTGGGATAACCGCGGTCCTGAGTCGTGATTGCACGGTCTACGTCATCCAGTGACAGGAGCGAATGGAAGTAATGCGGCTGGTTGCGATGAACAACCAGGGGCCGTTTTTCCCAGTAGTCTTGAAAAAACGCCTTCTTTTCAACCGGGCTGATCAACCATTCAAGCGAAGGCCCGGCCTTCGGATCAAAAGCCGGGCCTTCTTCAGCCCCGAGGTTGGAATCAGCCGGAGAAGACGGCATAGAGGCTTGACTGGACATAATAATCCCGCCATGCACCAGGATGACTTTTTCGGACCCGAAAGGTACAAGCGTCGATTTGCTATTTCCGAGTCTCAGGTGTCGGCAGACTTATGCGTTAGGGCTTTTTCTTGTCCGGATCGCTGCCCTTCTTTTTCTTCTTCTTGCTTTTCTTCTTGCTCTTCTTTTTCTTGTCCGGATCGCTCTGAGGAGAAGCGAGGAGAGTCGTGGCTCGGGAGCCTGCGACGATGGCCGCGGCGCCGGCCATGAAGGTGCCTGCAACTTTCAGGAATGACCTGCGCGGGATTCCCCGCTCGGTCACGATCTGGTCGTCGGTAAGAGTCTGAGATGGTGCCGGATCAACTTCCTCTGGTTTCTTATCAATCATGATTTGCTCCTTTTCATCCTCATTGACTTGCGGGCGGATCTCTTTCTGTCCCGTGGTCCCGCTTGCCTGCGAGGTTCTTTGAAAGTAAGAAATGACGTTGACGGCCCGAGCCTGTTTTCTGTATATCGGGGTTGTTCAAATCATCCAACGTGCAAAAAGGCTTCCAGGAAAAACTGCCGGGCCTCCAGCCACGATTGCCGGCTCTTTAAAGAGCACCGCCATCGCAATCTTATGCACCAGGTTTTCCGGTTCTTCCGCCTGTCCGCCCTTTGACAGCCCCAATAAGCATGTGTAGCATAATTCAGGTTGAGGGCAAAGAAAAGGGTGCTGCTTAAAATAAACGAAGATTAATTTCCCTTTCAGGCCAACCTGCGAGACCGAGACGTAGAATAGTTAAGTGGCAAGATGAAGCTTTTAGCTGGTGCGAGGGACATTTTGAATTTACCCGGCTAGCGTACGACAAGTACTTGGTCACCGCAAAGGCGCAGTGTTTCGCCGCATCTGGAGAAAAGCCTTCTTCATACCATACATGGCTTTGGAACGGTGACGTCGGGGCCCCTACCACAAGCTCTATGTGCAACACCGATGCGTGCGGCTGGCGCCATTCAGCCCTTCGCGTTACGCAAAAATCAATTTGCCACCCGAATCCGATGCCTGGAAGTATCCTTCGTCAAACCGAATTCTATGCTGTCCTTAGCACGTAAAGATGTCCGGCGCTGGCCTGCGTCGGATCAGCGGCACGGCAAGGAACCCACCCGCGAGAAAGTCGAAAGAAAGGCAGAAGCCGGGCCACCATACGGGAACACCGGGATTCTGAATGAATATATGATGAAAGAAATCGAAGACTCCGTGTCCGGCGAAGGCAGCCACAATCAGCCAAAGGTTCTTCTTGAAGCCTGCCACGGCTAGCGCGAGAAAAGCGCCGGCTATCAGGAACTCCAGGACCAGCGCCCGCCTGGCCACCCATGACTGCAAACAAAATGTAATCCGTGGTAATTTCTGTCACTAGCGTCGGATAGAAGACGCGGTCACGATCAAATCCGGCCAACATGGCGAAGGCGCACACCACTACTGCCAGTCCAGCCCCAATCAGGCATTCCACAGATTCCTACTATTCTGTTTTGGAGAGAGTTCCCGTAAAGACACCGCCGCACTCTGGGCGGGCATCGCCCATACTCGCCTCGTAGTCTCTGATGTTATAAGGCCATCGAAGGGCCGACGACCTTATGACATCTGATATCAAAAGACAATATCTGACCCACCCGCGACGGCCACTTCGAGCGTCTGGAAGGCTAAAGCGAGGCAAAACAGGCTTCTTCAGCCACTGCTTCAAACAGCGCGCCAGGTGCCGGTTGCAATCCTGGCTGCCAGGTGTTACGTTGTCGGCCGGGCTGCAGGTCAAAACGGAAATTCCGGGTAATGCGGAGCGTCGATGCCGGTCGTGGAGTACGCTCTGACATTTCGGCTCAAGGGAGGCGAGAGAAATGGATTCGGTGAACACGCCAGGTCTGCGGAGCCGCACGGGAATTTTCGGGTTGATCGCCTCGCTCATCTCGCTGACACAATTGCCTCTTTACTTCATGTACTCGGGTGCGCCTCCGCAGTGGAACGTCCTCACGCGTATTTTTCTCAGTATCATTGGCGCTACAATTCTAATAGTCTTTCTCGCTGGGTTCCGGCTGGTCATTCGCGAAGCAAAACCGGATCTGGAGTGGGCCGCCACCATTGTCCTTGTCTCGGGGCTGATGTGGCTCGTGTTCAGCTTGGTGGCGCAATCTATGGAAGCTGGGACCGCAATCATGTCTAAAGTCCCCATCGACCCGACAGTCGATGGTGTACTTGCCCCAGGGCAGTTCCTTTTGTATGGCCCCATCGGCAGGGCCATGACCACTCTATTTCTGTCCGCCTCGGGGTGGGCCATCTTGCGTGGCCGGCTCTTACCAGCGTGGCTTGGCCGATTGGCGTGGATTATCGCCCTGTTCAATCTGGCGTTTATTCCCGCAATGTTTTTCGGTCCCGTCGCCGCTCAGTTCTACAGTGCCGTCGGGTGGGGAACCACGGCAATGGCTCCCTCCCTTGTCATTTGCTGGATCCTCATAGCGAGCATCATTCTGATCAGAACTCCTGCCAAGGCTGCAGGCTGAGTCCATACCTCGAACCACGTTTCGGCTTGAGCGTTCAGAAGTACAATCGTGACAGGCCGGTTTGAGGTGTAGCGGCGGCAAGTGGATGGCCGTCCGCCCGATTGATGTAGTTCCAGGAAGCGGGTTCAGAACGAACTGGCGGTTGGGTCGTCGCGCCGCCCCCCTCGGGGGGCGAGTCCTCTTCCTCTTGCCCTGAACCTTCTTGGTGCTTTCCATCGGTAACACTCCTTCTGGCTCCTCCTGGGAACCTTTGTTTGGGAGTGTTACCCCTTTTCCTCAAGAACTTTCGCTCACGATCTGGTAGTTAGCCCAAGGATTGCGGCGGTTATTGTCCCGGGTTCGTCTACCATAATGTAGTGCCGGCTGCGCGGAGCTATCATGAATTCATTTTGCGAGGAGATTTCCGTCTACTGACGCTGGATCGCAATCCACCGCTCAAGCTCCAACCGCGGGCGGGAGTGCCTCGGGATAGAGGCGCAGCAATCGCTTTGTGAGTCCAATGCGTGCGGCAACGGCCAATATTCGGAAAATCCGTGAGTAGCGTGGCGCGAGGCGGCGAAACCCCACAGCATCTTGCCATGCTGGAGTCGGGCCGTCCATCAACACCACGGCCATTACCTCAGCCGGAAACCGGCGGGCAAATATGAGAACAGCGCGGCTCCGGACGAGTGTCCCGCCAAGAGGTACAGCAGACTTTCTTGGGCCGCCGCGAGTAACGCGTGTAGCTCACTAACTTCGCGCTTATCAGCGCGCGGGCATGGCCCGGGATCGCTCCAACCCAGACCAGCCCGGTCCTAGCTACATGCTCTCGCAAACCTGGCGACTTCAGGCCGTACGAGCTGCCAGGCAGAAGACCAGAGGCCCGCGCCGCCCCCCAAAATGACGGTCGGATGTCCGTAGCCCGAGCAACGAATATGCATCTTTCGACCGTACACTTCGATCAATCGACCGGGTGCTCGAGGGGGGCCTTTTCTGGATAACTCGGCATGGTCCAAACCTCATTCTGACTTCCCCCCCGAGTCAGATCTATCGTTGAGTGTGCCCTCCACCTTACCCGGCGCTTTGGCGAGGAAGGATTCGAACACAGTCTCTGCAATTTCGCGCTTGCCCTCCGGCACCTGAATAAGAACCTTCACAACACTCTGTTCTTGACGAATTGCGAAGGAGAGGAAGGCGCAGCATCGCTGTTCGCGTTGCACCATTTCGCGCACTTTTTCGATGGCAGCAGGCCAATAGATGAGTTCAAGCCGCAGATCCTCTCTGCGAAAATTGCGCAATGCAGCGGCATTAAGCTGAGCAATCCACGCGAGACGCACTTGGAGTTCCGTCGGCTCGAGCGTACAGCCAATTACAGGCAGTTCAGACGATTTACCCATCATGTTCAGACTCCTTTACCACCGCATCCTAGCGTATGTATCAACGGTGTCGCGTACGGCTTCACTTTGAGAAGTGGCTCGATCGCCTGGCGTATCGCCACTCCAAGAAGAACGATGCAATGATACCCACCCCGGCGAAAATCCACACGATACCGGGCCGGACGGGGATCAGGCGCATGTCCGCGACTAATAGAACGGCGCCCGTGACAAATAGGATTGGCCCGGAGATTCGGCAATGGTATGTCCGATTCCGTCGCCAGTTTTCACCGCAAGCTATTCCTGCCGCAAACGGCACCGCAGCGCCCGAAAGCGGTTGCCAGTAAATGGCGGCGAGGATGAGAGGCAGCAGAGCGGCAATGAATATGATCGTCCAGTAACGCATTGCGGCGGGGGTCGTACAGCAACCCGCCGCTATCTTTGCCTGGTTATTCACGAATTCCTCCTCGATGGATGGAAAAAAGCTAATGGATTCATGGGCTCCCTGAGTGAAAGCCCGGCTCGGCCTTCGTGTGAGCAGTCTGCGAGATACCCTTTCCTGACTC
>JBJKQF010000242.1:0-3895 GCA_046705545.1 Terriglobia bacterium
GGTGGCGCTGAACGACGTCAACGTGCGCCGGGGCGGCTATAAGCACGGCTACTACCAGTCCTACGGCTACGGGTACGGCGGCTACGACGCCGATTTCGACGACCACGACGCCGATGCCCCCTAACGGTTCGTATGTAATCTCTCACTCTTCCGATTGCTTTCATCAAGAGCTGCTGCCCTGCGAACATGCCAGGCACAATTCGATAGATTGACTTCACAACCCACAATAGTCTCCGCGATACGCGCCTGTTGATTGGCAATTCCCCTTGCCGCAGAGAGAACGGCTGGCATATGATTCCTGCGCACAGAGAGAGCCATCGGAAAATCCAGTTGAGGAGCTCGGCAATCTTCGTATGAAGGGGAAACGGCCGATGTCAAAATTCTCGCGCCGAGAATATGTCCGAGGGATGCTGGCCGCCATGGCCGCGGCGGGCTCAGCCCCCATCGCTGCAGGGCTCCCAGAAGGCTGGGACAGCAAAGAGGCATCTTCCAGCGAGGGCGCCATCAAGCTGAGCCTTATATGGGGCCTGGAAGACATGCACGCCATCAGGCTGGCTCGCCAAATGGGCGTGACCCATGCCATTGCGGGAACCGCTCGCGCCCTCAGCAAGATCCCCCGCAGCCGGTATCTGGACACCGTCGCCGGAATCAAGAAGCAATACGAAGCCGCGGGGATGACGATCGCCGGGGTCGAAAGCCATCCGGTGCCGGCGGAAAAGATCAAGCTAGGGCTACCGGGCCGCGACGCGGAGATTGAAAACTACATCGCCGCGATCGAGGCGTTCGGAGAGGTTGGAATTCCCATGATCTGCTATGACTTCATGGCAGGCATCGACTGGTATCGCACCGGCATGCATGACCGCGGGCGCGGCGGTGCGTTGACGATGTCCTTTGACAACCGCATTGCAGAACGGCAGGGACTCACCAAGTGGGGACGAATCAGCGAAGAACAAATGTGGAGCCATCTCGAATACTTCCAGAAAGCTGTCATCCCGGCGGCCGAGAAAGCGGGGGTGCGCATGGCCTTGCACCCGGACGACCCACCGGTACCTTCGCTACGCGGCATTTCGCGCATTCTGACCAGCGCCGCGAATTACCGGCGGGTGATGAAGATGGTTCCGAGCCCCGTGAACGGCGTGACGTTCGACCATTCGGTCTTCTACTTGATGGGGGAAAACATCCAAGCGCTGGCCCGGGAGTGGTGTGGAGAAAACAAAGTCTTCTTTATCCACTCCCGCAACGTCCGAGGCACGCGCGAACGCTTTATCGAAACCTTCCAGGACAACGGCGCCGTCAATTTCCGCGAGATGTACCGGATCTATTACGACTCCGGGTTTCGCGGCCCCATCCGCCCGGATCATGACCCCATCATGGATGAGGAATCGTACAAAGTTCCCGGATACGGGATCCTTGGCAAGATCTTCGCGATCGGCTACATCAAGGGAATCATGGCCGGCGAACGTATCCCATATGCATAATTCTTTCAAGTTCCCATGGAGAAAATTCTGATGAAGAAGCGCTTGCTGCTCGCTCTTTCCGTATTAGTTGTTCTCTGTTCGACGCGGAGCTCCGCCTACGCACAACTGGGGCTGTTTTCCAAAGAGCAACGCATCGGAATCACGCGTGCATGGAAAGGAGAGCGCTTCCCGGACGGACGGCCCAAAGTTCCCGATGCGGTTCTGAACGAGTTGCGGACCGTCGACGCCGAAGAGGCGTGGCTGGTTCTGCGTGATGCCGGATACCACAATCAGTTTGAAGGGGGATGGAAAATTGTCAACGCCGGGCCGCGCATGGTGGGCCGCGTAGTGACCGCGGTCTTCATGCCCTATCGGCCCGACCTTGGCGCGGTCATCCAGGAGAAAGGCAAGGAGGAAGGACGGATCGGCTTGGAGAATTCCTGGATCATCGACGTCCTGCGGCCGGGTGACATCCTGGTGGTGGACTTGTTCGGCAAAATCAAAGGAGGAACCTTGATCGGCGATAACCTCGCCACCTCCATCATGACCAAGAGTCACAACGGGCTGGTTGTGAACGGCGCAGTCCGTGATGTGACCGGCCTTGAAAAGATCAAGGGGTTCCAAGTCTACGCCCGCGGGTTTGATCCCTCCGGGCTGACCAACGTCGTGCTGACGGGCATCAACGTTCCCATTCGGATCGGCAAGGCTACGGTGTTGCCGGGTGATGTTGCCGTAAGCGATCCGGAAGGGGTCATCTTTATTCCCGCCCAGCTTTGCCAGAAAATCGCCGACGCAGCGCCGCTCGTGCACCTTGAAGACGAGTGGGGGCACCAGATGCTCCGCGAAGAGAAATACACTCCGGGAGAGATCGACGGCAAGTGGACTCCCACTATGATTCAGGAATTTAACGACTGGGTGGCCAAGACCAAACGTTCCAAGCTGCGCTTGCCGGCGCCTCACTAAGACATTGGTCCACGGCGAACGGCGAGCCTGAGCGTTTAGCGAGCAGGTGGAACGCCCTCCAGTCCTCCGCCGCGCTGGTCTTCCCAAGGCGGGCATTCCGAAGGTTGGTACGAGTACCGGGTCATAAATTCTGAGACCAGATTTCTTTCCGCCAGCCCGTCATCGGCCAAGGCCTTGAGCGCCGCCAAGGCGATGCTGAGGCGGTCCACTTCAAAAAACCGGCGCAGCGACGCGCGCCTATCGCTGCGGCCAAAACCGTCCGTCCCCAGGGTCACATACCGCTGCGGCACCCAGGTTCGGATAAGGTCCGGAACCGCGCGCACGTAATCACTGGCGGCGATGACCGGTCCTGATTTTGAAGCGAGACAGCGCTCAACCCAGCTCGCGCGCGCCGGCTCGTTTGGATGGATCCGGTTCCAGCGCTCGGCCTCAAGCCCCGAGCGGCGCAGCTCCGTGAAGCTCGTCACGCTCCAAACGTCCGCAGGAATGTTCCAATCGCGCTCCAGGAGTTCAGCGGCCGCCAGAGCTTCCCTCAGAATGGTTCCTGATCCCAGCAGTTGAACTCGCGCTTTGCCGCCGACTTCCTTCTTTGCGGAAGAGGTCTGGCGCAGAAGGTACATACCCTGCACGATGCCTTCTTCCGCTCTTGCCGGCATGGCAGGATGGACGTAGTTCTCATTCATGACCGTCAGGTAATAGAACACATCTTCCTGTTTGCCGAGCATCGCCTCCATGCCGTGCTCAAGAATCACGGCGACTTCGTAAGCAAAGCACGGGTCGTAAGCGCGGCAGGCCGGAACGGTCGAGGCAATCAAGTGGCTTGTGCCATCCTGATGTTGGAGGCCTTCTCCGGAAAGAGTTGTTTTCCCCGACGTGGCTCCCACCAGGAAACCTCGGGCGCGCGAATCGGCGGCCGCCCAAATCAGGTCCCCGACCCGCTGAAACCCGAAGACGGAATAGAAAGTATAGAAGGGCAGCATCGGAATACCGTGATGGCTGTGCGACGTTCCGGCAGCAATCCAGGAAGAAAGCGCCCCGGCTTCGTTGATGCCCTCTTCCAGAATTTGCCCATCCCGGGACTCCCGGTAGTAGAGGAAGTCCTCGTGGTCGGCGGGCTCGTAAAGCTGGCCGCAATAGGAGTAGATGCCGTATTTCCGGAACATCGATTCCATGCCGAACGTGCGGGCTTCATCCGCGATGATGGGAACAACTTGCCGCCCCAGATCAGGATCCTTCAGCAACCCCGTCAGCATGCGCACGTAGGCCATGGTGGTGGACATCTCGCGCTCCGTGGGCTCAAAAGCAAACTCAGCAAAAGTGGCTCGCTTCGGCGTATCCAGTTTCTTGGCACGGGATGCGCGAGCCGGAAGGAAACCGCCCAGCTTCCGGCGGCACTCAAGCAGATACTGAATCTCGGGGCTCTCCTGCGGCGGGCAATAGAATTGCGCGGCGTCCGCTTCTTCGTCTGACAGTGG
>JBJKQF010000243.1:0-17836 GCA_046705545.1 Terriglobia bacterium
TCCAGGGGAAAAGGTGACCGCATGCCCAAACTAAATATTGTATGTTTTTCTTTCTCCGGCGTCAATCGCGAACCCAGGGCTCGGTAGGCCTCCACTGTCGAGACCGAAAAACCAGGAAAAGCGATAAGGCCGCCACGGGCTGGGAGGTCCGTCAGGGGGTAAATCTCCTCGCCCCGGCCGCAGCCGAGGACGCGCCCTCCGTACAGAAAAAGAGGCACATCCGATCCGAGTTGCGCCGCCAGTTTGAAAAGCCTTGCAGAGTTCAGGCGGTTGCCGGTGAGGCGCTCGAGGGCCAGCAGAGTGACCGCTGCATCGCTGCTCCCGCCTCCCAAACCGGCTCCCACCGGAATCTTTTTCCGGAGTTGCAAGTTGATGCCTCCCTTGAAACCCCGCGCCCGCCTCCAGAGTGTTGCCGCACGATGCACTAGATTCCCCCGCCCGGAGGGGAGACTTGGAGGGTCGCACTCCACTTGAACGCTGCCCTGTCGCAAAGAAACCGACACCTCGATTTCGTCCGCAAGGCTGACGGTCTGATAGACCGTGCGAATTTCATGATAGCCGTCCGGCCGTTTGCCCAGGACCTTAAGTCCTAGATTGACCTTGGCGAATGCGCGGACTTGAATGGTTTTTTTCAAGGGAGATGGTGGGACAACACTCAATCAATCTTTCAGGCCGCACTTTTGGCCTGCCGCAGGAAATGACTTTTGCGGTTGCTAATCCTTGTCCGTAGAGGTTTCTTGGTGGCCCATCTGCCGCTTGAGCTGATTGAGCTTTTTGCGAAGCTTGGCCGCCTGATCCGGTCCGAAATCGCTTGCCGAGGTTTTGCGCCAGACTTTCAAGGCGTGCTCCCATTCGCGTTGAGCTTCCACTTTCTTTCCCAACGCCAGGTAGACATAGCCCAGGTGCTCTCGAATGGTTGGATCATCGGAAATCAGTTGGACCGCCTTTTGCAGGGGCGCCTCTGCGCGCTGGTAGCGGTTCATCTTATAATAGGCCCAACCCAAGCTGTCCAGATACGCTCCGTTATTCGGATCCAGCCGGAGGGCCTTCTCGATGTATTTTACGGACTCTTCAAGGCGCACACCCCGGTCCGCCAGCATATAGCCCAAGTAGTTCGCAGCGGCGTCGTTCAGAGGGTCCACGGCTAGCACTTTCTTGAACTGTTCCTCCGCAAGGTCATACTTTTTCATCCGCTCATAAACGGACCCCAGCATAAACCGGGCATACTCCTGATCGTCAGGATTCTTGCTCAGCGCCAGCGCCTTCTGGATAACCTCCTCGGCCTTTGAGTATTGCTTGGCCTGTGAGTAAACCTGGGCGATGGCAAGATAGAGATCGCGATCCTCCGGAGTGTTGTTGAGCAAGCCGTGGAGTTGCTTGACCGCCTCATCCCGATGGCCCTGCTCGCCCAGCAGGGTGGCCTGCTGGATTAGCAGTTGCCGGTTATGGGGATACTTCTGGAGGGCGTCGCTAACCTCCGCCAGGGCCTTCTGCGGCTGGCGCTCAAGCTGATAGGTCTCGACGATCAGGGCTTCACCCTGCGGCGCCTGATCTTCACCCAATGCCACAATGCGCCGAAAAGTCTCGATGGCTTTGGGATACTTTTCTTGGGACCTGTAAATCATCCCCAGCCGCTGAAGGAAAATCGCGCGGTTATTGGCTTCCGCAGGATTATATTGCCCCGCAGGCTTCGTGGTTTTCTTCAGCAGGCCCTCCAACAGGGCAATCGCTTGGTCTTCATGGCCCAGGGTATCTTCCAAGAGCGCTTCCTGGTAAGGCACTTCAAGATTGCTTGGGTCGAGGGCCTTGGCGCGCTCAAACTCTTTCTTCGCGTCGTCGAACCGACCCATCTTGCGGTCGAGCTGTCCAAGGCGAAGATAGGTTGCGCCATCGTCAGGGGTTGCCTTCAGAATTGCTTCAAGCTGTTCGCGCGCCTGCTGCATCTTGCCATCCGCCATCAGAGCTTCTGAGTAGGCCCGGCGGATGTCCTGGCTGTCGGGCTCCCGCTGCAAGGCTCTTTGATAGGCATCTTCCGCGGCGCCAAGATTGCGAGCCTGCATGTAAGCGCTGCCCAGCAGATAGAGCAGCGAAGGAGTCATACTGCTGTCAGGAATGCCTTTAAGCAGATCGATGACCTTCTGGTATTCTCCCTGGTCAAAATAAAGCTGCGTCAGGTTGACTAGGACGCCTCTCGAATCCGGCTTGTCTTGAAGGACCTGCTTAAAGACCGCCTCGGCCTTCTGCGGCTGGTTGTTCACTTTGTAAAGCCGCCCTAGGATCAAGGCCGACTCCAAGTCGCTCGAGTCGAGCCGCGTCACGGCCTCAAACTCTACAATTGCTTTTTGGAGGATGTCGTGGCTCTGGGCGTCTGACTTACTGCCACCCAGGCTCGCCAAGTAAATGTGAGCCAGTAGCCGATGGGCTTGCACCTGGTTGGGGTTAACCTTCAGAACTGCCTGGGCCTCATCAATCGCGTCCTGCAATCGGCTGACCCGCCAGTAAAGCTCCGCCAACTCCACGCGTAGAAACAGAGAGGCCGGATCGGCCTCAATGGCCTGCTTATACTCGGAAATTGCACGGTCTACGTAGTCTCCGCGGTTGTAGATCCCTGCCAGTTCCTTATAGCGCTGCGCCAGCATGTAGTGGTAATAGGCTGCAGCATGATCCGGTGTTGCGGCGGAATGCTTGGCCGGTGCCTTTGCTGCAGGTTTGTTGCCTGCGCTCTGGGCTGGTGCTTGAGCTGCTCCCAGGCTTGTGGCTGCAATTAAGGAAAGGCTCAGCCCGGCCGCCCAAATCTTCATTGGTTTCCCCATCGTGGTATGAATTGCCCTATGGTCCTCATTAGCAAATTATCACACACGCCTATGAGGGTGTCAAAAACTTGCGAGACACTGCCGGGAGCCCAAAAGTAAGGACTTGCAACAGACCGCGACGAACTTAAAAGCGGCGACATTCCTCAATAATCTGAACCCTTTGCATGCGTTTGGGCGAATGACACCTAACGGACGCAGGCGCTCCGGTCTGCCGCTGAAGGCAGGGAAGGATAAGAAAGAGCCGGAAGCCCGTTGTAGCCCTGAGCGGAACTAATTTCCCCCTTTGTGATGGGGATGCCGGAAGGAAGGCCCTCCATTACTTTGCCGCAAACACCCGCAAATCGTGGCCTCTCAGCTCTTCGGGCTGCGGCCCCCGCGGATGCTCAGCAAGGCGCGGGAGCTTTCCACCAGGGCTCCCCATGGCGTGTGGTGGCGGACGGAATTTCATCCGAAAGCGGCCGACAAAGTGATAAATTAGGAATAACTCAGCGAATTGGGCCTGAGCCAGAATGTGCGCGCCGCAAGTTCAGTGCGGAGCGCAGGGCGTCGCTGTTTGGACCAAGGGAGGAAGTTGAAAATGCATAAGGTTGTACTGCTACGACATGGAGAAAGTGTTTGGAACAAGGAGAACCTATTTACGGGCTGGACGGACGTGGACCTTTCGGAAAAAGGCTACGAAGAAGCGCATGAGGCTGGCCGGACTTTGAAGGAGGCAGGCTACAGCTTTGATGTGGCCTATACGTCGGTGCTGAAGCGAGCCATTCGGACGCTCTGGATCACGCTCGATGAAATGGATTTGATGTGGATTCCGGTTGCGCGCGACTGGAGGCTGAATGAACGGCATTACGGTGCGCTCCAGGGCCTGAATAAAGCGCAGACTGCCGCTAAACACGGCGAAGCGCAGGTTAAGATCTGGCGCCGCAGCTACGATGTGCGCCCGCCCGCGCTTGAGGAAAGCGATTCGCGATATCCGGGAAACGACCCCCGATACCAAGGTCTTGCCAAGAGCCAAGTGCCCCTTACGGAGTGCCTGAAAGACACCGTGGCGAGATTCTTGCCCTGCTGGAATGAGGTGATCGCGCCTTCCATCAAGTCGGGCAAGCGCGTACTGATCGCCGCGCACGGCAACAGTCTGAGGGCGCTCGTGAAATTTCTCGATAATGTTCCTGACGCCGAAATCGTCGGGCTCAACATTCCTACCGGCGTGCCGCTGGTGTATGAGCTCGATGAGGAATTAAAACCGATCCAGCACTATTATCTCGGCGATCAGGATCGTATCCAGGCCGCGATGAATGTGGTGGCAAGCCAGGGAAAAGCGAAGAGCTAAGCATTCCGGACTAGGAATTTGGACCGCACCGATCTGCCTGTGCTGCTGTCGAATTGCCATTGTATCCAGTCCTCGTGGCGGCGCTAGTGAGCCCGAGTAGCGGCTTTGAGCGACTTATAAAATACAAAGGCCTCCGGTAGAACCGGAGGCCTTGCTTGTTTTTGGAGGTTTGAGCTTCTGCCCCTGTCTCCGCCGTCCCTCCTCAGGGGCCCAGATCGGAAGTCCCGAACCCCGTCTCTGGTTTAGGAGCAGGCGACGGCGGCCTTGCCCAGGAATTCTGCAGATTCGCCGAGTTCTTCTTCGATGCGAAGCAACTGATTGTATTTGGCGACGCGGTCGGTACGGCTGGCGGAGCCAGTCTTGATCTGGCCAGTTTGCAAGCCAACGGTGAAGTCGGCGATGAACGGGTCTTCGGTTTCGCCTGACCGGTGCGAGACAACGGACGTATAGCCGTTTCGTCGCGCCAGGTCGATGGCCGCTATTGTTTCCGTGACCGTCCCGATCTGGTTCAACTTGATCAAAATGGAATTGGCAACGCCCTCCTCGATACCCTGTCGCAGGCGGTCTGTGTTCGTCACAAAGATGTCGTCACCGACAAGCTGAATTTTGTCATCCAGCTCTTTGGTCATCTTCTTCCAGCCTTCCCAGTCGTCCTGGGCCAGGCCGTCTTCGATGGAGATAATCGGATATTGCCGAACCCAGTCGGCGTAGAGTTGCACCATCTCCTCAGCCGATTTTTCCGACTTATCGGACTTGAAGAAAACGTATTTCCCGTCCCGGAACATTTCGCTGGAAGCAGGGTCGAGCGCCAGGGCGATATCCCGTCCTGCCGAGTAGCCCGCCGCCTCAATTCCTTCAAGGATCAGCTCGACGGCTTCGACGTTGGACTTCAAGCTGGGAGCGAATCCGCCCTCGTCCCCCACTGAAGTGGAGTAACCATGCTCTTTCAGGATCTTCTTCAGCGCATGGAAAGTCTCAACTCCCATCCGCAAAGCGCTGGAAAAAGTTTCAGCACCCACGGGCATGATCAAAAATTCCTGGAAGTCTACCGTGTTGTCCGCATGGACGCCGCCGTTCAGGACGTTCATCATGGGTACGGGCAGCACGCGGGCGGAGATGCCGCCGAGGTAGCGGTAAAGGGGCAAGCCGGCGGAACGCGCCGCCGCGCGGCAGACCGCCATAGAAACGGCCAAGGTAGCGTTGGCGCCCAGGTTGCTCTTATTGGGCGTACCGTCCAGCTGAATCAGTCGCTCGTCAATCTCTGATTGGCTGCCGGCGTTGTGGCCGCCTAGTTCGCGAGCGATCACCGTATTGATGTTTTCCACGGCCTGCAACACACCTTTGCCCTGATAACGGCGCTTGTCGCCGTCGCGCAGTTCAACCGCCTCATGTTCTCCAGTGGACGCCCCGGAAGGCACCGCTGCTCGCGCCGAAGCGCCGTCGCGAAGTCGCACCTCAGCTTCTACGGTGGGATTTCCGCGTGAATCCAAAATTTCTCTGCCTATAATTAAATCGATCTCAGCCACTGAATTCTCCTTTGCACATTATCGAAACCCTGTATTCTAACACAAACGACGATCTAGCGAGACGCGGCTCGCCTCCTCTGCGGACTGGGTTTTACCGCAATCGGCACAAAAACTTGCTTCGGGGCGGCGGATGGCGGAATAATGGGCGAAGTCTTCCATGCATAACCTGAATCCTGAACAACGGGGAGCTGTCGAACACGGCGAAGGACCGCTGCTGATTATTGCCGGGCCGGGAAGCGGGAAGACCCGCGTTATCACCGCCAGGATCGTGCACCTTCTCGAAAGCGTTCCCGGACTTCAGCCGGAGAACATCCTGGGGCTTACTTTTACGGAAAAGGCCGCGGGCGAAATGCAGAGCCGTGTGAAAGCCGCGCTGCCAGGCCTGGAAACCAGCCCTCACATTTCCACTTTCCACTCGTTTTGCTATTCCGTGCTCCTCCGGAGGCATTTTGAGCGGAAGCTACTCGACAAAGTGGATATCTGGATTTTCCTCCGCCGCCCCATGGAGCATCATGGCTTGGAGTATTACGAGAAACTTGCGGCGCCCGGGGCCTTCCTCCACGACTTGAACAACTTCTTCTCGCAGTGCCAAGACGAATTGGTGGGGCCCGAGGAATTCGAAGCCTTCGTCCGGAAACGCGAGACGGAGTTCCAGGCTCGCGCGACGGGACTTGACCCGGCCGAACGTACGCTCCAGCAGGAAGATCTCAAGAAGCAGCAGGAGCTCGCCCGGGTCTTTCGCACTAGCCGCCGGCTGATTGAGGAGGCCGGCTATTCCAGCCTGGGCACGCTCATCAGCGAAACCGTTCATCTTTGGGACCGCGAGCCGGAAACTCTCGGTCAATACCGCCGGGAATTTCGCTTTATCCTGGTGGATGAATTTCAGGACAGCAATTACGGGCAGGTGCAGTTGTTGAAGCGTCTGGTGGCGCCTCCTTACAATCTTACGGCCGTGGGAGATCCGGACCAGGCCATCTACCGCTTCCGGGGCGCCGCGCACGGCACTTTCGAGCTGTTCAAGCAGGAGTATCCAGGCGCCGCGGAAATTTTCCTGAACCGCAACTTCCGGTCCACCCGGAGAATTTTGCGGGCCTCCGACGCCGTGATCGCACGCAATGAGCGGGACGGTACGAAACCGAAGCTGGTCACCGGAAATCCGGAGGGCGTGAGCGTCTTTCTGCTCTCTTCTCCGGATTATGCTGTTGAGGCAAACGGAATCGCCGGGCTGGTGGACGATCTGGCTCGTAGGAAAACGTCCTTCCGCGATATCGCGATTCTCTATCGAGCCCACAGTCATCGCGATCTTCTGGTGCGCGAATTTCGCCGCCGGAAAATTCCGTTTGTGATTCGCGGGCTTTCTTTGCTTTCGACCAGCATCATTCGAGACCTGCTGGCGTACCTGCGCCTGGTGCATTCTCCGCACGACAATATCAGCCTGACGCGAGTGCTCCTTGAGCGCCGCTGGAAATTTCCCGAAAGCCTGGCGCTGGACCTTCGCAAGCAGGCAGCAAGGTCGCGATGTTCCATCTACGACGCCATACGTGAGACGGAGCGGTCGCTTTTCAAACACGACCTTGATGAAACGCGCTGGAAGGAACTGAAAACTGTGCTGGGTGAGCTGAGGAAGAAGGCGGAACACGTTCCGGTGACGGTGCTTTTGGATCAGATGGCCGAACTCCTGGAGCTGAAGTTTCTTCCCGGGAGCAATGACGCGGCCTGTCTGGATACCTTCCGGGAGTTCCTGGTGAAGTGGGAGAATAAGAGCGAGACGCGCAAGCTTGCCGAGTTTATGGAATATTTCGGCTACTTCCTGGAAGCGGGTGGAAAGATTGAAGCGCCGGAGATTTCCGGCACGGCGAATGCCGTCCAGATGATGAGCGTCCATGCATCGAAAGGCCTGGAGTTTCCGGTGGTCTTCGTCTTGAGCGTCGCGGCACGCCGGTTTCCTCACGGAGAGCAGAAGCCGGTCATCGAATTTCCCGACGAGCTTCGCAAAGGTCCGGTGCCTCCGCTTAACCTCCATCTGGAAGAAGAGCGTCGGCTGTTTTATGTGGCGATGACTCGGGCGCGGGAGCGGTTGTTTGTCTCGAGTGTCGGCAAGCAAGGTAAGAAGGCTTCCGTCTTCATCGATGATCTGCTTTCTGATCCGGTGGTCAGCGCCAGGGACATTGAGCGGATTGGACTCGAAGACATCCCCGAAAAGGCGGAGCCGGTGAAGGCGCCTTCACAAAAATCAGCTCGCGGCAGCAGCGCAGCGCAGCCGAACCTTTTTGGCGAGCCTGCTCCCGCGCCGGA
This sequence comes from Terriglobia bacterium, assembly GCA_046705545.1. Classification (GTDB taxonomy): domain Bacteria; phylum Acidobacteriota; class Terriglobia; order UBA7540; family UBA7540; genus JAMCXS01. The sequence goes on from JBJKQF010000243.1 coordinate 7,962, forward strand.
CGCTGTGCACCCTCCTTTGCGGGAATGGGCGCGAGCCGTACCTCCCGCCGCTCCCGATGGGAAGCTGCGGCTGAGTGCGACGGCCGTTGAGACGTATCTTGAGTGTCCGCTGAAATTCAAATTCAGCCATCTGCACCGTATTCCGACCAGCCCTCAAGCGGCGCTGACTTTTGGCAACATCATGCACCAGTCCGTGCGGCATTATTTCAAGCTGCGGAAGGATGGTAAGGTCTCATTTGATGACCTGAGCCGGTTCTACCTTAGCTCGTGGAAGAACGCCGGGTTTGAGGATTCTTATCAGGAAGAGACGTATCGAAAGTCCGGGCTCAACCAGCTTCGCGAATTTACGGAGCGCCAGAACACGATTCCCATCGCCGCGGAACAGATTCGTATGGAGGTTCACTTCGCGATCGAGATGAAAGAGGTTGTGCTGGAAGGACGCATCGACCAGATTGGCCCCGGAGAGACGCGAAACTCGGGGGCGGTCGACCTGGTTGATTACAAGACCGGGCGCCCCCGCACGCAGAAAGACGCGGACAAAAGCTTGCAGCTTTCCGTCTATGCTTTGGCGGCGCGCCAGCAATTGGGCCTCGATCCACAAGGCCTGATCTTTTATAACCTCACCAACAACCAGGCGGTGGCGAGCGTGAGGACGCAAAAAGAACTGGAAGGAGTTCAGCAAAAGATTCTGGCGGTGGCGGAAGAAATTCGCCGGATGGTGTTTCCGCCCACGCCGGGCTTTGTCTGCAGGTATTGCGAGTTTGTCCCGGTGTGTCCCGCCCACGAAGAAGATTCTTAACGCGGCGGAGCCGGGCACGGACTGCGCGCACGAAGCGGAGGGAAATTATGAATCCATGGGTATTGTTCATTGCCGGCTTGGCGATTGGAGCGCTTCTGGGGTGGTTGATGGCCAGCCTGCGCCGTAACGCGCTTCTCTCCGCACAGCAAGTCGAGGCCGAGGGGAAAACTCGCGCCGCTGAGAGCTTGGCGGCTGAACTGCGGGCTCAAGTTGCACAAGTTCAAACCAGGCTCGATACCAGCGATCAGGCGGCCAGGAATGAAGCCAACCTTCGCGTGGCCGCGGAAACTCGGCTGAAGGAAACCCAGGCCAACCTGGAGGACCAGAAACGGCTGCTGGAGGAAGCTCGCAGCAAACTCGTGGATGCCTTCCAGGCTCTTTCCGCCGAGGCGCTGAAGAGCAATAACCAGTCTTTTATCGAGCTGGCCGTGCAGACTTTTGAAAAGCTCCAAGCCCAGGCAAAAGGCGATCTTGAAACACGCGAGAAAGCCATTGAAGGACTGGTTGCGCCGCTGAAAGAATCCCTCAAGCGCTATGAAGAGCAAATTCAATTGATGGAGCGGGTCCGGCAAAACGCCTACGGCTCTCTGGAAGAACAACTCCGCAATCTGGCCACGGTGAACCAGCAGTTGCAAAAGGAGGCGGGAACGCTGGCGAACGCGCTTAAGGGCGGGCCGCAGGTGCGCGGACGATGGGGAGAAATGACCTTGCGGCGGGTGGCGGAGCTGGCGGGCATGGTGGAGCATTGTGATTTTACTGAGCAGGAAAATTTTGAATCCGAGACGGGCCGCCAGCGCCCGGACATGACCGTACATCTTCCCAACGGGCGCGAGATTGCCGTGGACGCCAAGGCGCCGCTGCAGGCGTTTCTCGACGCGGCCGCTGCTTCCAGTGAGGAGGAGCGCCGGGAGAAACTGGCCCGGCACGCGCAACTGGTGCGTGACCGGATGAAAGAGCTGGCCACCAAAGCGTACTGGGATCAATTCGACCCCGCTCCGGAAATTGTGGTGCTCTTTCTGCCCGGCGAATCTTTCTTCAGCGCCGCGCTCGAACAGGATCGCACGCTGATGGAAGACGGGATGCAGAAACACGTGGTGATTGCGACGCCTACCACGCTGATCGCTCTCCTGCGGGCGGTGGCTTTTGGATGGCGCCAGGAACAGATTGAGCAGAACGCACGAAAGATCAGCGAGGTGGGCAAAGATCTCTACGATCGCATCCGCACTTTTCTGAGCCACCTGGAAGATGTGGGAATTTCCCTGGAGCGTGCCACGAAGAGCTACAACAAGGCGGTGGGCTCGCTTGAGTCCCGCGTGCTTCCCGCCGCGCGCAAATTCAAAGAGTTGGGGTCGGCGACAGGTGAAGAGCTGCCAGAGCTCGCGCCGCTGGATGAATCGCCTCGAGCGCTTACGGCTCCAGAGCGCGATTCAACGGAATAAGTCTTGGTTTGGAAATTCGCGAGAAGTTGCGTGGTGACTCGATGGTGAAAAGATTCGGCGCAAAAAAATCGGGGATGCATCGCTGCATCCCCGATTGTTCTCTTTCGATCTTGTCTGAAGAGTGTTACCTCTTCTTCTTTTTGGCTTTGGCTTTTGTCTTCGGCTTTGCCTTCGCCTTCGTCTTTGCCTTTGCCTTCGGCTTTGCTTTTGCCTTCTTCTTTACAGCCATTCTATTCTCCTCTCAGATTTCGTGAGTTCTCGTCAGCAAAGCTGACGGAGCGCGTGCTCAGTCACAATGTATAGTGACTGTAGATAATCTTGTCAAGAAGAAAGTGATGTGATGAACTCAAAATTAGAAACACAAAATCTCCACTGCATTCTTCTTTTGAAGCGACGGAAGAAAAATACATCTGCGGACGAAAGGTTTGTTCGATGATTTTCTCAAAAACGCGTGGATGATCCCTTGCATCTAACGGGATTGGAGAGAGGAGATGAATGTGAAGATTCTGCTACGAGAATTAAGCCGCACGACAACGATGAAGAAATTTCCGGGAACGCTAAGCGTGCTGCTGTTTTTGTTTTTTCAACTCTCCTCTCCCCTTGCAGCGCAGCAGCAGCCCACTGAAGCCGGGCCCGTCCTCAAAGTCACCACGCGGGTTGTGAATGTCTATGCTGTGGTTCGCACCAAGCATGGACAACTGATTCCGAATCTGAACAAGAGCGATTTTGAAATCAAAGAGGACAACATCCCTCAGAAGATTCTCTACTTTTCGCGGGAGACCGACACGCCGCTCACGATGGCGATCATGGTTGATACCAGTCCCAGCCAAGGAAGGGTGCTCGGCACGGAGCAGCGGGAGGCGGACGCATTTCTCCGGCAGGTGCTCGGGCCAAAAGATTTGGCCTGTGTGATGCACTTCGACGTTGACGTGGAATTGCTTCAGGACTTCACGAATGACACAAGGCTGCTGAAGAGCGCCATCGACTCAACGGTTATCAATGGCGGAGGGCAGGGCATGGGACCCCGGCCTCTGCCGACGCAAAGCCTTGGCGGTACACACCTCTATGACGCCATTTACCTTGCGTCAAATGATCTGATGAAAAATGAAGTGGGGCGAAAGGTTCTTATCCTGCTGACCGATGGGCAGGATCAGGGGAGCCAGGAGACGCTCGACCAGGCGCTCGAAGCCGCCCAAAAATCCGACGTGATGATCTACTCCATTGCCATCACCGATCCCTCCTTCTACGGATTCGGCAATATGGGTTTCAACGGAGGCTCCGTCCTGCGAAAGCTCTCGAAGCAAACAGGGGGCCGGGTCATCAAAGTGAAGAAAATTAAAAATACCCGCGCGGCCTTTGACGAAATTGCCCGGGAACTTCGCACGCAATACCTTCTCGGCTATACGCCATCCAATCCCAGAACAGACCCCGGCTATCGCAAGATCAGCGTTCGCGTCATTCACGGCAACTACAAGGTCCAGGCCCGCAGCGGCTACTACCCTCATTCCTGAGAATCGCCCCTGGGCGCACGAAATCGGCTGCCGCGCGAACGCCCTCGCGGGAGTTGTGGAACCGCAGAGGCAATTGCCGCTCTATTGAGTGGAAGCGAAGTAACCCGTCTTTGCCAGCACCTTCAGGCCTTTTTCGCGGGTCTTGATGCTGATCTTTCGGAAGGTTCCATCGTGCGCGGTGTTTGTGGAGACGTAGGCCAAGCTGTACTGGTTTCGTAATTCCTGGGAGATGCGCCGGTAATCGCTTTCCAGGTCACCGGCTTGCATCGGAAAGAAAGCGCGACCCCCGGTTTGGGACGCCAGGTACTTGAGCACTTTGTCTCCCCGCGTGGGTATTCCGGTCCAATTGGTGCTGATCGCATAGATGATGGCCTCAGCCTTTTGGACCATGGCCAGAGCTTCCTCAAGCGAGTGCTCGCTGAAGTTGTCTTGGCCGTCCGAGACAACAATCAAGACTCTCCTCAGGTAAGGCTGCGGAGTCGGACTGTAAATCATCTTCTGCTTACAGGCATAATACAGGGCGTCGTAAAGGCCCGTTCCGCCGCCGGCTTGCAGGGACTGAATTCCCGTGGAAAGCTTGTCAAGGTTGTCGGTGTAATCCTGCACCATCACCGGCTCAACATCGAATCCCAAGACGAAGGCCTTATCCTTGTCGGGCCGTACGATATCGTCAAGAAAGTCAATGGCAGCCTGCTGCTCGAATTGCAGGCGCTCCCGGATGCTATTGCTCGTGTCGATCAGAACGCCGACCCGCAGGGGTAGATTATTCTCCCGGTTGAAGAAGAGGATTTTTTGCGGCGTCTTGTCTTCAAAAACTTCGAAGTCATTCTTGGTGAGGTTCGACACGAGTTGCTTCTTTTTGTTCACCACGGTGAACAGGACGTTGACCAGATTGACATGAACGCGAATCTGCCCCGCCTCGGCGGGCTGTTGAGCGGAAGCGGGACTCTGTGTCTTTTGGGCGGCAGCAGGAACCGCCAGGATACAGCCGATAAGTAGTGCCCCGAGGAACTTCTTCATGGTCTCAATTTGCGCACTTCGGTCTCAATTATAGAGTCCTGCTTCGGGACCGTCAACGGACGCACCCCGGAAAATATCCGGTGGCAGCGGGGGCAAAGAAACCCGGGAGCCGCGCGGTGCTGAAAGCCCCAGCGTTGCCCTATCAGGATATCCGGCGCTTAGGCTCGCCGCCGGAAGAGGAATGCTCGTATTTTCTCTTTGACGGGCCCAAAGGTTTGGTGGTGAAATTAGAGGATGCCATGGGGATTGCGCCCTGATGGGGCGGGGTGGTTGAAGGGGGTTGTTATGGGTCGAAACGCATGGAAGGTCTTGCTGGCGGCGCTGGTGGTAGCGGCAGTTGCGCCCTTGGCGCACGCTCAGACAAGTCTCGCCAAGGCCCAGAACCAATACTGGATCCCCGAGGGAACTGAATTCAAGCTTGCCTTGCACACTGCGATCAGTTCAAAGAAGTCCAAGAAGGGCGATATCGTTATTACCACCTTGCTGGACCCCTATTACTTGGATGACCGCCTCGTGCTGCCCAAGGGCGTGCGGATTGACGGGCGCATTCAGGAAGTTCACGAAGCCCGCCATCGCGGCAAGGGCGGCCAGCTCTATGTTCTCTTCAACACTCTTGAGTTGCCAAACGGACAGAAGGTGGCAATCAACGGTTCGCTAACGGAAGTTTTTTCCAGCCGGGAAGGCGGGAACGGCTCCCGCGTCGACGCTGAAGGCGACCTCAAGGGTGGAGGTCCATCGCGCAAGAAGCAGTTGATCATCTTTGGGGTGCCGGCAGCCGCAGGCGGGGCTGCAGGCGGGATGGCAGGCGGCATCGCCGCTGGCGTAGGAGGCCTTCTAGCTGCTTACTATCTTCCCAAAGGCAAACAAGCTGAGCTTCCCGCGGGGTCGTTGGTTGGGATGCGCCTTGACCGGGATGTCACCATTACTCTTCCACCGCAGCAAGATTCCTCTCGCGCTTCCAATTAGTTTTTCTCCGTTTCGCCGGCGGGGCAGTCTCCGGGCGAAGTTCATAGCTGAACGGCGTCCTTTCTGAACGTGGAAAGGTCGGAAGGCCTGGGGTCAGTACGCCTTAGAAGCGATTTGGAAACTTTTCCGGCAGGCGTCGCAAGATCTTCTACGCACAAACCGAACGACTTCGGTGCGGAACATTAGTTATGTTCTGGGCTTGGTGGATGCCCTTGTTAAGCCGCCTTAGCTGGGGCGCTCTTTTCCTTGAGGATCTCGAGAGCTTTCTGAAGTTGCAGGTCGTTCGGGCCGCCAAAGCGCTCACCCATGGCGCCTTTTGTCGCGCTGGTTTCTTCGGCACTTTGGATCACGTTGGGGGTCACGCCGTTGTCGGCGATGGCTTTCCCTTCAGGGGTGTAGTACTTGGCGATGGAGAGCAACAGGGCGGAGCCGTCGCCAACGGGAATCAGCTTCTGATAGACGCCGGTCCCAAAGCTGCGAACTCCCACCACATCCCCTCGCTGATTGTCCATGATGGCCGAGGCGATGATTTCCGCAGGGCCTGCCGTGGATTGATTGATGAGAACAACCAAGGGGAGCTTGGTGATTTGGTCAGAGGCTTGCGCGTGGATTTCCTTGCGGGGAAACTTTTGGCCGTAGAGATAGGTGATCATGCCGTGGTTGAGGAACAGGTTGGCGGTCTTCTCGCCTTCCACTTCCTGCCCTCCGGCGCAATTTCTCAAGTCGAGCACAATCTTGTTGGCTCCGCCCGCGATTAGTTCCTTCAGCTTGGCGGAGATTTCGGCGGATTTGTCTTTGTTAAAGGTCGGTACCCGCAAGTAGGCTGTGTTGCCGTCTAAGGTTTTTGCCACCACTGGAGGATCATTCAGGACCTCCCTGGTGAGGGTCACCTTGGCAAGTTTGCCCTGCGCACCCTTGATGAGGGATAGCACCACGGACGACCCTGGCTTTCCAGCCAGCAGGCGATGAATTTGCACCACGGAAAGCTCCCGGCAGCGCGTGCCGTTGACCTCATCGATCAAGTCCCCGGGCTCAACTCCGGCTTTCTCAGCCGGGCTCCCCGGCAGGACTGAAACGATCGTGGCGAATCCCATCCGCTTGGAAAGGAAAATCCCGACTCCCGCTTTGCCTGCGTCGGGATGCTGGAGATACTCCTGATATTCCTTGGGAGTGAAGTAGGTGCTATAGGGGTCAAGCGCCTCGAGCAATCCGCGTATGGCTCCGTTTGTAACTTTCTTCAAATTCGGCTGCGTTACATATTCTTGCTGGATCCTGGAGAGGACTTCGCTGTAAACCCCCAGGTCTCGGTACGACTTCTCGTCCGAGTCAGTGCTGGTGCTTCCCAGCAGAGCCCCGACCACCACATAGAAAACCAGCAAAGATGAGAGGAAAATTACGAGCAGACGGATACGCTTCGACATTCGAACTCATGCTCCTTAGAGTTGCCGCCCCGCGACACTAATCATCCTACTCAATATAGCACATCTAGCCGATGGAGCGCATGATAGCAGGCTGTGTTGCCAATGGCCCTTGGCGTGCCTATCCTCAGGAGCGCTATTGCTGCACGGACCCCAAGGTTGGATTGGGATCCAACAGGCCCGTACTCATCGTGAAGGCCTTGGTAGGGGAAGCAATATAAAGGATCATCGAGCCTGAACCCAGCGTCACGCGACCGTTTGACGCAACTACGTAGGTGTCTTGAATCGGGCGGCTGGAGACCAGAGACCCCGACTGGTTGATATCTTCTGTTCCGGCGACATTTCCGCTTCCGTCAAACTTCATAACTCCCACCGGCAGGGAGGCGGTTGGACCTCCCAACGGGGGTGGCACAGGCGGAGCCGCGAATGGTTCAGCCCGGAAGAAAAAGCTGGCGTTGAGAGCGGATGTGGTAAATGGCCCGGAGGATTGAGCTTGCAGGACTCCTGCGGGTGCATCCGGCCCTTCGGCCAAGATGAACCCCTGGTTTGGCATCAGCAAGTATCCAGTCAGGGCCGCCCCGCCTTGAAGGGTCAGTGTGAACCGTCCGGCATCTGAATCCATAATGGCGTACATCCCGTTGAGGTTCAGGGCTATAAGCGTTCCCGCGTCGTTATCATCGAAGGAAAAGCTTGCGTTGCCATTTCCGTCGAGGGCAGCAAGCCCAAGGGTAACGTGAGAGCCACCGCTCGCGGCGCTCGAAGCCGATTCCGTCATTACTACGCTTGTTCCGCTCAGTGAGCTCAACGTGAATGGACCTGCGGATTGCGCATCCATCTCGCCTGTCACGACGCCCGCGGTGCCAGGGCCGTTCAGGCTGATGGCCAGCCACTTGGCGGCCGATACCGCATAGATTGCATAGTCAGAAGGAGCTGGAGAAACGCCCGCAAGCGTGACTTGACCCCTACCACTGGATAAATCGACTGTGGGGTATGCGCCGGTGAAAGCGCCGGCGGACGTGAGGATCCCATTGTCGTTGGCGTCAAACAGACCTTCCGTTATGCCTCCGGACCCGCCGGCGGTGAACCTGCCTACAATTCCCAAACGTTTCACCGTGCTGTCAGCGCCCGTAAAGCGAAAAACATAGCTGCCTTGCAGGGATGCCTGAGAAAAGGCGCTGGGGTCCTGCTTTTCGATGACCCCGCTCATGGTATAGCCGCCGGAGTCAAATTCAAGAATAGAACCCTTTGTTGCGGTTCCCGAGGAAATCGCTCCCAGCGCCACGGCCATGACAAAGGACATGCCCTGTGAATTGGTGATTGTAAGGATGCCGCGGTTGTCAGCTCCCACCGCGTAGGTTCCGCTGAAGGTCAGGGCGGGAGATGTGCCGGAAGACAAGTGGCTGACGTCCTCCGTCCCATCTTGGATGCTTCCCGAGCCATCGGCCATGAAGCTTCCTGCCACTGCCACGGGAACCCCGTTTGTGTCGTAGCCGCTCAACAGAAAGGCGTAATGTCCGCTGAGCAGGGCATTCTGCGGGCCGCCGGCATTAATCGTCATGCTGAGTTGCTCCGAGGCGCTCCGGGCCGGTGTGCTTGAGTCCGTCACGGTCACGGTAAAAGCTGGCGGGCTTCCCGCCGTCGTGGGCGTTCCGGAAATCAGCCCGCTCGATGCGTTCAGCGCCAGCCCGTTCGGCAGGCTTCCCGCCGTCACGGCCCAGGAGAGCGGCAAGACGCCGAAATCCTCTTCGAGCGTGGCGCTGTAAGCAACGCCCTGCGTGCCGTCAGGAAGAGACGTTGTGGTGATCACCAGGTTTGGATCCTCGATGGTAAGGCTGAGCTGCTGCGCTGTGGAAACCGGCGTATCGGCGGAGTCGATGACCTGGGCCGTAAAGCTGGAGGTTCCTCCCGCGGCGGGCGTTCCGGAAATCAACCCACTCGACGCATTCAGGGTCAGACCTTTCGGCAGACTTCCCGCTGTGATGTTCCAGGAGAGGGATCCTGTTCCGCCGGTCGCCTTCAGGGCTGAGCTGTAAGGAGTGTTGACCCTTCCGTTCTTCAGGGATGTCGTCGTGATGACGGGCGCAGGAGCCACCGCCACCGGAGTTGACGCGGAGGCCGACTTATCCGCCTCTGCGGTGGCTGTTACGCTCACGGTAAACGCGCTGGGAACGCTGGATGGCGCGTTGTACTTTACCGTAGTTGAGCTGGCGGTTGTGAGGGCGCCACAGGCAGTGCCGCTACAGCCGTCGCCGGAGAGGCTCCAGGCAACGCCCTGATTATCAGAGTCGTTGGTCACACTGGCCGTGAAACTACCCGATTGTCCCTGGTCGATATTCTGCTGGGAGCTGGGTGAAAGGGAGACGGAAACCGGGGGAGGGGTTTGCTGGGAAGTCTGTCTGGAGACGCTGCTGCTGACGCTGCCGGCACCGCCGCATCCTGCCAGAAACAGGGCAAGGCTTATCGACGCAATGGCCCGGTGCGCAGTCATCCCCCCTCCAGAGGACCTGTTTGGGTTGGCCTAGTTGCGTAGTTGACTATAACTCCCGGGCGGGGGCTCGTCAATTGAAATAATAGCCTACTTATAGAGGCCTTCATTGGAGGCTATCGGGCGCCGTGGGTCCCACTTGAGCGGGTTTGGATCTAATCCCCTTGGGGTGTAGGATCCGCACGCTCCGCCGGGTGGCACTGGGCCAGATATTGTTTCCGGGGGAAGGCTGCGGCT
>JBJKQF010000244.1:0-4388 GCA_046705545.1 Terriglobia bacterium
TTGCTGGAGTAAGTGACTACGGCCACAAGTTAGGCAGGGGTCTCCTGGGTTTTGATAAAGTTCCGGGCTGAGCGCCGGGCGCGCACGAGTTCGGGAATCTGCATTGATGTCTTGTCACAGAACAAGACTCGCAGCCGGTGGTTCTGCACCAGACGTTTATAATCCTCGGGCGGGGCCGTTTGGGGAAGCTTGCCGAGGTTGATGACCGCCGGCCGGCCGTTTGTGCCCGTCTCCTGAGCAAGTTTCTGGATATTTTCAAGGTCAAACGAGTTGATCTTTTGCAGTACGCCGTTTTCGTACACCTTGAAATCGCTCTGCTTGAGAGCCGTCACCGGGTTGCCCTTCCGGTCGGTTACCCGGACATCCACCAAAACCTCGTTCGTCGTAACTTTCAGCAGGTAGTTCTGTGAAAGATTCTGATAGCCAATTTGTCCGGCGGGCGGCGCGGCGCTCTGTTCAGCGGCCTGAGCGGCCATGCCAAGTCTTGCGGCGCTCCCCAGGATAAGCGCAGCCGCCGTGACGGCCGCGAGTGCGGAACTCCACCTACGAGCACGAAGGACGCATTTGTGAGAAACCGAACGATGCCGCATGACTGGCCTCAAAAGCGCAACCTCAGGGAGATGGTCATGGTCCGCATGGAATCTACACCGGTCACCCGCCCGAAGGAACTGCTGTTGATGATGGCCGACAGGCCTGAGTAGTTGACGGTGTTGAACGTGTTGCTGGTCGCCAGCCGCACGTCTGCCGTCAGGTTCTTCTCGCGGGAGATGGTAATGAGCCGGTCGACTGACATGTCAAAGTTGAGCGAAGCCGGGCCGGGAATGGTGTTCCGCCCCGCGTTGCCGAATTCCCCGGCCGCCGGAACCGCAAAAGCCGCGGTATTGAAATAGAGGAGCGTTGACCGCTGGGAAGAGGGAAGCGTTACCGGAAGCCCCGTAGCATCGGCGCGCAGCCCTCCGAACGGCGCCAAGCCGCTCACGTTGTTGCTGGCATTGCCGGAGACGTAGGCGGTGTAGGGAAGGCCGGAACTGAACGACGTGATGTCGCTTATCGACCAGTCGCTGAGGATATTTGCCAGGACGCCTCCCTTTCTGAGGAATTGTCCGCGGTCGCCAAACGGCAATCGATAACGCACAAAGGCTCGGAAGCTATGGGTGGGATTAAAAGCGGAGCGCGCCCATTCCGCGTTCAGGTCCGAGAAATTCTGGACCGGCGCCAGCGGGCTTACCGCCGCCGAGATGGACGACCCGCCTCCCAATCCCCCGGGCCCTCCCGTCATGAAGAATCGGCTGGTGGCGGCGCCGCCCACGCTGGAGGCGTTATCTTCAGCCTTCGAGTAAGTGTAATTCAAAAAGAAGGAGAAATTGTGCCGCGAGAAATGCCGCAAGCTCACCCTCAGGCCGTTGTAGAGAGACGCCGCGCCCGAAGTATCGTATTCGAAGGGCAACGCATTGGCGGCTAAGGCCTGCCCAGCGCCACTGGCCGCGACGTTGGGTACCAGCAGAAGGTTCAGGTGCGATCCGCGCGTTCCGATGTAGGCGACGGAAAGGATGTAGGTCCGGCTGAGATCCTGCTCGAGCATTACGTTCCAGCTTTGCGCGTAAGGTGTGAGGAAATTCGGATCGACGGCGAAGGTGTTGCGCGCGGTCCCCGGGCTGACCGCCGGGAAGCCGTTCTGGAGCATCAGCACCTGCGTCGGGCTCGTCACCAGGGTGCTTGTGGTGGCAAAGGGAGACTGGTTCACCAGGTTGTTCACCAAATTCTGGTAGACCGACTCGTCGTAGAAAATTCCGTAGCCCGCCCGGACGACCAAGCTGTGTGAAATCCAGGGCCGGTAGGCAACGCCTGCGCGCGGCGAGAGATTTTCCGGGTGCCCGCGCAGCAGAGAGTTAGGCAGCCCGCCGGGATCCTGCCCGGTCACCACTCCGACCGTGGAAAAGTTCGGCCCCAGGGCCAAGTCCGAGAGATGCCCATACTTCTCCGTGAACGGCGCTGCGTATTCCCAGCGCCCGCCCAGGTTGAGCGTCAGATGGTCTGAAATTCTCCAATCGTCCTGACCGTAAAGATCGTAGCGGGAAGATCGGAGATAGTTGGCCGGGATGCCGTACCGCTCGGAGGTGGTTTGGGGAAGGCCGAGCAGGAAATCAGCGAAATCATAACCAGTGCCGGCAACAGGCGATCCTTGCGTTGTAAAGTCGCTCGTGCTGTAGACGGTGAAGGAAAAACTTCCCTCAGCGTCCGGGTTGGTTACAGAGTTCAACTGGATCTTTTCAACATCTCCCCTGAATTCGAAGTTGTGCTTGCCGGCGCTGTAGGAGGCCGAGTCCGAGAAGCGCAGAGTCTGGTTGCGAGTGAGTGAAGGGGTGGCGTCGCTCAGGCCGCTGAAATTGGTGAAGCCGATCGAAGGCAGTCCCCAGTCCATGGGGTCTTGTGAGACGCCCAAGATGCCCAAAGCCCCCGCGATGTCCTGGTTAAAAGAATAGGGATTGGTGACATTCGTTCGCGCTCGGTTGAAGTTCACGCTGAAATTGTTCACCAACGTCGCGCTGAAAGTGTGGGTTTCAGTCAGGTTGGCATTTTGCATCCGGGTGGTGGTTGTGGACGTGGTGTTCGGAAACACCGTGACTCCGTCCGTGTGGGAAGAGTTGTAGAAATACATCACGGCCAAATTGTCCTTGCTTGAAATCTGGTGGCCTACCCTGCCCATGAATATCTGGCTGGACGTGGGCAGGGATAGTTGCACGTGGTAGTTCTGCACTTGGCCGGGTAGGTTGGGAAAAGGGATATAACTCAGCAACCCGAGAGACGCGGAATTGACCAACGAAGACGGGGTGATGATGTTCCCCGCGAAAGGAGTTCGCGGACCCAATGAGGATGAAGGCTGATAGATGATGGGCACGGTGCCGGCGTTTGGGCCGGAGGCAATCGTCGTTTGCGAAAAGTTACCCACGCGCTCCGCCGCCGTGGGAACCGAAGCCAGTAGATTTTGAGCGCTGGTTCCCCGATTGATGTCAAAGTGGAAAAAGAAACTGGTCTTGTCGCCGCCATGGGAAATCCTTGGGAGGTTTAACGGGCCCCCCAGGGAAAAGCCGAGGAGGTTGCGGTAAAAAGGCACTTGGGCTTGCGAAGGCGTATTCAATGGATAAGGGCGAGCGTCGAAAGCGGAGTTCGTGTAGGAGTTAAAGAAGTTTCCCCGAATCTGGTTGACGTGCGCCCGGCGAAATCCGCCAAAGAAAGGACCGCCTCCACCGCCTCCGAACGGTGCACCCGGCGGCCCGCCCATTCCTCCGGGTCCCCCACCGAACCTGAAGAAACGTCTCCCGCGGCCGTGCCGCATGGGTGGCGCCGTAGCATCCACGACGTTGCCGCTCAGAAGGAATGAGTTGCTGGCGCCTGCCACTCCCGCAAGGTCTCCCGCCACGCCGCTTTCGCCTCCCGTGGCCTGGCCAGCCCCTTCGGCCCCCCCGGAAAAGCGCAAACCGCCGGTCTCTCCAGCGCTGTCGCCGGCTTCAGAGAGAATGTTATTCAGGTCAGCAGCGTTTTCCTGTCCCGAATTCCTGGACGTGCTGAATTGTCCTCCGGAGCCCTCGCGGCCCTGCCGCGCGTAACCCCGGAATGAGCCTCCCTGCGCCCCAACTTCTCCTCGCCGGAATCGGGAGGCGCCCTGCCGGCGGAAGCCGCCAAAGCCCGGCGATTCCCCCGGCATCGCCAGCGCCAGCTCTGCGTTGATCTCCACAGGTTTGCCCGTCGTGACTTCTACCGGGCCCAACAGTGAGGGTCGAAAGCCCACAATCACCACAACCAGGCGATACTCGCCCGGCGGCACTTTTCGAAATACGTAGCGGCCAGACTCATCGGACCATGCCTCCTGGCGCATTCGGGTACGAAAGTTGAAGAGAACGATCCTTGCTCCCGGCACCGCTACGCCCCGCGGTCCTGAGACCTTTCCCCCCACAACCCCGCCTGAAGCGCGTCGCGCCGTCTGACCTGCGGCAGGTGGACACAACAAAAACAAAGGCGCCAGCACCACGGCTAGAAATCCGGCAAAATGCGGGAACTTGCTGTTGCTCATCTCATGCACTTTCTCGTAAACCCAGGCTCGGCGTGCAAGAGGTTCACTTGTGGTTCTAATTGGCTCACTGAGACTTGCAGGTTTCAGCAGCCTTTTGAGTCGCGGCCAAAGAATTCCCCCTTCCCACGCGGAGCTCCGATGGAGTCATCGGAAGGGTGCGCACAGCAGAGGTGAGACCGCTCCTTGCTGAATTTGAAATTGAACCCAAGACCCTACGCTGCAAACGGTCGCTACCGTTCCAGGAGAGTGACGCTTCATGACCCACGCCAGATTCGGACTAGCTAGGCTCCCCTTAACCAATCACCTAAGGGGGGAG
>JBJKQF010000245.1:0-16176 GCA_046705545.1 Terriglobia bacterium
CCTCAAAGTAGTCACGGTCCGTGCGGTGTGCCAGGGCGACCAGTTCATCATGCGTGCGGGCAATCGCTCCGGAGAGTTCCCCCTTCGCCCCGGTCAGGGCTTCCTTTGTGGCGGCCAGGTCTTTTTGCGTGCCGGCAATATCCCCTGACAAGTTCCCGAATTTCGCATTCGAATCCGCCTGGAGCTTATTGAGGTCCTGGGAGCTGGCTTTCTGTTCAATCGCCTGGTTCAATTGCGATACGGCCCGGCGCTGCTGCCTTTGGATATTCGCGGCAAGCTCACGAGCACGCCCAAGCTCCGCCTGCGTCAATCCCAGCTTCTGGCTCGTCACCTCGAATTGCCCCTTTAACTGCGCGTACCGGTCGTCGCTCGAGTCCATGCGCCGCGACAGCAGAGTCAATTGATCGTTATGCTTTTGCAGCGCTCGCCCAAACTGGAACCGGTTACTAATCGCCAGGGCAAGATTAGCGGCAACCAGCACGGCCAGAATAATCACCCATTTTTTCAAGCTGGCTCCGCCGGGCGCGGCGGGAGGCTGCCCCCACTCCGGTGGCGGCCCCTGAACATAAACATATTGCGGAGCCGGTCCGGGCGGAGGTGGCTGTTGAGGAGCCGGCGGTTGCGGCGGTGTTGGCGGCGCCTGCCCGAAATTGCTGCCTTGCGGCGCAGCAGATGGCCGATGCGCTGCCCCGGATCCTGGAGAAGTGCCTTCCGGCGAGCCGGGTTCGCCTAACCCAAACATCGCATGTCCGATGTCGCGTCTTTCCTTGTTATCTGCCATATCTTCTCCTCACACTCACCAAGCGCCTGTGAGAGTTCTCAGAATCTCGCGTGCATTCAGATATAGAGGCTCCGGCATTTAGACGTGCCGCTCGCTGCTGAGGTTGCCGTCCTCATCCGTGATCAGTATCCCATTAGCAACTCAGCCAAGGGAAGCCAATTTTTGCAAAATCTTTGTCGCTTAATAGACGTTTTGTTGGGCAGTAGGTTAGAGGTGTTGCACACGCGCCGCATCTCAATAATAGCCCGGACCGATGAGCCGCTCGATGCGCTTTTTGATGGGAGGGTGAGTGGAGAAGAGGTTTGAAAACATCTGACGGCCGGTGAGCGGCTGGCAGATAAACAGATGCGCCATGGAAGGAGAAACCTGCATAGGCACGCGCTTTGACCACTCATCAATCTTCTTGAGCGCCCTTGCCAAGCCCTGCGGATTGCCGGTGATTCGCGCGCCGGTAGCGTCCGCCTCATATTCCCGGGAGCGTGAGATGGCCAATTGAATCAGGATCGCGGCAAGCGGCGCAACAATCATCATGGCCAGAGCAGAAAGGGCTCCGCCTTCGCGGTCTCCTCCCCCGCCTCCACCGAAGCCAAACATCTCACCCCAGAATACGATGCGCGCGATCAATGTAATGGCGCCGGCGATTGTGGCCACGACGGCGCTGGTCAGGATGTCCCGATTCTTCACGTGACCAAGCTCATGAGCCAGCACACCCTCAATTTCCTCGTCGTCGCAGAGCTGTAAAATACCTTGTGTCACTGCCACTGAAGCATGATTGGGGTTGCGCCCGGTGGCAAAGGCATTCGGGGAGCTGGTAGGAATCTTGTAAATCTTCGGTGCCGGAATGTTCGCTTTGGCGGCCAACCGCTCGACAATCTGGTAAATCCGGGGATCCTCTTCACGGGAAACGGGCTGTGCGCCAGAACTGGAAAGCGCGATTTTGTCAGAGAAGAAGTAAGCCCCCATATTCATCACCCCGGCCAGCACCAGGGCGAAAATCAAGCCGCGGTCCCCTCCCCAAAGGTCTCCGATGGCGAGGAATACCCCCGTCAACCCCGCTAGCAAGATGGTGGTCTTAAAATTGTTCCACATGGCATACTACTCCTCTTGGTCTCCGCTCTCTCCCCTATTAGATGCGGAGAAGGGATCCGCCGTTCCTCTCGCCAGCCCGGCCACTTACCGTTCCGTGGGATACCCTTTGTGCGCCCAGTCGGTGCCGAAATTGTGGGGAATATAAAGCACCCGGACATGCTTGAAACCCATCTGTTTGAGGGCCTCAAAAGCCGGGCGGACATTGGGACAGTCTTCCCACGGGCAGCAGCCGCAGTAGATCAGAATTTCCCTGCCGTGCGAAACCGATGCGACGCAATCCTTGAGTTTGGCCAAGCCGTCGGGACGAAAAGCCGGACCACAATACTTGGAACCGGGAATGTGCCCTTGGTCGTAAAGGCTCCGGAATCCCACTTGCAGCAGCAAAGGCTTCTTGGCGGACTGTTTCAGTTCGCGTGCAACCGTCGCGGGCTCCACAAGGTCCTTTGGTGCCCAAACGTTCGAGGCGGCGAAGGCGGTAGCAGTCGTCGCGGCCAACACCAAAACCATAGCCCACAAAACGGCTGAGTAACGACTCCAACCATGGCGGTCGATATCAGGTAATTTGCTCATATCGTTATATTATCACGCCCCTTAACTCACCAACAGCGCGGCGGCAGGGGCTGCCGCAACAAACAGTCACACATTCTCCCTTTCCACCCTTTGCCCCAGCACCCCAACCACGCTTCGGGAGCCGCTTACGGGCAGGGTGGTATAATTTTCCGAGGGGTCCAGGATTGCAAAAACCTCGGCTGGCACAATCAGAGCGCTGCGCATCGGGCGCCATCCGGGTCTCTTTGTTTGTGTGTTTGTGGCAGCCAGGCTCCGTAAGGATCGGTTTAGGACCAAGATGAAATCGCTTGAAGAATACCTTTCTCTGGCAGCTCAGAACCACGGCCACATGTGCCCCGGCCAGGTGCTCGGCGTGCGCATGGCCATGCTGGGGTTGAAAGAACTGGGCATCGACGATCCGGAAAAACACCGCAAACAGCTCATCACTTTTGTCGAAATCGACCGTTGCGTCACGGACGCCGTCAGCCTGGTTACGGGATGCCGGCTGGGAAAACGCTCTCTCAAGTATCTCGACTACGGCAAGGTTGCGGCGACTTTCGTGCATATGGAGAGCGGGCGCGCGATTCGGGTAGTGGCTCGTGACGACTCGCGGCAAAAGGCCAAAGATAAATTCAGAGACCTTCAGGATCCATACCGGCAGCAGCTCGAAGCTTATAAAGTGATGGACGATGACGAGCTCTTCACCCGCGAGTGGGTACGCGTCAAGCTGGACCCCCAGGATTTACCCGGGCGGCCGCGTTCGCGCATGGCATGCGCACAGTGCGGAGAGGGCGTCAACGACGGGCGTGAACGCTACGTGGACGGCAAGGTTTTGTGCCGTAATTGCGCGGGAGAAAGCTATTACCAACCCGTCGATCGGGCGCAGACTGAAAAAGCCTAACCTCTCCCCTCCACGGGTCCACGGAATTCACTGGCCCTCGCTCACGCACCTGCCGGCCGCAGCCGCATTTCAGTTAATGAGTCCATGAACGACGAATATCCTTTGACCATCCGGCGCCTGCCACGCTTCTCCTACCAATGGCCCAGCTACTGGCCCGTTGCCACGCTGACGCTTATCGGCCTTTGCGTCGTCGTCTTCATTCTGGAGACCGTTGCCGGAGGCTCCAAACAGATCGGCGTCCTACTGACTTTTGGCGCGTCCTATAAACCCTACTTCCTACACGGGCAGTATTGGCGGCTCGTCATGCCGATGTTTCTGCACATCGGCTGGTTCCACATCGCGGTAAATATGTACGCCCTCTATCTGCTGGGCCCCATCCTGGAGCGGGTCTACGGCTACGGCCGCTTTTCCGTTATCTATGTGGGCGCGGGCATTATCGGTTCTGCGCTCTCCATGACCATGTCCAACAACGTGGCGGCGGGAGCTTCCGGAGCCATCTTCGGCGTGGCTGGAGCGATGCTGGTCACAGGATACTTCCATCCCGAAGTTGTTCCACCGCGCTGGGGGCGAGCCTTCGGCAAAGGCATGGTCATTCTAATCGTGATCAACTTTGCGATCGATTTGCCGCTATCCCATTACATTGATATCTGGGGGCATGTGGGAGGTTTACTGGGCGGAGGCCTACTGGCGTGGCTGATTCCTCCACCGATTCCGAACCTGGGCCGTCGCTGGTTCTCGGCTCGGGTTTCTCAGTGGATGGTGGCCTTCCCTGCCGCCGTGATTGCCGTGGCAATGGTCGCGACGGCTGATCATTACTATGCCGCCCAGCAGATCACCAAACTGCTTGCGCAAGGCGTCGAGTTCCGGGCCCAAACCCAGGACGGCCAAGCGCTCCAACGCTTCCAGGAGGCTATTCTCAAGGACCCCAACGATGAGCGGCCTTATGAAGCAATAGCCTCCCTCTACCTTCAACAAAACCGGGTGGCGGAGGCCCTTCGCGAATACCAAAAAGCCCTGCGGCTAAGTCCCGATTCTCCCCAAGCCCAGATGGGATTAGCCGTCGTCTATAGCCGCCAGGGTGATCCCAAGAAAGCCCAGAAATTTCTTGAGGCGGCCGTAGGCAAAAATCCTAACACCGCCCAACTCCAGACAAGCCTGGGAGATCTCTGCGCGGACCAGAAACTCTATCCGGAAGCCATTGCGCATTATCAAGCCGCCTTGCGAATTAACCCCAAATTGGCCGAAGCCCAGAACAACCTGGCGTGGCTGCTCGCCACCGCTGACGACCAGCGCTACCGAAATCCTTCGGGGGCCCTCCAGCACGCCCAGCAGGCCGTCAAGTTAAGCGGATGGAAGCAAGCTGAATTCGTCGATACTCTCGCCGAGGCGCTCTTTCAAAACGGCCAATATGCCCAGGCGGTGAAGGTTGAGCAAAAAGCCCTGGCTCTCGATCCCCGCGAACCGGACATCCAGAAACACCTCGCCAAGTACCGCAAAGCCGCCGGATCATAAGCCCGCGATCTTGCAGTAGTCTCGTTGCCCCACCGCTTCCCGATTTCCGAACCTCAGTTTTTCGGACAACCAAACCTTTTTCGGCTATCATCTGTGCAATGCAGTTTTATGGGGCGAAAGACATTCAAAATTGGAAGGGTGGGTTATGACTACCTCTATCAACCACGGTCTTGCGACTGTGCGGCAGGAGAATAGTGCGCCGCCAACACCAGAAAAGATAATGCAACTCGGCCTTGGATTTTGGGGTTCGAAGACTCTTCTCAGCGCGGTCGAACTCGAAATCTTTACGCAGCTTGCCAAAGGATCGAAGCCCGGCGCGGAACTAGGACGCATGCTGGGATTGCACCCGCGCGGCGTCAATGACTTTCTTGACGCCTTAGTAGCTTTGGGAATGCTGGAGCGAAACAACGGCCAATACTCCAACACCCGCGAAGCTGATCTTTTCCTCGACAAAGCCAAACCAACCTACATCGGCGGAATCTTCGAGATGGCAAACGCCCGCCTCTACGGTCACTGGGGATCGCTCACGGAAGGTTTGCGGACCGGCCGCCCTCAAAATGAGTCCAAAGGCAGCGGAAGTGACAACACTTTTGATGCGCTCTATAATGACCCCAAACGACTGAGAAACTTTCTTCAGGCGATGACCGGGATCAGTTTGGGGCCGGCCAAAGCCATCGCTCACAAGTTCCCTTGGAACAAGTACAAAACCTTCGTTGATGTGGGTACGGCGCAAGGCGGACTTCCCACGCAGGTCGCTCTCAAACACGAACACGTTACCGGTAAAGGGTTCGATTTGCCGGTTGTGCAGCCGATTTTTGAAGAGTACGTGCATTCATTCGGACTCCGGCCTCGCCTGAGTTTCCACGCCGGGAATTTCTTTGAAGATCCACTGCCGGAAGCCGACGTCCTGGTTCTGGGGCACATCCTCCACGACTGGAATCTGGAAGAAAAACAGATGCTCCTTTCGAAAGCTGTAAAGGCGCTGCCGAAAAACGGTGCCCTGGTCGTCTACGACGCCGTGATTGACGACGATCGCCGCAACAACGCCTTCGGACTCCTGGCCAGCCTGAACATGCTGATCGAAACCCCCGGGGGCTTCGACTACACTGGAGCCGACTGCTGTGGCTGGATGAAGAAGGTAGGCTTCCGAGAAACTCATGTCGCTCACCTCGTGGGTCCGGATTCCATGGTGGTGGCAATCAAGTAAGCTGCCCTCAACAGAAGGCCTGAGGGGAATCACTGCGCAAGCCTGCCCAACAACCGGTCAAATGTCCGGTAGGGGGCAGACCACGTTGCCCGCGCTCGCTCTAAAAGCGCCGCTTAAACTTTGGAATAGGTTACGCGGACAGCGGGCATGCCATCCGCTTCATCGTAGATTTCGATGTCGGGAAAGATATTGGGGCTTTCTCTTTTCAAGACGCGGCAGATATCTACGGAAAGCAATCTGATCTCGGTATCGGCGTGAGGGCTGCCCCTCATCTCAAGGAAGTGCCGCCAGGAACGGCTGTTCCCGGTAACAAAGATTTTGGTCTCGCACGCATTCGGCAAAATCGATCGTGCCGCTTGCCGGGCCCACTTACGGCGGTCACGCGGCTCCATCTCCGGATGTTTTTGCTGTACGTACTGCGCCGTAGCGTCCGCCAGTTCGACGTAAGCCTTCCTCAAGGCCTCGATGGTTTGTTGCCACTGCGCGCGGAGGCCTTCATTCTCTTGGTAGAGCGGGGGTACCACATAGCGGGCATCCCCCTCGTCCACGTAGCGCTGTGACAGCTGAGAGTAGCCAAAACCGGCGCGGTGGCGGACCAACTCGTGAGTCAGGGAGCGGCTGACACCGGTAATCAGCAGGCACCAGACCGCGTGCTCCAGCACGCTGCCATGCTTGGAACTGAGAATATTATCCAGATACTCGCGGTTAGTTTTGCGTCCCTTGCCAAAGGACATGTAGCAGGTACGGCCCGCAATTTCCGCCAGGACTTCCGCAGCCTGTCCGGCATCGGTTGTAAAGCTTAAGCCTTCTTCGTCCAGAAAGCGCGCCAGTTCGTCCTGAACCAGCGTCTGCCGCCCCAGGAGGTAGACTTGCGGCTTCGTGATATAGGGATCAAGCGATGGTTTGGTCGCCAACTGCCTTCTCTGCCCTAGAGATTATTGATCTTTGGGATCGACTTGAATTCCAGGAAGAAACCGCGCCCCGCCCAGCCAGTTAGCTGCCGGCGCTCGTGCCTTTGCCTGACGCAACCGCCGCCTCGCGCTGCCGGAAACCAGCATACTTCTTCCGGAAGCGTTCCACCCGGCCGGCGCTGTCAACCAGCTTCTGCTTGCCCGTAAAGAAGGGATGGCAGTTTGAACAAATTTCAAGATGCAGGACGTCACTCTTATAGGTCGAGCGGGTCTTGAAAGTATGGCCGCACGCGCAGACCACGGTGACCTCGTGATAATCAGGATGAATATCGTTCTTCATAAAGCTCCTTGGAAACTGTGCGAAACTTTCATTATAGCGATCCCCGCCCAAACTATCAATCGCCAATTCTTGAATTTACCGCTAACCCTATCCAAGAACAGGCACCATCGCAGACCGCACCGCCCGCGCCTGATCCCCCAGCAAGAAGTGAATCACGCGCGCCACGTCCTGAGTTTTTACCCACCCAGCAGGATCGGCTTTGGGCATGGCCCGGCGATTCGCCTCCGTATCCATGGTGCCGGGCATCACGCAATGCGCGCGAATCTCGTGCCCTTCCAGCTCCTTGGCCAGGATTTCTGTCAACTGCTTCACCGCCCCCTTGGTCACCGCGTAGGCCGCCGCTCCGGCTCCGCCTCCTCCCAAGATTGCCCCACTTGAAACCGTAACGATCCTTCCGAAATTCCGGCTCATCATGCTGGGGATCACCGCCGGCAGCAGCAGAAACACACTGCGCAAATTCAGGTCTAGCATGCGGTCCCACGCCCGCTCGTCAGACTCAAAACTCTTGCCGACCGCGAACCCGCCAGCCAAGCAGACCAAAAAGTCGAGACGGTCCGATTCCGCCGCAACATCTTGAACAAACCTCTCCGCCTGACTTGAATCGGTCAGGTCCACGCGACCGCCCGTCAAACGGCCGGCCTGGTCCCCTGCTTCCGCGCGGAGCGCTTTCCATGCACCTTCCTGGAGGTAAGGTACCGCTACCCGGGCTCCGGACTGCAAGAGATCAAGCACCACGGCGCGCCCCAAAGCTCCCGTGCCACCCGTAACGATAGCGATTCGACCGTCAAAGTCCATGATTCACCTCGTTCTGCGCTATAATATAATGATTCGGCTCGTAACAAAAGCTGCGGATTGCAACAGGCGCTGACCTCGCACTTCAAGGTTTAGTCCCGGCCCGTGTGTTTCTGCGAAGTCAATCTTGAGCAGGATGTTGTAGAATTTATACGATGCGTATTCGCTACAAGCTTATCGTTTCCCTGATTATCAGCATTACGCTGGTAGCCTTCATGTTCGCGATTTTCCAGATTCGCGCTGAAAACCACATTCTGCGCAGCGCTCTGGACCAGCACGCACAGGTTTTAGCCGAGAGCCTTGCGGATAACATCGAGCCTTTGCTGCGAAACCAGTCCTGGGATCAACTGCAGAGCATGCTCAGCCGCTTTGAAAACCGAGAAGGTCTCGCAGGCGTTGTCGTTTACGACCAAACGGGGAAAAAAGTCGCTGCCGCCGACAAGTTGAAAATCCAGATGGACGTCGTTCCCTCTTCCGTCCGGCAGTCCATCGCTCAAGGCCGCGGTCAAAGCCAGTTCGTTACCTTGGGCGGCGTCCCCGTCCAGATCTACGTTTTACCCATCCGTGGGGCCCAGGGAGTGGAAGGAGCTCTGGCGCTGTTTCACAACGCCAGTTTCATCCAGGCGCAATCCTTCCGCCTTTGGCGCGATACATTCCTGCGACTACTCGTTGAGACAATCCTGGTGGCATTGATCTGCTTCCTGATCATCCGGGTGACCATTCTGGAGCCCGTTACCAAAACAGCCCAGTGGTTACGCGCTCTGCGAACCGGCAAGGGTCTGCGCGGAGCACCAATGCCATCGGAAGAATTGTTCCGTCCCATTACCCAGGAAGTTTCCCAGCTCGCAAAGAGCTTGGAGGTGGCCCGGACCGCCGTTGAGGAAGAAGTGCGTCAACGTGAGTCTGGAGAGGCCGTCTGGACGCCGGAAAGGCTCCGGGTGCACGTCCGGAATCGCTTCAGCGGGAAGCCGATTTTTGCTGTTTCGCACCGCGAGCCTTACATGCACGTGCACAGGGAAAACGGCATCGAGTGCCTTGTTCCAGCCAGCGGACTCGTCACATCCCTCGAGCCTATTCTGCGGGCCTGCGACGGCACGTGGGTGGCCGCTGGCGCCGGCAATGCCGACCGCGAAACGGTGGACAGGCACGACCGCCTCCGGGTGCCTCCCGAGGATCCTCACTACACGCTGCGGAGGGTCTGGTTGACCAAGGAGGAGGAACAGGGCTTCTACCTGGGATTTGCCAATGAGGGCCTCTGGCCGTTATGCCATATCGCCCACACTCGCCCCACCTTCCGGGAGGCTGACTGGAAACAGTACAAGGCCGCCAATCAGAAGTTCGCGAAGGCGGTCCTGGAAGAGATGGAGGGCACGCAAGACCCCGCCGTGCTCATCCACGACTACCATTTTGCCTTGCTGCCCCGCTTGGTGAAGGAGAAACGCCCCGACGCGCGCGTTGCCATCTTCTGGCACATTCCCTGGCCCACCGCAGAGGGTTTTGGCATCTGTCCGTGGCAGCGCGAATTGCTGGACGGCTTGTTAGGAGCCGACCTTGCAGGCTTCCACATCCAGTCTCATTGCAACAATTTCTTGGAGACCGTTGACCGCGCCCTGGAGTGTCGCATTGAGTGGGACCGCTTTGCCGTTAACCGCCGCGGCCACTTCACGATGGTGCGGCCATTCCCGGTCAGCGTGGTTTTTGAAAACGCCGCCTCGTCCCAAACCCTGTCCAGCAGCCGCCCCACTGCGGAGGAACTTTTCAAGAACCTGGGCGTTGAGGCCACGCTCATGGGAGTGGGTGTGGACCGCATGGACTACACCAAGGGTATTGTCGAGCGGTTCCGCGGGATCGAACGATTCCTCGAGAAATATCCCGCATACCAGAAGCAATTCAGCTTTGTACAGATCGGCGCGCCCAGCCGGACCGACATCCAGCGATATCGTGACCTGGTCGCTGAAATCGAGCGGGAAGCTGAACGCATCAACAACCGCTTTCAGACGGGCGCATGGAAGCCCATTCTGCTTCTGAAGAGACACCATAGCCACGAAGAAATCACCCGCTACTACAAGGCGGCTGATCTCTGCATGGTCACCTCGCTGCATGACGGCATGAATCTGGTGGCCAAAGAATTTGTCGCCAGCCGCGATGACGGCCAAGGCGTGCTGATCTTGAGCCGCTTTACCGGGGCCTGCCGGGAACTTCGGGATGCGTTGGTGGTCAATCCCTATGACACCGAACTCCTCGCAGAGGGAATTCATTACGCCATGGAAATGGACCCCGAAGAGAGGCGCCTCCGGATGCAGCGCATGCGCCGTGTGGTGCGGGAACACAACATTTATCGCTGGGCGGCCAGTCTGGTCCGAGAGCTTTCCGAAATTCGCCTCGACCGCACTGAACCTTTAAGGGTTCGTTAGGCCAAGCCGCCGAAGCCATTCCGGATTGGGTAACGCGACGGGCGCTTTACCGCTGCCTGCACACGGTCTCCGCAAATACCATGAAACCTAAGCCTTCCCCTAAGAGATCTCCTGTTCCACGCACCGGACCCGAGGATCTGTTTTCGGCTTGGGACCGAGTGGCCGCACGCGCGCATTCGGCAAAAAGCATCGTGCTTTTCCTTGATTTTGACGGCACTCTGGTGCGTTTGCGCCGGAAACCAAAGGAAGTGTTTCTGGGAGAGCCTGCGCGAGGCTTGCTCCGTCGTCTGGCCCGCCATCCGCGCGTGACCTTATGCTTGATCAGCGGACGGCAACTCGCAGACTTGCGCCGCCGCGCCCGAGTGAAAGGCGCTTTGTACTTTGGCCTTCACGGCTGGGAACGTAGCGACGGAGAGCCGCCTTCCCTTCCAGGCGTAGACCGCCTCCGCAAGGCGATGCGATCGCTCCAGCGGCAATGCCGGGACCTTCCGGGCGTCCGCGTGGAGGACAAAGGAATTTGTTTCGCCGTCCATTACCGCACGGCCCCAGATTCCGCTGCGGAGCAGGCAAAGGCCTTTGTTGACCAGACTCTCACCCGCCTGGGAAACGAGTTCCGCCTGATGGCAGGGAAAAAGATATGGGAAGTCTACCCGCAGAAAATGGGAAGCAAGGGAGCGGCCGCCCAGGACCTGCTCAAGCAGATCCGCGGCCGGAAACTTGCGATTTATGCGGGCGACGACACAACTGATGAAACCGCCTTTAAGTTGCTTCGCAGCGGAGTGACTATCCGGGTTGGCAAGTTTCATGAAACTTGCGCCAAATTCTATTTGCGTAGCCCGGTGCAGGTGCGTATCTTTCTGAAGAGGCTTCTGGAGGTTCTCGGTTGAAAGAGGCTCAATATCCATTTCACTTCGCGACAGCTTCGTACCTGATCCGCATCTGCAATCAGAAGGCAAGACGCCTGTGGGACCTGCAGAGAGGGCTGGCCGAGTGCAGCGATGCCTCCATCTTCTTCCATACGTTTCACAGCCTGCGCCGCCACCACTTCATCACGGAAGGATTCTCCGACGACTTTGCGCAGTGGATTCTGGCGGCCTGCAACCAGCCGGAGCTGGCGGAGAAATTGGCTGCGCTGGATTTGCGTGACTACTTGAGCCTGCTCGATCTTCGGAACGACCTGCAGTCTCTGGTCGTCGACTCTTGCCGCGCCGATCCTGACCGTGCCCAGCAACAGGCTTTTGAACCGTTTTATTTTTCTGAAGCAATCGAAGTCGCGCTCGCCCTGGGCCTTGAGGTCCGGACACTGGAGGATTTTCACCGCACTCTGGCCACCCTTAGCAATGCCTCGTTCCATTTCCACTTTGTAACTTCGCGATTGCGGCTCCACCTTAAGACCAACGACTTTTCACTCTGGTTTTCCACGGCCTTGGGCCGTTCCCATCTGGCGGAGCGCGCAGGACGAATCGATATCTACACAAACACCCTGGAGGTCGCACGCCAACAACTGCTGGCTTTGATCAGCGAGGAACTGGAATCATGAACCGCAGCAGCTCTAAAACCCGCCACATCCACCTGGATGATTACGGTTCCGTCGTAGGAGCACCGGAAATCCTGGAATTGCGTACTCTGGCCAGGCAGCTGAAAGGCCGCACCGTTCAGATGGTGAACTCGACCTCCGTAGGGGGCGGCGTGGCTGAAATTCTCAGCCGTCTGGTCCCCCTGATCACAGAGCTGGGACTGAAAGTCCGCTGGGACGTCATCACGGGCGGAAACGATTTCTTCGAGACCACAAAAGCCTTTCACAACGCCTTGCACGGGGCTTCTTATGACGAGCCTCCGGAGAGCTTCGAAATCTATCTCGCCTACAATGAGCAGAACCGCGCGCGGCTTCAGATGGACTCGGACCTCACTGTCATTCACGACCCCCAGCCGCTCGCCCTCATCCAGGGTCGCGCCGACCATTCCGGGCGATGGATCTGGCGGTGCCACATCGATTTGTCACAGCCTAATCCCAAGGTTTGGAAGTTTCTCGAACCTTTTGTTCTGAAGTATGACGCAACCTTGTTCTCATCCCCTGACTTCACCCACCAACTGCCGATTCCCCAATATCTGTTTTATCCCTCGATCGACCCTCTCTCCGAAAAGAACCGTGACCTGGAGCCGGAGTTCGTGTCGAGCGTTCTGGAAAGGTTTGGTATCGACGAAAAGCGACCGATCCTCACCCAGGTTTCACGCTTCGATCGCCTCAAGGATCCCGTCGGCGTGGTGGAAGCCTACAAGATCGTTAAGCGCTATTTCGACTGTCAACTGGTACTGGCGGGAGGAGGCGCCGCAGACGACCCGGAGGGCGGCAAAGTGCTCGACGCGGTACGGGAAGTGGCAGCCGGCGACCCCGACATCCACATCCTGGACCTGCCACCGTGGAGCGCGCTGGAAATCAACGCCCTGCAGCGCGGCTCAACCATTGTGATTCAGAAAAGTCTCCGGGAGGGGTTTGGATTAACTGTGGCAGAAGCACTGTGGAAGAAGAAACCGGTGGTGGCCTCCGCGGTAGGTGGCATCCCCATCCAGGTCATCCACAAGCACACCGGCATGCTAGCCCACTCGGTGGAAGGAACGGCCTATCAAGTGCGTTACCTACTCTCTAACCCTTCCATCGCCGAGCGGCTGGGGCGACTGGGCCACGAGCATGTGCGGGAACAATTTCTCATTACCAGCGCCATCCGCCGCTACCTGACGCTATTTCTGCACGCTTGCGATCATCAGCCGAGCTGATCGTTTCCCGCCAGTCTTCTCCGCAGGACTCTTTCCCCGTTGCGGCAAGCGAATAGCTACTTTCCAGCTCGAGCTGAGCGCACTGCTTCAAGGTATTTCCGGGCGTTTGAAGTTATGGTCGCGCCATCGCCTTCCCGCAGAGCTTTCGAAGTCACCAATTCACCGCCCACCCCAACCGCTGCCGCTCCTGCCCGGATGTATTCAGGGACCGATTCAAGATTCACTCCTCCGGTCGGAACAAAGTCAATTTGCGGCAAAGGTCCTTTGAGGGACTTGATGTATTTCGGCCCGCCCATTGCACCGCACGGGAAAACTTTGACCATATCGGCTCCGGCCTGCCAAGCCGTCACAATCTCCGTGGGCGTCAAAGCGCCAGGGACGCAGGGTTTGCTGTAGCGCCGTGCCAGTTCAACAACCTTCAGGTCCAACGAAGGCGTTACGATAAACTCCGCCCCGGCCAGCATGGCAGCGCGACCGGTTTCCGTGTCCAGCACCGTGCCGGCGCCCAGCAGGACTTTGTCGCCAAAGCGTTCTACCGCCCGCTCCATCACGCGAAGGGCATTCGGCACCACCATCGTCACTTCCGCAATCGGTACGCCGCCGGCCACAATCGCCTCAACCGCCAGGAATGCATCGTCTGGGGTTGATGCCCGGATGATAGGGACGAGACCAACCTCCCGCAAAAGTTTCAGAGCTTTTTCCTTTGACCACGCCATCTTTTTCTCCTCACTTCGAATAAGAATGTTCCCGTCGCCCGCCCTGCAAACCGCCGCTCACCGTGAAACGCGCAGGCTTGCACCTTTCAGCAGCTTTTCAACTTCCTCCAGTGTCGCCCAGTTGAAATCCCCTGGGATCGTCTGCTTGAGGGCGCTGAACGCATTACCGTAACGCACGGCGGCTTCGTAAGTATTCTTCGCTAGAAAACCGTAAATGAAACCCGCGCTGAACGAATCTCCACCGCCGACGCGGTCTACAATCTCCAAATCATATTTGACGTCGTCGTAAAACTTGCCTTCGGAATAAGCGATCGAAGTCCACGTATTGCGCCACACCAGGGGATTTTCCCGCAACGTAATCGCGACACCCTTGAACTTGAATCGCTCCTGAAGACGTTGGGCGACCTCTTTGTAACTTTCGGAGGAGATCTCCTTGAAACCTTGATCGTCCGTCTTTCCCGAAGCTTTGATTTTGAAGACAACGCCACTATCTTCTTCAGTGGTAATAAGGACATCCACGAACTCCATCAGGGGCTCCTGGACGGCCTGCGCCTTTTCCGGAGACCAGAGCTTCCCACGGTAATTCAAATCGTAGCTGACTGTGACTCCTGCACGTTTTGCCGCCTGCAAGGCTTCGCGAGTCACCGCCGCCGCCGAATTGCTCAGGGCAGGAGTAATGCCGCTGGTATGAAACCACCGCGCGCCGGTAAAGACTTTTTTCCAGTCCACTTCGCCGGGCTGGATGCCGCTGATGGCGGAGTGGGCGCGGTCGTATAAAACCGAACTGGGCCGGGGCGCCGCGCCGAATTCCACAAAGTATAGTCCGAGCCTTCCTTCGTCCACCCATACAATGGGGGAATCATCAACGCCCATCTGCCTCACCCGGTTTGCCATCAGCCGAGCCAGCGGGTTCTTGGGCAGGCGGGAAACCCAGCAACTCGTCAGTCCCAGCCGGCGCACGCCCACTGCAACGTTCAATTCCCCGCCACCGATCTGCACGTCCAGCGACGAAGTTTGTTCAAGCCTTTGAAAATGGGGTGGCGCCAGCCGAATCATGGCCTCGCCAAATGTCACAACGTCCGTCATATGAGCTATCTCCGCGTTAGGTTCAATGCAAAGTGTGAATGCTCAATATAAGGCTTTCCACAAAAAAATTCAGCCCCTTTCCCCGCAATCCTCTGGCCCGTGCCCCGTATGCCAAGCCGTTGGCCTTGTCCTTCCTCGAATGCACTGCCATCTTTCATGCCGCTTTTCTCATGCACCTTCGCGCCCCGACGGCGTTGCTTGCCATTTCCAAATCAGTGAACCTGAAGCGTTGACTTCGACTCGACGGGAAGGTTACATTAAAGGCTCGCCCGCTCTGTTCGATCCGATTCACGCTGCAAAGCTTAGGCGCACTCGGGAGTCAAGGTGGAAAGCCCGTTTCTTAGGAAAATCGTCGCAGCCCGCAAGCGCCGGGTGGAAGAAGTAAAGGCCCAAGTCCCTCTGGAGTCAGTGCGCCGCCTAGCTGAGACGCGCTCCAGCCACCGCGATTTTGCTGGCGGACTCAGCCGCGGAGGGTTCGGCGTGATTGCGGAACTCAAGAAGGCATCGCCCTCCCGAGGACTTCTGTGCGCCCAATACCAGCCTCGCGAAATTGCGGCGGCCTACGAGCGAGCAGGCGCGGCAGCACTCTCAGTATTGACAGAGGAAGAATACTTCCAGGGGTCGCTCGACGATCTAAAAACCGTGCGTGAAACTGTGCGCTTGCCCCTCTTGCGAAAGGACTTCGTCGTCGACGAATACCAGGTTTACGAGTCCGTGGCTGCCGGTGCTGACGCACTTTTGTTAATTGTTGCCGCACTCGAGGACAACACCCTCAAAAGTCTCCTCATGCTCGCCAGCCAATTGGATATTGCTCCGCTTGTGGAAGTCCACACTGAATCGGAACTGGAACGCGCGCTGGCCGCGGGCGCACGAATCATCGGCGTCAATAATCGCAATTTGAACACGCTTGAGGTCAGCCTGGAGACTTCCTTCCGGCTTCGCGAAAAAATTCCGCCTTCCTGTCTGGCCATCAGTGAGAGCGGGATTAAGTCCGGGCAGGATTTGGAAAAGCTGGCTGGCTCGGGGTTCAATGCCGTCCTGATCGGCGAGCATCTGATGGCGTCCGGCGACCCAGGGAGCGCCCTGGAGCAACTTCTGGAAAG
>JBJKQF010000246.1:0-17942 GCA_046705545.1 Terriglobia bacterium
GCCGAGCAGCGTCGCCCCGTCCATAAATTGTACGCTTCCCGTGGGTGTGCCGCTGGCGGCCGTGACCGCAGCCGTAAAGGTGACGTTATCTCCCACGTTTGCGGGATTGAGCGACGACGTAACACTGGTCGCCGTGGAGGCCGGCGGTGTGGTGTTGAGTAGGATGCTGACGTTGGCGCTGTTGAAGTTGGCCACCGCGAGATCGAGCCTGCCGTCACGGTTAAAGTCACCCGGCACGGCAACTGCGGCAAGGAGTCCCAGAGGGAAGTTGACCGCAGTCTGGAAAGTGCCGTCGCCGTTGCCGGTGAGAAGACTGAGGTCGTCGCTGACGTTGTTAGAGACGGCGAGATCCAGCTTGCCGTCGCCGCTAAAGTCGCCTGCCACCACGGTCCAGGGATTGGTCCCCGCGGCGTAGTTCACCGCCGTCTGAAAGGTGCCGTTGCCGTTGCCCAGCAGAACGCTGACGTTGGCGCTGCCCCGGTTGGCTACTGCCAGGTCGAGCTTGCCGTCACGGTTGAAGTCACCCACGGCGACGGAGCTGGGTCCGGTCCCCACGGCGTAGTTCACCGGCGTCTGGAAGGTTCCATTGCCGTTGCCCAGCAGGATGCTGACGTTATTGTCGTCGTGATTTCCCACTGCAAGGTCCAGGTTGCCGTCGTCGTTGAAGTCCCCCACGGCAAGCGCTTCCGGGGCCAGGCCCACCGGGTAGTACACAGGAGATTGGAAGGTACCGTCGCCGTTGCCTTTCAGGATGCTGATGTTGTCGCCCCCGGCGTTGGCAACCACCAAATCCAGCTTGCCGTCGTTGTTGAAGTCACCCGCAATCAGAAAGTAGGGAGCGATTCCGTCCGTGTAGCTGGCCGCCGTCTGGAAGGTTCCATCGCCGTTGCCCAGCAGGATGCTGACGTCGTCGGTAATGTGATTCGCGACGGCCAGGTCCAACTTGCCGTCTCCGTTAAAGTCGCCCGCCACGATGGACTCCGGATGGGTTCCTACCGCGTAGGTGACGGGAGCTTGGAAGGTGCCGTCGCTGTTGCCCAGGAGGACACTGACGCTGTTGGTGCTGTAATCCGCGACGGCCAGGTCCTGAATGCCATCGCCGTTAAAGTCGCCTGCCACCACGGAGAAAGGATTGGTCCCTGCCGGGGCGGTTGCGGTGGAAAAGGACACCGTTTGCGCGCGCGCAAAGGGAGCGCCCAACATTAGAACCAGCAGCGAAGACACAGCGACAACAATACGCAGTCGAGAGAAGTTCATCTCTCCTCCTGAAAAAGCAAATAAATTTTATCGCTGACGAACGAGTACACCCGCTGTGGCTCCGCAACGCGCCCCTCAGTCGCGTTCCGAAGGATAGGAAAGCCGAGAGCGGAAGTGCAGCAAACTAAGAACATATAACATATCTGGCCTATGAAATCAAGCGGCCGTGGCCGTCTGGCCGCCCTCCGGGAGCCCCATTTTGGCGCCCATTTTCACCCTCTTGCAAGGGGCGGCGGCGGTCTCCCGCTGCTTGTTCAAAGGGGCTCGCGGGAGGCTTGCAGAAGCCGTTCCGCTAACCCTAAACGGCCCTTGCAGATAGGAGGTAGCATCCCGCTGCCGGGCCGTCCTCTTTGTCTGGGAGTTGGACGGGTCCTGAACACGGACGCTGGATCGTGCCCCAGCCTTAAATTGCAATTTCCCGCCCAGCTGACTAGAATCAGGAAAAGGAGAAATCAAGACCAATGGACAACGACGTATTGCGGATTGCTGGCAAGGAATTCCGCTCGCGCCTGATTGTGGGCACGGGAAAGTACAAAAGCTTCCAGGAAATGGCGCAGGCGCATGAAGCTTCCGGAGCGGAAATGGTGACGGTGGCGGTGCGGCGCGTCAATCTGACGGACAAGAGCAAAGAGTCGATGCTCGATTATATCGACCGCAAAAAGTTTTTCATCTTACCCAACACCGCCGGCTGCTACAGCGCTGATGAAGCGGTGCGCACCGCGCGCTTGGCGCGTGAGGTGGGACTTTCCAACTGGATCAAGCTTGAAGTGATCGGGGACGAAAAGACGCTCTTCCCGGATAACTTTGAGTTGGTCAAAGCCACTGAAATTTTGGCGCGCGAGGGTTTCGTGGTAATGCCCTACACGAACGATGACCTTGTGAGTGCGCGGCGGTTGATCGATGCTGGCGCTGCGGTGGTGATGCCGCTGGGCGCGCCCATCGGCTCCGGCATGGGAATCCAAAACCTTGCGAACCTGCGCATCTTGCGCGAGATGATCACCAGTGTTCCATTGATTGTGGACGCTGGCGTGGGGATTGCCTCTGACGCTGCCGTGGCGATGGAGCTGGGCGCTGACGGCGTGCTGATGAATACGGGGATTGCCGGAGCGCAGGATCCTATCACGATGGCTGAAGCCATGAAGCATGCTGTGATTGCGGGCCGCAAAGCTTATCAGGCAGGTCGCATTTCCAAAAAGCTCTATGCCGCTGCTTCGAGCCCGCTGGAAGGCGTGGTTCGTTAGCTACCGGAGACTGTTGCTGCTTTCAAGAATGCTGGATTACTTGGAAGGCTGATTCTTTGCGCTAGCGGATGGCTGTTGCTTCGGCAGCACGTACACAAATTGCCCCGGACGCACCAGATGGAGTTGATCGCGAGCCTGCTTTTCAATGGCCTCAGGATTTGTCTTGAGGGCTTTGATCCGCTGCTCGAGCTGCTGGTTCTGGTTTGAAAGCGCGTCGATGTTTTGCTGGAGACTTTTGTATTCCTGCTTTTGGCGGCGCAGGGCCAGATAGCCGTGGTCGCCGAAGAGTTCGTGCACTCCAAGGGCGAGGATAACCAGCGCCATGATTAAGATGGCATTGCGCCGGAACGGTTTGTGGTCCCAGTGAAAGTTCTTCATGGCTTGCTGACAAAAGTTCGGGCGGCGCTAACCAGTCGGTCAAGCTCCGACTGCGAGGGAGCTTCGCAGTAAACTCGAACCACCGGCTCTGTTCCGGAAGGGCGCATCAGCACCCAGGTTCCATCCTCGCAAATGATCTTCAGGCCGTCCATGCGATCGAGCGCTCGAACCTTACGGCCATCAAAACTATCGTAATCCTGCTTGAGCTTTTCTGCCAGACGTTTCTGGACGTCGGGGGCCAGCGCCAGATTGATCCGCACCGTGAAACAAGGGCCTACCTTCTTGAAGAGTTCGTCGATTTGCTGCTTCAGCGTCTGGCCGCGTTGCGCCAGCATTTCCGCCACCAGCAAACAAGCCAGCACGCCATCTTTCTCGGGCAAATGGCCGCGAATGCTCAAGCCGGCGCTCTCCTCGCCTCCCAAAACAATCTTGTCTTCCTTGATCAGTTCTCCAAGATACTTAAAACCGACTGGCGTCTGATAGACCGGGACCCCATGATGTTTTGCCACGGCGTCGATCAGGTGGGTGGTGGCCACGCTGCGACCGACACCTCCGGGGATCTTGCGCACCTCAATCAGATAATCGGCCAAAAGCGCCAAAACATAATTGGGGTGGATCCAAGTTCCATCGGCGTCTACAAAACCGAACCGGTCCGCGTCGCCATCGGTTGAGAGTCCGGCGGCGCACTTTTCGTGCCGGACGATTTCAGCGAGTTCCGCCAGGTTTTGCTGGCTGGGGTCCGGGCCGGTACCCGCAAAGAGGACGTCGCGATAGTCGTGGATGGCATGAACGGTGGCGCCGCATTCGCGCAGCAGATCGTCCAGGTATCCGCGGCCAGCGCCAAAAAGCGGGTCGTAGGCGACCTTCAACTTGGCCTTGGCGATGGCGTCGAAGTCGACTTTCTCGCGCAGGGCGGCAATGTAGGCTGGCCTGGGATCCGCGGGACGTGTGAGCGGCGCGGTGAACTTGGGGCCCTTGAGTGAGAACTCTCCGCCGGAGATGCGCTCCGCCAGTTTCTCAATTTCGCGGGTGACCTCGGGCATCGCGGGCGCACCGTCTGCGCCGGAAAATTTCAGTCCGTTGTATTCCGCCGGATTGTGGCTGGCGGTGATATTGATTCCTCCATCCAGGCGGCTGTGCAGAATTTCATGAGAGATTGCCGGAGTCGGCTGCGGGCCGGAACAGTTCCAAGTCTCGACGCCGTGCGAAGCCAGCATCTCTGAAGCTGTGGCAGCGAATTTCTCAGAGAGAAAGCGGGTGTCGTGGCCGACAATGACCCGGGGCTTTCCCGATTGGCCCAGCAGTTGCTGTGCAATAGCGGAAGAGGCTAGCCGGACGTTTGCGAAGGTGAAAT
The DNA here is from genome assembly GCA_046705545.1 of Terriglobia bacterium. Classification (GTDB taxonomy): domain Bacteria; phylum Acidobacteriota; class Terriglobia; order UBA7540; family UBA7540; genus JAMCXS01. Next base: position 4,231 of record JBJKQF010000246.1, read on the forward strand.
CTTCCGCGATGATGCCGCGCCAGCCGGAGGTTCCGAAATGGATGGGATTGCCCGACATTCCGTGCCTATTGTATCTTTGAGATAGAATCTTAGCAACCCGCAGGCGCTAGGAAAGTTCTTCGGGTGGGAGCGGATCGGGGCAAGGCCGTGCCGGGGATTCCGAACTCGAAGCCTGCGCGGGATTCCGGCCAGCAAGGAGGATCTGTGACGGATAACGTCGTGATTATGGTGACTTCGCGAAGCCGGCGCGAGTGCCGGAAGATTGCCCGTCGGCTGATTGATGCCAAGCTTGCTGCCTGCGTCAATATCACCGAGGGTGTGCAGTCTGTATACCGCTGGGAAGGGAAAGTCACGCAGGAGAAAGAATTCCTGATGTTCATCAAGAGCAAGCGCGAGCTCTTTCGGGAAATTCAGGCGGAAATTTCCTTGATCCACTCCTACCACACCCCGGAGATTATCTGCTTGCCCATCATCGATGGGTCTAGAAACTACCTGCAATGGATGGCGGACTCGGTGCGAAAGCCGTCCGAACCCAAAGCGGTGGATTCATAGCAGGGGGGGCGAAATCCCAAACTGACCCACGGGTCCTCTGTTTAGGTTTTCCAGACGCGTGTTTGAGGCGCTTCAAACATTAGCGAGAGCCTGATCCAGGTCTGCAATCAAGTCTTCGATATCTTCGATTCCGACGGAAATTCGCACCAGACCATCGGTGATACCCAGGCGCTGGCGCTGTTCGGCCGGGACGCTGGCGTGGGTCATGCTGGCGGGATGGGAAATCAAGGTCTCAACGCCTCCCAAGCTCTCGGCGAGCGAGCAGAGCCGCACCGATTTCAGAATCTTTCGGGCATTTTCAATCGATCCCGACTCAAAAGAAAGCATGCCGCCAAATCCTTTCATCTGCTTCGCTGCCAGGGCGTGCTGAGGATGTGACGAAAGGCCCGGGTAGTGGACCTTTCTGACCTTGGGGTGTTGCTCCAGGAATTGCGCTACCGCCAGACCATTTTCACTATGCTGGCGCATGCGGACCGCCAAGGTTTTTACGCCGCGCAGGACCAACCAGCTATCCATGGGGCCCAGGATGGCGCCGGCGGCGTTTTGGAGAAACTTCACGCGCTCGGCAAGGTGTTCGTCGCTCAACATGATGGCGCCGCCTACGCCGTCGCTATGTCCATTCAAATACTTGGTAGTGCTGTGCACGGTGAAGTCCGCGCCCAGTTCCAGCGGACGTTGGAGGTATGGGCTGGCAAAAGTGTTATCGACTGCGACCAGCACATTGCGCTGGTGGGCTAAGGCCGAGGCTTCCGCGAGGTCGGTGATTTCCATCAAAGGATTGGTGGGAGTTTCCAAAAAGAGCAGCCGCGTCGAGTCGCCGATAGCCTTTTCAACGTTGTCGAGACGACGGGTATCCACATAGGTGAAGGTCAGCCCAAAGTTCTTCAGGACGCGTTCAAACAGGCGGAAACTGCCGCCGTAGACGTTTTGCCCGGCCACCACGTGGTCGCCGGACTTCAACAGGCTTAGCAGGGCATTGATGGCCGCCATGCCCGAGGCAAACGCGAAGCCGAAACGCCCGCCTTCAAGCCGGGCAAGATTTCGTTCCAGGGCCGCCCGCGTGGGATTTGAGGTGCGCGCGTACTCGTAGCCCTTGTGCTTTCCAAGCTCTTCTTGGACGAATGTCGAAGTCTGGTAGATTGGAACAATAATGGCTCCCGTTGCGGGGTCGGGCTCCTGGCCGACATGGATTGCATCCGTGGAAAATCCCATAACGCCTTTCCGGGCGGATTGCCCTTGCTCTGGATCAAGGATTTCTGGTTCAATTTGAAGTTATCGGACTCCGCCGGGCAAGTCAACGTTGCCGCAGGGAATGACCTTGTGGCAAGATCGGAGCAGGGAAGTCTTGTTGACGGCGCACGCGGGAGAGCGTCATCAATTTGATGTTTCGCGAGGAGGGACTTTGAGAGGGACGGAACAAAAACGGATCACACGATGCGCGCTGTTGGCGCTAGGGGTGTTCCTGGCGTTTGGCTTGGGGACGGGAAGGCTCGCCGCTGTCGAGCAAACCACCGTTCAGATTGTGGTTAAGGACGCCAAGACTGGGGATCCGATCTATCAGGCTCACCTGACGCTGGAGTTTCTCCAGCCGGGAGGATTTATGAAAAATCCCAAGCTGATTTCCTACAGCAACAAGAGCGATAAGCAGGGCAGGTGCAAGTTTCCCCTCGTCAATATGGGTAAGATCACTCTGATGGTAACTGCTCCTGACCACGAAACATTCGGCAAGGTCTTTGAGATCAAGAAGCACGACCAATTGATCGAAGTTAAGCTCCGAAAACCGCAACCTCTCCTATAAGCAAAAGGCCGGGAAAAACAGGCTCTCGACAACCGAAGTTTGCTCAGCCGCCCATTTTCCGCGTTCGGTGCGACTCAAAAGTTTGACCGCCCCGCCTCTGGTGCGGCTAGCGGACGCCCTCATACCAAGGTATTAGCCCTAAAGTGCTCAACAGTTGTGCAAAGAGTACAAAGTGCTTTCTGCTCTGAAGGTTCTGAAAGAAACGGTATGGCTTTTCCACAAGGTTTTCAACACATCTGTTGAATACTTTTTCTAGCCATAAGAAATATTTATCGGTGGCACATCCTGGATTCTACGGGGCTCACGAATGCGGAGGCGTGCGCAAGCGCGCCACACAGGCGCGCCCGACGCACGAACCTTGAACGTGCTCTTTACGCAGGAGTATTGCGAACGTCAACAGGTTTTCGCTGACTAGGGAGCGGGTTCGCTGCTGGAAGCCGCCGGAGGCTCGGGCTTAAAGTAGTTCGGGTCCATCCAGATATTGGCTTTAGCCTTCATATCATCAAGAGCTACTTTGACCTTTTCCTGGCGTAGTTCGTTCTCGATGGCTGGCGTGACGTCCTTCAAGGCTGCCTGCTGGCGGCTGAGTACTTGCAACTCGACCATGGCGTTGGATGTTTCCACTGGCTCTGAGAACTGGTTAATGGGAAGCTCAAAGGCGGCCTTGTCGAGGGCGGGCAGCAATCGGCCACGGGGCACTGTGGTGGGTTCAGGATCAATCGCGACCACATTTGGAATGTCAAATTTCTTGGCAACATCAGAGATGTCGGTTCCGGCGGTAATGGCCTTTTGAATTGAATCGAGCCGCGCCTTGGCGTCTGCCGGCGTGAGTCCGGGATCATCGGGCTTGGCATCTGCGGCCTTCTTGCGGACGACAAGCTTGCGAATGGTAGCTTCTTCGAAGTCGCTCTTGTGGGCATTGTAGAATGCGCTAATTTCGTCCGGGCTGACCTTTGCTTGAGACTCGAGGTTTCGGTATTCCTCCGCAGCAAGCATCTGGTTCTTCTTGAGCGCCAGTTGACGGCGGAAATCCGGCGAAGCGTCAAGGTGGTTACTCACTGCCTTTTGGGAGAGCAATAGCATCACGGAATATTCATCGCCAAGGGTGCTCAATCCGTGCTCGGCGATGGCTTGCCGGGCCTGAGGACTCAAATTGTTCACGATGTAATCCATTTCCGCCTTGGTCACCTTGGCGGCGCCTACCTTGAGCACAACCTTCTCGGATGGGGAAACGGTTTTTGCGGCCGCATGGTGCGGGGAGGTGGCTGGATGCTTGGCGGCGGATTTTGCCGCATGATGAGATGTGGCCTGGCCGAAGCAGACAAGAGCCGAAAAAACTACAGTCAAACCTGCCTTCACAATGGTGCCGGCAGCCCTGGGAAAAGAAATTGTCATTGCAGTACTCCTCCCCAAATTCACGTTAAGCACAAACGCTTAAACATACCACAGCCCTTTTTCTATTGTCCAGGTTTTCCTGGGTAAGCGGAAGCTCAGTTTGGACGGCGCCGAGGCGCTCACCGAGAGATCCGGCAGCGGGGGTTTGCCGCTCTATTTCCCGACGGCAAGCTTCTGCTGCTTTTCCTTCACGCGTTGTGTGAATTTTGTCACATTTACGGAAGCTCGCTGATGGCTAGCTTCGCCGATCTTCTCAGTGGCGTCAAAAGCTTCGGCTTCAAAAGAATAGATTCGCCCCTCGATCTTGGCGAGCCTTGAAACGACCTTCACCTCCGCGCCCACAGGGGTGGCTGCCAAGTGCTTGAGTTCGACAGATATCCCCACCGTATCGCTCCCGGGAGGGAGCATCGGGGAGGCGTTTTCGCGGCAACTCAGCTCGATCCAAGTGAGCAGCGCGGGGGTTGAGAGGACGGGCAGGGCTTGATCGCCCATAAAATGGATGGCCTCCGCGGCCGTGACGGTGTAAGTCTTCTCAAGGATTTTGGGAATTTCATCTGGCATTTGATTTCTCCATTGGGACTGGCGGGCGCGCCGGCACGACGGGTAATCCCTGCCAGCAGGCTGCTAGGCTTGGGCAGCAGAAGCCAGGGGAATTCCCGCCTCATGAAACGTCTTGAGTATCATCTGGCGTTCATCTTCCCGAGCCGGACGGTGCGGGTGGCGCGGCCAGCCAGCCGGGCGTCCCTGGAGCTCAATCGCGCACTTGACCCTGCCGAAGAAGGCGCTCGGGTGATCCACGGCCCGCCAGACTACCAGCAGCTTGTTGTGCAACTCGCGCGCGCGGGCGTGATCGCCCCTCTGCACCGCCTGGAAGAGTTCCACCGATTGCCGGGGCAGCACGCTGCATATGGCGGAGAGGGTTCCTTGTGCGCCCATCACGAAGGCCGGATAGAGCAGGTCATCCACGGCGGAGAGCACGGGTATGCGTTTCCCGAACCGGCAAACCATGTCGGCAAGCTGGTGCAGGTTGGCGCCGCTCTGCTTGACGGCCACGATCGCTTTGGCTTCGAGGAGCGCTTCCACGCAGTCGGGGCTTACTTGTCCCCAAGGCAGGACGTTGTAAAGAACGATATCGAGCCCGGTCTTCTCGCGGATCTGGGAATAATAGGCCACCATTTCCGGAATTTCGGGCTGAAAAATGTAGTGCGGAGGAGTCACCTGCAGCAGGGATGCGCCCGCTTCCTTCGCGGCCAAGCCCAATTGGATGGCCTCGATCGTGGTGTCCGGGATCACGCCGCCGATTACAGGAACGCGCCCGCGCGCGTGGTCCACAAAGATCTGCACGAGTTGCTTGACGTCGGAAGGGGAAAGTCCGGCGCCTTCGCCGGTGGTTCCTCCGGCGCAAAGCGCGGAGACTCCGCTCGCAATCTGATAGTCAATCTCCGCGCGCAGGGATTTTTCGTCAATATTTCCTTGCTGGTCAAAGGGAGTGATGACTGCCGGAATAACGCCGCTCAACCAAGGGATCATTGCGCTCTACCTCCTACTTGGAAATGACGGAAGAGGGTCAAAAAATGCGGCAGGATGAACAGACTTCCATCGGCGCACTGGCAGGGACGCTGCCGCTGGCGCGCTCCTGGCCGCAAGAAAAGTAGCATAGGGGGTTGGGAGCGTCAAGGCAAGCTGGGGCAGGTTTCCAGCTTGCGTGCGGGGCCTGAAGCCAGGCCGGTAAATTCATGCCGAGCGACGGCGCGCTTGCCGTCAGTGCTGACAACAGGCGGCATTGCGCGAAGCCCCGTGGCGGGCAGGTTGCGGCGGAGAGCAAAGGGTCTTGCAGTTTTTGCGATGTGGGTTACACTGGCGGCCAGGAATTCACGTGACCATGCGAGGCTAAAGATGGCAAAACCGGAAGTTTGCTACGTGGGAGTCGATATGGGCGGCACCAGCCTGCGAGCGGTGGCCGTGGACGGGGAGAATAATGTGCTGGGGGTCGAGAAGATCCCTACGCCGCGCAGCGGCGGCGCGAGCCGTCACATCCGCAGCATCGCGAGGCTGGTGGATCGGACTCTCGAAGAGGCCGGGGTCAGCCGGTCCAAAGTTCGCGTGGTGAGCGTGGGGGTTCCCGGGCCGATCGACAAGGCGAAGGGAATTGTGGAAGAAGCTCCCAACCTGGGGTGGAAAAATGTCCCGCTACGCTCAGAGCTTCGAAAGTTGCTGCGCGTTCCCATCTTTGTTGAAAACGACGTGAACGTGGGTCTGGTGGGCGAACATGCGCTGGGAGCGGGACGCGGCGCGAAAAATGCGGTAGGAATCTTTGTGGGTACAGGAATCGGCGGGGCGTTGATTTTTGGCGGGGAGCTCTTTGAGGGCAGCCGCGGCGGCGCCGGAGAGATCGGTCATACGGTTCTGGAGGTGAACGGACCTGTCTGCGGCTGCGGGCGCCGGGGCTGCGCGGAAGCTCTGGCCAGCCGCACCGCCATGGAGCGCGACGTGCGCGCCGCGATCAAATCGGGCCGCAAGAGCATTGTGTTGAAAATCATGAAAAAGAAAAATAAGGAGCGCATGACCAGCAGCATTATTGCGGCGGCGCTGAAGAAAGAAGATCCCGTCATGCAAGAAGTCGTGAAGCGGGCGCAATTTTATTTGGGTGTTCTGGCGGCAAACGCCGTGAACCTGTTAGACCCGGAATGCGTGGTATTCGGCGGTGGGCTGGCCGAAAGGATGAAAGAAGATTTCGTGGGCCCAATCCGCGAGACCGCAAACGAATATCTGCTGCGGCGGTCGGACCCCAAAGGGGTCAAGATCGTCCCCGGCAAGCTTGCGGATAATGCGGGAGCCCTGGGAGCGATTGTCCTGGCGCGCCAGCGTCTGGGGGTTTAAGCAAGGGGAAAAGTCCGTTGCGGCGAGGGCGAATTCTACTGCTTGACTTTGCGAAGCGGCGGGGGATAGGATTGGCCCATTGGGGCAAATCATTTACCAGGGAGGACTGAAGTCATGTGGAGCAGAGCGCGCTTGGCGAGCAAAGGTGTTTGGTTGGGATTGGCGATGGGAGTGTGTCTTGGCATGGCGGGAATCGTGGTGGCGCATCCCGCGGATCATATGAAGATGACCAAGTCCGCGGACGTCTACGTCTGCGATTGTATGGGAAACAAATCTTGTCCGTGCATGGGCATGTCCAATAAAGAGGGCAAGTGCACCTGCGGCAAGGAAATGAAAGCGGTTCCCCGCAAGAGCGCTTGGGCAGAGCACAATCGCAAAGAGCTGAAGTAACTATCGGGCTTTCGGAATCCGTAGCAAATGCGTGCACGCTGAGCGAGCAAACCGCCAGCTGACACGGGCTGCTGTTTACGGCCGCCCGGGTGTGAGGCTCCTCAGCGTGAGGGCGCGATTGCTCCACAACTCCTTGAACCCTCCCCGCAAGGCGCGGCGCGTTTTGAGCCGTCTCCGAACGAATTTATCCCCGCTCTTAAAACCTTTAACACATTGACTCCTGCCGCAATGATGGCCAGTTGACACGCCCATCGGTCCGCCCTAGACTGAAAGCTGAGGGGGCGTTCCGGTTTCGACGGAAGCTCTCGCGTTCGGAAGGCACGCCGGGGGTCCACACCACCCGTAATCGGAGTGGAACAACACAACTGCCAACACGCAGTTTGCATACGCTGCCTAATTTAGGCTAGCGCGTCTCCTCCGTCAGGCCCGCAGGACGGAATCGAGGCGTCGATATCGCGGGCTGGTTTGGGAACTGCCGCCTGAGGTTCCCAGGCGAGATCCGGGTGACCGGAAAAGGCTAGCTGGCGGCTCGTTCTTGCCCGTTCCTTAGGACCGCTGGTGAAAGCGGAAAGCGAACGAGATAAGCGTGTAGTCTTTCGTGCGTATGGCTTTTCGGACGGGGGTTCGACTCCCCCCGCCTCCACCAATGCTCAATTAGAATCATTTGACGATGCTGGTTTCCGGTTGTTGAAGTCCTCCCAGAAAAGCTCGTTTGCGGGAAAGGCCTTTCTTCGGCATGTCATGCCATATTGGGGGTTGCGGGCGCGCTGAATCCCAGCGCGAACACCCACTCGAGCACGGAAGATCTCTCAAAGAACACCGTCTTGTGCATATCACGGAAGAGGTACTCGACGGCGCCGCTGGGCTCCGAAAGCATTTTGGCAACCGCGGAGCGCAGGCTTTCTGAGCCCATATCCGAAGGATACTCAAACATCAAGGATGGATCGCGATGGAGGGCCGCTTGGCCGTTCATGTCCAGAGCGTAGAAGACGACGGCCGGGGGCAATTGCATCGCGTTATCAATCTCCAGGGAGAGCTGGTCCACTGAATAGGAGACGCCCACGGCGCCGGTGACCTGGTCCGCGGCGCGCACCGGTTCGGCAATGATCACGGAGCGCTTTCCAGTGGAAAGACTGATCACCAGAGAACCCAGAACACTCTGCCCGGCAACCAGGCCGGGGTAGTAGGCGCGCTCAGAGAGGCTTAGCCCTGTGAATCCCTTTCCGACCGAATAGTAAAAGCCGTCCGGCCTCATGAACCAGATGGCGTTTGCCTCGGGATCGGCTGCGCTGAGCTTGCCCAGCATCCCCGCCTTGTTTTCCCAAATACCGCTCTTCACCTCTTCCGATTCCGCGCTTACGCTGAGCGCCCCTGACACGTCGCGCAACCTCCACTCAGCGATCGACCGGACGCCATGGAGCGCGACGCGTGCGTCCACCTGCAGGGGATTCTCATCGGAATTCCAGCAGTCATTGATGATCTTCCAGTCACCGAACTCGCGGCGGAAGATCATAGCGTACTTGCCCGTTGCCATTGTGGAGGGGCCGCCTGTTACGGGAGTGTCGATGCGTTGGTAGCCGCCGCGAAGCCACGCCAAGCCGCCTAGGACGAGAATCTCGCCACGGTTGAGCGTGAAGGAGGAATGCGTGGTGGAGAATTGCGCCGCGTATCGAGCCTGGATGGCGCTTCTGCCCGCCACCGCCGGCTCGCCCGGCGGCATCCAAACAGCATCCTCCGCCAGCAGGCTGCCGATGGCAGCCGCGTTCCCGGCGCTGTAAGCGCTGTTGAATGCCTGCCGCAGTTGGTCAATGCGCTCGGTAGGCGGGCTCGCTACGGGCGTGTGGGCTTGGCCAATGCCCAGTCCCGCGGCAAACGCGGAAACTCCTGCGGCGGAATCCTTGAGAAAGGCTCTTCGGTTGACGCGACCAGACACGACAGCACCTCGCCATCCGCTTCGAACGATCACAGACGCTGCAAAGAATTTTTGGCGCCGGGCATCCGGCTGGTCAGGTTACTTATGCCGCAGTTTGCACCTTGATCCCTGCGGACTCTATCCGGCGGAAGACCTCATCGGCGATCACCAGGGCGTCCCAGGCGGCAGGGAAGCCCGCATAAAACGCCAGATGGAGAATGGCCTCCTTGATTTCCGCCTTTGTGGCGCCGTTGCTCAACCCCATTTCGATGTGGAGTCGTAGCGCGCTGGGCCGCCCGAGCGCCGTGGAGGCCGCGATGGTAATCAGGCTGCGGGTCTTGAGGTCTAGATTGGGCCGTCCCCAAATGTCCGGCACCAGGAAGTTGGTCACCAGGTCGTCAAAATCCGGCGAGAGCTTGGCCCACCCGGCACGTACTTCAGCCGTGCGCTTCTCACCCAACATGCGGTGAAGCATTTCAACACCTTTCTCATTCATTGCTGTTTCCTCCTGAAAGAATTACCGGCTGGTCTTGACGAGGGGTGTTTGTTCAGCTTACCCAGGCCGACAGCGGCTCCCGGAACCAGGCGCAAATGACAGGGCGAACCTGACCCGGGGCATACGCATACGCTTTTGCGTGGGGTGAAAGATCCAGCGTGTGAGCCCATGAACCCCCTCCTTGATCCCATGAGCACGCCAGTATGTCTACTTCTACCTCTACGTTGAACACCTGGCTGTGATTCATGTCACGGGCAGCAGTGACATCAAGGGCCGGAAAATCTGTATGTGAACAGCGAATAATTTGCAATCGGCGGCCAGGGGATTGCATCAAGCGGTCTTAGAGGGGCAATGCCTATAAGGTTTGAATAAAATCTCTCAAGGTGGCATTGAACTTCTGCGGCTGTTCGTAGAATAGGATGTGACCACCATCCTCGAAGGGTATGAATGTCCCTCTCGGGACTTGCGCGGCGATGGCTTTGCCCATGGCAATTCCGTTGCGGAAGACGCCCGAGTCGCTGGCAAAGACCACGACCGGCACTTTGATTGCCGGCAGTGAATCGGCGTAGTCGCTCATCAGGAAATCGGAGTACACCGCTTCCGCAATCCAGGTTGGCGTCTTCATCATCTCCGAGACCACCCAATCCAAGTCGGTCTCAGAAGGCTTCTGCTTGAACATCCTGGTGGCAAACCCGCAGGCAAAAGCTCTGGGGTTGGCGGCGAGATCCGCAAACGCCGCGTGCATGCCGTCATAGTTGTAGTTTCTGAGCGCGTGGCTGTTCCACTGGGCCGGGTTTAAGGGAAAAGGGGTGGAGTCCACAAGACCCAGCGCTTTTAGACGGCTATCGCTCGCGTACTGCTCGTAATAGGAGAGGACCACGGCCCCGCCCATCGACCACCCTACCAGCACAATCTCTTGCAGCCCAAGGTGGTGGATCACCTCGCGAACGTCGCGCGCATATTGGCGGATGGTGTGGCCTGCCAGAGGCTTGGAAGAGTTGCCGTGTCCCCGAAGGTCGAAGGTCACGACCCTGAATGCGTTTGCCAGCTCAAGAATGTTCTTCTGCCAGAACTTGGATGAGCAGAGCCAGCCGTGAACGAGCAGGATAGGCAGGCCCTTTCCATGATCTTGGTAGTAGATCTTCGCGCCGTCCGCAGTTTCCAGATAATCGGCTGCATTCATGGACGGGAAACGCTCGTGGCTCGGTCCCCTGATGGGAACCAAACCTATTCCCAAAGCTGCTGTAAACTTTAGCGCTGGGCGAGCTGTGCCGGCAGTGACCAGCATCACCAGGCAGTGTTTGCCTTCTGGCAGAAGGTTCAAGCGGCTGAGTGGACTGGTTGGTGATTTTCCCGAGGCAGTACGAATGCAGGGGGTTCCAGGCTATTGCGAAAGCCGGGCTATGCGCGGTCACGCTGGGGCTGATAGGAACACCACGGGTCTGTAGCCAGATAATCTCCGGTCAGCGCGTAGGCCCTCGAGCGCGAGCCGCCGCAGATGGAGCGGTATTCGCACCGCTGGCAGCGGCCGTGCAGGGCTTCGGGATCGCGCAGTTCGCGCATGAGCGGGGAGTTTCGGTAGATCTCTACGACGCTCTGCTCCCGCACGTTGCCTGCGGAGCGTGGCAGGAATCCGCTGGGAAAGACCTCTCCCACGTGGGAGACAAAAACGAATCCCTTACCGGCATTCACTCCATGAGGCGCAAACCCGATGGTGTGGCCTGGGCCTTCAGAGCGACGCAGCATTTGAGGCATAGAAACCATGCCGCGGGGAGGATGGGCGCCCTGCGGGTGTTGGGAAGGCCCGCCTTCCGGCTCATGCTGCGCCACGTAGCGGCGATAGTGGGGAGCCTCGGTCACTTTTAGGATGAAGTGTGACTTCTTCTGGACCTCGTACAGGATCGCAAACAGCTCTTCGCACCGGCGCGCCTCAATTCCGTCCAGAGCTTCTCCCCGGCCCACGGGAACCAGGAAGAACACTTCCCAGAAGACGGCCTGGAGACGATCCACCAGCTCCGCCATCTGGGAGAGATAGGGCGCCGAACCGGCCCAGAGCGTGGTGTTAATCTGGAGCGGCAGGCCGTTCTGGTGGGCCCATTCGGCAGCTTGCAGGGTCTTGTCAAAAGCCCCTTTAACGCAGCGGAAACCGTCGTGAAGATCCGCCTGCGGATAATCGAGGCTCAGCGCCATCTGGTCGAGCCCGGACTGCTTGAGGTCGCGCACAAACTCCGCGGAAAGCGAGGGCGTTGCGGCCGGCACGGTTCCCATGCGGAGGCCGAGGCGTTTTCCCTCGCGCACTAGGTCAAGCAGGTCGGGGCGCTTGGCGGGATCGCCGCCGCTCCGCATAAAAAGCGGCGTGCCCATCTCCGCAGCATCTGCCAGCAGCTTCAATCCCTCCTGGGTGGAGAGTTCCTCGGGATGGCGCAGAGGTTGAGCCGAGGCGCGGCAGTGCATGCAGGCAAGGTCACAGGCCTGGGTGGTTTCCCAGATGACGAGAAAGGGCGCTAAAGAAAAGTCGCTAGAAAGTTTCATAACCCTTCAATCTTACCAAAACCCTGGGTTGTAACGGGTAAACCTTTAGTCCGAGCGGCTCTGGCGGCAAGTGAGGCGGGACAGCGGCCAGAAAAAGCCCTCAGTTAAACTCCTGTGGACGAAGGCCGAGGATTTCCTGTTCGAGGCGGTTGAGGCGGGCGAGGGCTGCTTCAACTCGGGCGGCGCCTGCCTCCTGAGCGGATCGCGCGCGAGACAATGCCTGCTCGGCGATTCGGCTTACTTCATGGAGCAACTTTTTGATTTCAACTTCCAGTTGGCCACGGCTCTCCTGCACGCGGTTGAGGACGTCGCTCTGGACGCGGGCGCTGTTGGTTCCAAGCAGGTGTTCCAGAAAACCCACAGCGTCGCGTTCAATGATGGTTCGCGCGCCAACCAAACCCAAGATTAGGTCGGCCAGCCAGCGAAGGGGTGAAGCGGGCTGAGCGACTTCAATGAGGTCGAGAAATGAGAAGCGGGAACCAATCCGAAATCCGGTTTCGGCATCCAGGGCGTGAAGCAGGCGGCTTAACTCCGGGACGTCGGCCTCGGCGAGCCTGCGCAGAAAATCGTTGCCCATTTGGACGAACCGGAGGGTGACCGCCCCGTATTTCCGCTCGGCCTCCCGCTGCTCATCGGCGAGCCATGGCAGGACGAGCTGTTTTGCGATCTTTTGCGCTTGGCCCATTAACGCGCGGCGGTAAGCAGGCCCGATCTTGCGGGGGACGGATGGCAATTGCTCCCGGAACTTCTGATCAGCCTCCGGCAGCATGTAGCGCAGGAAGGCTTTGCGGCGGTCCACGAGCGTGTCGGAAAGGCGCTGCTGCTCGGCCATCAGAAGAAACCCAAGCTCGCGCATCGAGCGGCCGGCTTCGGCAAGTGTCGACTTCATCTGCGCGATGCGACTTTCCGACTCTGCAATCGGACGCTCCAGCGCGTCGCGTTCCTCTGCAACAATCGCCAGCAATTCTTCGCTGAGCCGCAAGAGGCCGCGATGGCGCGACGCGAGGACGATCTGGCGCCCGGAATTCTGTGTGAGAAGCTCCAGCGCCGCGAGAAGCTCCCGCCAGTCGCGCTCCGGTCCGTGATGCTCAAGGCGCTCGGTCGCGCTGACCTGGAAGATGTGCCCGATCGTTCTGTTCAGGCGTTTCTCAAGCAGGTTGCGCGTAAAATCGGCGGCAGCCGCACGCTCTTCATCCGAGGTTCGTCGGCCTTATTGAGAACCACGATCAGGTCTTGGGCGTGGCGGGCTACCGCTTCAACCGTGGCGAGTTCCTCACCCGCCAAGGGAGGATCGGCGCCCATGACGATCAATGCGGCATCGATGTGCGGAATAAAGTCCTCAGTGGCGGCCGTGTTCCCAAGGAAAACCGACCCGAGTCCGGGAGTGTCGACCAGGCACATTCCGGTCTCCAGCAGCTTGCTTGGCACAAACACTTCAACCCCGGTGACGGCTTTGGCGTTTTCCGGGTTGTGCTCCTCGGAAACGTATTGATTGACCTCTGAGATAGGAATCTCACGCCAGGAATAATCTCGATCCTTGAGGCGGGCCCTGGGCTCGTGGCCGAAGCGAATGACGGTGGGAACGGCAGTGACGGGAACGAAGCCAACGGGTAAGACGGGTTCGCCAATCAGAGCGTTGATCAGCGTGGATTTGCCCCGCTTGAACTGTCCGACGCAGGCAACGTAAAAGCGCCCCTCCGAGATTCGCGCCGCCAATTCGCGGGCCTCATCGACAACGCGATCCGTGCCGAGCTCCG
>JBJKQF010000247.1:0-4518 GCA_046705545.1 Terriglobia bacterium
GAGATCATCTTTTCGAATTGATCGCCGGTGACGACGTCGGGAGAAGATCCGTACCCAAGATAGGAGAGCTTGGTGGCATCGTAAGGCTTCCACCCCGTGGCCATTACAATGGCCCCGGTCCGGTGGACAAACGGCTGCCCGCCGTTCTGCAACGTGACATCGAACATTCCCGGCTGGCCTTCCGTCTTTACAATCCGCGTGGAGGTATAAACCTTGATCTTGGGATGGCTGGTCGCCTTCGTGATCTTTTCGGGAAGCCCGGTTTCTTCAAGTTCGGTGTAAGGCGGATGCGTGGGGAAGTGCTTCTTGACCCCGGCGAGCGACCCGCCCAGCCGGGGCTCTTTCTCAACCAAAACAACGTCATAATCGGCATCTGCGGCTTCGAGCGCCGCCGTGATGCCCGTAACGCCGCCGCCGACCACCAGGATGGACTTGGATACCCCGTCTGAAACCGGGTCCGAAGGCTCCATCTTTTGCGCTTTCACAATGCCCATCCGAAGGTAATCTTCGGCCAGCATCTGGGTATCTTCGCTGCCAGGCTCGTGGCTCCATGCCACGTGTTCGCGGAGATTAACGCGTTCCATCACCATCTGGGGACCGAAGCTAAATGCGTTCGTCTTCACGCGGGGTGAACAGCCGGCGATTACCAGAGTGTTGGCGGCGCCTTGCGCGAGATCGTCTCGGATAGCGGCAAGTCCCTCTTCGCCGCAGAGGAACGGATGAGTTCTGCAGACGGAAACCTTGTATTCGTCCTGTGCCACGTTCACCAGGGCGCTTGTATCGATCGACTCGCCAATCGAGCAGCCGCTGCAAATGTAGACTCCGAGTTTCTTATCCATGGTGAGCGCTCCTCACCATACATTGCAGAGCTTTTAAGGCCGCTCCGGTAGCGTCTCGAACCGTGGTAGAAACCTCCTCCGGCCTCTTGACGCAGCCCGCTGCGTAGATGCCCGGCGTCCCGTTTGCCGCAAACCCGAATTCGTCTTGGTTAAGTTTCAGTGGAAGCCCGCTTGTCTGCGGTACCATTCCCGTCGCCAGAACCACCAAGTCAAATTTCTGGGTGAGCTTCTTTCCTGTTAGCACTTCTTCCGCCGTCACCATCAGGTCGTGCGTTTGAGGGTCTTCTTCAACCCTGCCCACTTTTCCCTTGATCATTTTTAAGTGGTCATCCGCGGCCAGTTTGGCGTAGAAATCCTGCAGGAAGCCGGGTGTTCGGACGTCGATGTAGAAGATCGTGACTTGCGCTTCGGGGTAGAGGGTATGGATATAAGTGCTGTGTTTCAGAGAGGCCGAGCAGCAGACGCTCGAGCAGTATGGCAAGTGGTTTTCGTCCCTCGACCCCGCGCATTGGACAAACGCTACAGTTGCCGGTTCTTTCCCGTCTGATGGCCGCAGGATCTTTCCCGCCGTGGGACCGTTCGTGGCGGCCATTCGCTCCAGCACCACGTTTGTGACCACGTTGGGAAAGCGGCCGAAGCCGAGATTGGTAATTTTCGTCGCGTCATAGGGAGCCCATCCCGTGGCCAGCACCACGGCGGCCACATGAAGCTTTTTGCGCTCCACGGGCTGTTCCAGGTTGATGGCCCCGTACTTGCACGCGTCAACACAGGCGGTGCAATCTTTCCGGCAGGCGTTTCGATCGATAACGAATTCCGCCGGGAAGGCCATTTTGTGCGGAAGGTAGGCGGCTCGGGTTTTCGACAGGCCGAAATTGAACTCGTCCGGCCTTTCTGCGGGGCAGGCTTCTGCGCAGGCTCCACAAAGCGTGCAGGACTCGGTTACAAAACGGGGTGAAATCTTCACCGTTGCTTCGTAATTTCCCGCTGTGCCGGTAAGCTCCTCCAACTCCGTTTGGGTCAGGAAAGTAATCCGAGGATTGTTTTTAATGCGACGGAAATTAATTTCGAAACCGCACGTTGGGGGGCACAGCTTGGGGAAATAAAGGTTGAAGCCTATGGCTCGGCCGCCTAGGAAAGCCGATTTCTCGATGAGAATAACGCTACATCCCGCCTCGGCTGCCTCGATGGCGGCGGTCAGTCCGGCAACCCCTCCGCCGATTACCAGCAGGCTGTTTCCATTGCTCGACGTTGAATTCCCATTGTTCATCTCAACTACCGTGGCGTTTCACACTCGACACCGCCATCTCCGGCGGTGCGTTCCATGGAATCGATCACCGATGATCTCAGCCTCATCGTCTTCTCGTTGAAGAGGCTGAACCTCAGCCATTCCATCGCAAAAACCAAGAGTTCCTCGTCGTCCGTGCGAATGGCTTCCAACCTCGCCTCATCCACATCGAACAGGCTTGTAAAGCGCGTCTCGAAAATGAAGCGGCGGAAGCGGTCCAGGTCGTAGCAAGCCATCAAGTACATTTCCAGCTTCTTCGGTTCGAGCGCCTCTCCCTTTTCCCAGAATTCGTCCATCATCAAATTCTTGAACGGCTCGCCCATCATCTCGAAGGTGTCGATCGATTGATCGGCGATCCAATCGCGAATCGAGCAATGCTGGCCCTTATCATGTCCATGGCAGAGGTTTTCATGAATGACGAAGTAGAATCCGCGCTCGGTCGGATTGGGGCGTTTGGGCTCTGCGAGCCCCAGCGGATACATGCGGCACGCCCAGGGTCGATGCGCATAAAGGCTGCAGCCTTCCTTTGTAACAAAAGGACAGCGTCCATCTTCAGGATTCATCCTGAGTAGAACAATGGGGAGCTTTTTGTCCTTCGTGCATCCCAGGATCGTGTACTTCTCCAGAAACTCGGTGGAATTGAGGCCCAGGGCTTTCTTCATCCGGAGCACGTCGTAGGGAGTGAGAATAATGGAGACATCGCGGCAGCAATTCGTAAAACAATCCACCTCTTTGCCGCAACAGAAGTCCAGAGTATCGTCCAGGCTGAGTCGTGGGTAATCGCGCAGAATGGTTTCCTGGGCTGTGGCTCCGTCAGGCATGTGCAGTATCCTTTTCGTGAATAATGCGATCTCTGAGCGCCCCGTTTGACCAGACGGGAAGGGGACCGCTGTCTCCGGTTGCCGGGTCAAACCGATGCCGGTAAGACACCCGGATGTGAAAGTGGGTTTCCATCCAATCCCATCCGCGGACAAAGTAGGGGCACGCATCGTTGAAGCAGACGTACTGAAATTCACCGCTCCAAGAGCCCATCTCCGGGTTGGCCCATCGGGTCATAGGCTGGCGGCAATAGGGGCACTCATTCTTTGCGGGTTCAGCCATCACGCCACCCCCTCGGGGAGGCGCTCAACTGAGTCGGGCGCCTCCTGTTGAAGGAAAAACTACCGAATCTCGAGCTACGCGAAGATCCGATGGATGGGATGGGTCTTCATCTGCCAATCGCCAGTGGATGGGTCAAACCGGCAGTTGGCAAACACATGCCAATTCTCCTCGTCCATCTTGGGCTTGTCGGCCCGGTAGTAGTACCCCGGCCAACGAGTCTCGTCCCGGAAGAGGAGCGTTCGAACGTGCGCCTCCGCTTGCCACATGCGGTGGACGTTTTCCCAGCACCGCATCAGCTCGTGAAGGTTCGGGGCTGCCAGCTTCTTGGAGTCCTCCTTGAGGAACTCCAGCAGTTCAAGCGCCCGTGTGAGTTGCGCCTTATTGGTGGTGAATTGCGCGCTCACCCCGCCGGCGTACTCGTCCATGATCTTCTGAAGGCGGAACATGAACATGCGGGACTTGATGTAGTTGGGGTTTACCTCAGGATCGGTGGTTTCATTCTTGTGAGCCTCGTAGGTTTCCAGTGGCTTCAGGATTTCCTCCGTCAACGAGTCCACTGCCGCTTGGTCCAGGTTCGGCGCCGTGTTGTTCTCGACGATGAACTTGATCGCAGACTTGGCGGCGATTCGGCCTTCCGCGTGGGAACCGGAGGAAAACTTGTGGCTTGACGCTCCGGAGGCGTCTCCCGCACAGAAGAGCCCTTTGACGGTCGACATGTTGGTATATCCCCAGCAGTATTCGCTCTTGCTTTCACCGGATTGCAGATCCTCAGGCCCGCTGATCCATGCGCCTGAAGCTCCAGAATGTGATCCGATGAAATACGGCTCCGCAGGGGCGATCTCCGAGCTCTTTTCCTCCGGCTGAGTGTTCGTGCCGGCCCAGAGCACAGCCTGCGAGATGGTCATATCCAGGAAGTCTTCCCACGCTTCCGATTCCAGGTCTTTCATCTTTTTCTTGTAGGCCTTGGGATCGTCTTTGTAGGTGTCGGCAATTTTCTGGATGGCCTCCTCGGTGCGCATGAAGAGCGGTCCTTTGCCCTCCATCACATCGAGCATCCCGAGGTAGTTGCGGAGGTTGGCCGGGACGGGCTTTACGCGGCCGTAAGGCAGCCAGTTGTCCTGTTCAGCCTTGCGTTACACCATGTAATTCCCGACCATGGCATTTGAGGCCCGGGACTTGAACAGCAGGAACCAAGCTCCCACCGGTCCGTAAGCGTCTTTGAACCGGACCGGAATAAAGCGCACCTCCTGGCACGTCATCTCTGCTCCGGCCTTCATGGTGAAATAGGCGGAA
>JBJKQF010000248.1:0-5881 GCA_046705545.1 Terriglobia bacterium
CATGCCACTCACCTCTGTTCGCTGGACGCTACAAGGGGATAATAGGCGAATAAAAAGCGAAAGTCAAGAGCCTGGGCAAGTCCCCCAACAGGCGTCATAACGGCCGGTCCAGTGGGAAAAATCTTCCATCCATCAGCAGGCTTTTCGACGGAGTCATTTCCCCGCCGGCACAAACCTTGTGGAATCCGCGCATTGCAACAACGCTTTTTGGCAGCGTGATTGCACCCTCTGAAGGTGAGCTTTTAAGGCTGGCAGCTCGCAGCAGCAAAAGCGGGAACGTAATGTTCGCGACTCCCTTCGCGGAGATTAAGGGAGAGGTGTCGATAGACGGTTGCATCTACAACTTTCCTTCTCCGAGAACTGAGGAGTTTTTGTTTTCCCGATTTGTGCTCTCACCACCCAAGGGGAGCCGAGCAAGGCTCCCCTTCCCTCCTCTTCGCCCAGCATCCAGGCGGCAGAAGCGCCGAGAAGCCTATTGAAGGCGCCGGCTGAACCGATCATAATGCTCCCATCCATCGCGTGAAATTCTCAGGGCATCTGGCCCGAAACCAAGAATCTGATCCATGACTTTCGCTCGGTCTGCGGCGCGGGCAGCGTGGCGGAAGGCTTGGCGGCGCTCTACGCCTACGAAAGCCAGATTCCAGCTGTACAGCCTTCAGTTCCCGAAATGACACGCTACCAGAGTTTTCACAGGCGTTCCCTGATAGAATGTTTTTAGCTCAGGCAATTTTTCCGCGACTGGTTGGAGGCTACTAATGGAAAAGCTCGGGGTGGGCATTGTGGGCACGGGCCGGGTTTCCGGCCGGTATATCCGCGCCTTCCAAGCCGACCCTCGCACCGAGGTACACGCCCTGGTAAGCCGCGAAAAGGATCGCGCCCACGCCAAAGCGGAAGAATTCGGGCTCAGCAGCGCGCGGGCTTACGAGCACCTGGAAAAGATGCTCGACGACCCAGGCATTCAGATCGTGGTGCTGGCCACGCCTCATTCTCTGCACGTCCCTCAAGGTATTGCCGCAGCCAAGGCTGGAAAGCACATCGTGATTGAAAAGCCTGTGGCGTTGGACCTTGCCGGGATGCGGGAACTCCAAGCCGCCGTGGCGGCCGCGCAGGTCAAGACGGTAGTCAGTTTTGTGCTGCGCTGGAATCCGCTGCTTGAAAACATCCGGGCCATGTTGAGAGAAGGAACCGTCGGCAAGATCTTTTATGCCGAGGTCGATTACATGAACGCGGCTGACCCCACGCACGCCCAGCACGCCTGGAGCATCAAAAAGGAAATGGGAGGCAGCGGCCTGCTGACCGGCGGCTGCCACGCCGTGGACGCGCTGCGCTGGTTTGTGGGCAAAAAGGCCGTAGAGGTCTTTGCCTACGCCAACACCAGCCCGGCGAACCCCTTGCAGTTTGAGTACGAACCGAACAGCGTGACGCTGGTGCGATTTGAAGACGGCACGCTCGGCAAGGTGGCGTCATCGATCGAGTGCGCCATGCCCTACTCCTTTGACATTCAACTGCTCGGCGACCAGGGCACCATTCGCAACAATCAGGTCTTTACCAAGCGCTGGCCGGGACAAAGGGGCTGGGCGACCGTCCCTACCGTTCTGCCGGAAAGCCGTGACGTGTCGCACCATCCGTTCCAGGCTGAGATCAAGCATTACGTGGACTGTATCGTCAATAACTCCGAGTCGCATGCAAACCTTCAGGACGCCGCCCTTACCCACGAAATCTGTTTCGCCTCGGAAATCTCCATCCACGAGCATCGGCCGGTCTCTTTGCCGCTGGCGTGAGTTTCTCCTCCGAGTCTCACAGAAAAGCAAGAATCGGATTGCGGCCAAACCGCTTCTCATCGAAGATGGTTCTGGAAGGAGAATCCGGGCATGCAAAATCCCTCAGAAGACTACCGCCGGATCGAACAGGCCATCCATTTTCTGGATAAGCGATTCCCCGCCCAGCCCAGCCTGGAGGAGGTCGCCGCGCACGTCGGTCTGAGCGCTTTTCATTTCCAGCGGCTGTTCAAGCGCTGGGCGGGCATCAGCCCCAAACGCTTCCTGCAGTTTCTGACGCTGGATTACGCCAAGCGCGCGCTCAGCGAATCCGCGAGCGTGCTCAACGCCGCCTACGCTGCGGGCCTTTCGAGCCCCAGCCGTCTGCACGATCTGTTTGTGGCCGCAGAGGCGGTGACGCCCGGCGAATTCAGAAAGAAAGGCGCGGGGCTGCGGATTCGTTACGGATTTCACCCGAGCCCTTTCGGCGAATGCCTCGTGGCACGCACCGAGCGCGGAATCTGCGCGTTGTTTTTTGTTCTTCACGACGACCGCAAGCGGACACTTGCGGACCTGCGCAGCCGATGGCCCGCCGCCGAATTTGTGGAAGACCCGGAAGCGACCGAACCTTTGCTCAAGCATATCTTCAACGACCGCAGCCGCCAGGTGCCGCTCGATCTGCACGGAACAAACTTCCAGCTGAAAGTCTGGCAGGCTCTTCTGGAAATTCCTTCGGGGGCCGTGGCGCCTTATGAAAGGGTTGCGGAGCGTGTAGGAAAGCCCAGCGCCACCCGCGCCGTGGGCACGGCGGTAGGCCAAAATCCCGTCGCCTTCCTCATTCCTTGCCATCGCGTGATTCGCAAGGTGGGGGCCGTCGGCAACTACCACGGCGGTGTTATCCGCAAGCGCGCCATGCTGGCCTGGGAAGGCGCGCGAGCGCAGCATGGGGAATAGCCAGCCACCGCCACTAGAGGCTTGCTCTTCACAGTCGAATCTGCAATCATAAGCGGCTCAGCGCTATTTCAATTTCCTTTGGAGGCGTCATGCCCACTGATCCGAAATTTCCCAGCCGCACGATTCTGGAAGGAAGGGACCGCGCCGGAGCGCGTTCGATGCTGAAGGCCATCGGCTTCACCGATGAAGACCTCAAGCGGCCTATCGTGGGTATCGCCAATACCTGGATTGAAACCATGCCCTGCAACTATCACCTGCGGCGTCTGTCCGCCAAGATCAAGGAGGGTGTGCGGGCCGCCGGCGGAACGCCCATGGAGTTCAACACCATCGCCATCTCCGACGGAGTCACCATGGGCACCGAAGGCATGAAAGCGTCACTGATCAGCCGAGAAGTGGTGGCAGATTCCATAGAGCTGGTCGGTCGCGGGCATATGTTTGACGCCATGATCGCTCTGGTGGGGTGTGACAAGACCATTCCCGGCGGGGCCATGGCCCTGCTGCGGCTGAACGTGCCAAGCGTGCTGCTCTACGGCGGCTCGATTGCAGCGGGCAGCTTCCAGGGACGCGACGTAACCATTCAGGATGTTTACGAAGCGGTGGGCGCCAATGCCGCAGGCAAAATGTCGGACTCAGATTTCAAGGGTCTGGAGGATGTTGCCTGCCCGGCGGCGGGCGCCTGCGGAGGGCAATTCACCGCCAACACCATGTCCACGGTCATGGAATTCATCGGACTGTCACCCATGGGCGCAAACGGCGTGCCGGCCATGGATCCCAAGAAGGATGAAGTCGCCTTCGAGGTTGGAAAGCTGGTGATGGACGTCTTTAAGCGCGGCGTGCGTCCCCGCGACGTGCTGACCCGCAAGGCTTTTGAGAACGCCATCATGAGCGTTGCCGCGACCGGCGGCTCCACGAACTCCGTGCTGCACCTGCTGGCCTTGGCTTCGGAGGCCGGAGTCGCGCTCTCGGTGGACGACTTTGACGCCATCAGCGCGCGAACTCCCCTGATCGCGGATTTGAAGCCGGCGGGCAAATATGTGGCCGTGGACGTCTATAAGGCCGGCGGGATTCCGATAATCGCCAAGAAACTGATCGAGGGCAAACCGGGGCTGCTGCACGAAGACCAGTTGACCCCCAGCGGCAAAACGCTCGGCGAAGAAGCTCGCGCCGCAAAAGAAACCCCCGGCCAGGACGTGATCCGGTCCGTTCCAAACGCCAAGAAACAAACCGGCGGCCTGGTGATTCTTAAGGGCAACCTGGCGCCGGAAGGCTGCGTGGTGAAGATTTCCGGGCATGAACCCACCGAGCACCGCGGCCCGGCGCGCGTCTTTAACAGTGAAGAAGAAGCCATGAAGGCAGTCACCAGCAAGAGCCTCAAAGCGGGTGACGTGGTCGTGATCCGCTACGAAGGACCGAAGGGCGGCCCGGGCATGCGAGAGATGCTGGGCGTGACGGCGGCGATCGTCGGCGAAGGCCTGGGCGAATCCATCGCGCTGCTCACGGACGGGCGCTTCAGCGGCGCGACGCGCGGCTTGATGGTGGGGCACGTGGCCCCGGAAGCCGCCCACGGAGGGCCGATTGCCGCCCTGAAAGACGGCGACATCGTCAAGTTCGACGTGAACGCGCGGCGCCTGGACGTGGAACTCTCCGATGCCGAAATCACCAAGCGTCTGGCGGATTGGCGTGAGCCCGAACCGCGCTATACAACCGGAGTCTTTGCCAAATACGCCGCCCTGGTTTCCTCGGCGTCCGAGGGAGCCGTGACACGGGCAAAGAAGTAGCCGCCGGCCGGAAACCCCGGCCGCTTGCTGGGTACGAGAAATTGTGGGAAAATGGTTTTTTAGCGAAATGATCGAAAAATTCACATCTTATCTCTGCGGCGAGGCCCCGGGCCTCTCGGAAAGAACCAAAGAGATGCGGGAGAAGAAGTGTATTCCGACCTCAAGACTCTGATTGAGATCCAGAGAATCGACCAACAGGTCGCGGCCCTATCCTCGCAGATTGACGCCTTCCCCAAAGAAATCCAATCCCTTGAAAAGCAACTGAGCGACTTTATTCTGGCCCACGGAGAGCGGCAGCAGCGGCTCGCAGCGAACCAGAAGACACGCCGGGACATGGAAGGCGAGATTCAGCAAATCCGGCAGAAAATCACCAAGCATAAAGACCAGCTTTTCCAGGTGAAAACCAACGAGCAGTACCGCGCCATGCTCAAGGAGATTGAAGGAGAAGAGGCCAACATTCAAGGCGTGGAAGACCAAATCCTTGAGAAGATGGTGGAAGCGGAAGATCTTCAACAGCAGCTTAAAGAGGCCGAAGCCAGGCTGGAAGGCGAAAAGACGCGGGTGGCCGGTGAAAAGGGCCGCCTGGAAGGACTCCTCAAGGCCTGCCGCGACGAACGCGACGAAGCCTCCGCGGAGCGGCAAAAACTGGCGGGCAACCTGGACTCGGGGCTCCGCACCCACTACGAACGCGTGCGCCAGGGGCGCGACGGAATTGCGCTGGCAGAAGTCCGCAACGGCATGTGCACGGCGTGCAACGTGCTGCTGCGGCCGCAACTCTACAACGAAGTGCGTGCCAACAACGCCCTTTACGAATGCGAGAGCTGCGCCCGCATTCTGTATTGCGCCGAGCCGCTGCCGACTTCATCCGAAAGCGATGGACAGCCGGCCGCCGCCCCAAACTAGTTTTCACATTCCCAAGACCCGCAGGGCTTCGCCAAAGGCAGCCCGAGATTGCGGCCCGGCGGTTTTAATTTCCAAACAGATCCCAATTCCCTTTTTTATGCCTGCACAAGCGACTGAGACGCGAGAGGTGGTGGCCCATATCGACGGCGGCTCGCGGGGCAATCCTGGTCCGGCAGCCTACGGGGTGCTCTTCCACAACGCCCAAGGAAGCTGCCTGGCGTCATTTGCCAAATTCCTTGGAAAGGCCACCAATAACGTGGCCGAGTACCAGGGGCTGCTGGCGGCGCTACGCTACGCGCTGGAACACCATTACTCGCGCCTGAAAGTCATTTCGGATTCCGAACTGCTGACCCGGCAGATCAACGGGCAGTACAAAGTGAAAAACCCCGACCTCAAGGTTCTGTACGGGCACGCCAAAACGTTGATCGCAAAATTCGATTCTTTCACCATCCGCCATGTTCTCCGCGAGCACAACCGCGAAGCTGACCG
>JBJKQF010000249.1:0-7245 GCA_046705545.1 Terriglobia bacterium
GGATTAAAAAACCCGTCGCGGCGGCCATTGAGTTGTTAGCGGCAATCCCCAGCATCGTTTACGGGCTCTGGGGGTTGTTAGTTTTCGCCCCCGTTTTTTCTAATATTGAGCCCTGGATCAACGACCATCTCGGAACGATTCCGCATATCGGAGTACTTTTCCAAGGTCCGCCGATGGGGGTCGGCATGCTAACCGCCGGGATCGTTCTGGCGATCATGGTTCTGCCGTATATCTCGTCCATCATGCGCGATGTTTTCATCGCCGTGCCGGCGCCGTTGCGTGAATCCGCTTACGCCATGGGGGCGACCACGTGGGAAGTGTCTTGGCGCGTGGTTCTGCCTTACGCGAAGTCGGCGGTGGTGGGGGGCATCTTTTTGGGCTTGGGGCGCGCCGTAGGCGAGACGATGGCGGTGACGTTCGTCGTGGGCAACAGCAATGTGCTGACGTCGAGCCTGTTGATGCCGGGCACCACGATTCCTTCAGTCCTCGCCAATGAGTTCACCGAAGCAACGACGGCTCTCTACCGGTCGTCTTTGATTTATTTGGGTTTGATATTAATCGCCATGACCCTGGCCGTACGGATCCTCGCGGTGTTTCTGCTGAGCCGCATCAAGGAAGCCAAGGCATGATCAGCGTTTACGCAAGACGGCGCATTGTCGATGTGGCAAGCAAAATCGTGATGGCGGCCGCGACGCTCGTCGGGGTATTCTTTCTCTTCTGGATTCTGTGGACGACGGCGAAATTCGGCATTGGCGCGATGCATTGGGATTTGTTCACCAAGGACACGCCGCCGCCCGGCACCAACAGCTTCGGCTTACGGAACGCTTTCGTCGGGAGCCTGATTCTGATGGCGATATCGATGCTCATCGGAATACCGGTCGGCTTGATGGGCGGGACTTGGCTGGCGGAATATGGCCGAAAGGGCCGCATCGCTAACGCCGTGCGCTTCATCAATGATATTATGCTCAGCGCCCCATCAATCGAAATAGGCCTGTTTACTTACGCCATCATGGTCGATCCGATGGGTCACTTTTCGGCGGTTTCCGGCAGCGTAGCCCTGGCGATTTTGATGGTTCCGATCATCGCGCGAACCACGGATGAAATGCTCACCCTGGTGGGCAGTGATATGCGCGAAGCGGCGATCGCCTTGGGCGCGCCGCCCCGGGTCGTGATCACCAAAGTGACCTGGAAGGCAGCGCAGGCCGGCATTCTGACAGGAATATTGATCGGCTTGGCGCGCATCACGGGCGAGACGGCTCCCCTGCTGTTCACGGCTTTAAACAACCAGTTCTTTTCAACCAATTTGCTGCATCCTATCGCCAACCTTCCGATGGTGATTTTCCAGTTCGCCCTGAGCCCCTACGCGAACTGGCAACAGATGGCCTGGGCAGCGGCTTTTATCACCGTCCTGTTCGTACTCGTGGTCAGCCTGGGGGCACGCTGGTTCCTCGGAAAGGTACAGGTCGCAAAATGACCCCTGATCGACCTCACGAATTCTCGGTAGTGAACGCCCCAGTTTCAATGAGCTCCCCCCGCGATGTTGAGGAGAGTGCTGGAGACTCCCAGGTGCCTGTCAAAATTACGGTCAACCACTTGAATTTCTATTACGGCAAATTCCATGCCCTCAAGGACGTTAGCCTCGAAATCCTGGAAAACAACGTCACGGCCTTCATCGGACCATCAGGGTGCGGCAAGTCCACGCTCTTGCGGACGTTCAACCGCATGTACGATCTCTATCCCGGTCACCGCGCTGAAGGCGAGGTCATCCTCGACGGTGAGAACCTATTGGCATTTCGGGACATTGCCCTGCTGCGAAGGAAGATCGGCATGGTCTTCCAAAAACCGACCCCGTTCCCGATGTCGATTTATGATAATGTTGCGTTTGGGGTCCGGCTGCATGAAAGATTGAGTCGCTCGGAAATGGACTTCCGCGTGGAAGACGCTTTGTCCAAGGCTGCGCTGTGGGAAGAAGTGAAGGACAAGCTCCACCAATCCGGTCTTGGGCTCTCCGGCGGGCAGCAGCAGCGCCTTTGCATTGCGCGCGCCCAAGCCGTGAATCCGGAAGTCCTGCTGATGGACGAACCCTGCTCGGCCCTGGACCCGATCTCAACCGCCAAGGTCGAAGACCTGCTGTTCACTCTAAAGGAAACCTGCACCGTCGTCATCGTGACCCACAACATGCAGCAGGCGGCCCGGGTGGCGGATCAGACCGGTTTTTTCCTTTTGGGCCGGCTTATTGAGTTCAATAAGACAGACGTCATTTTCAAGAATCCAGCCCGGAAAGAAACTGAAGATTACATTACCGGCCGGTTCGGATAACGGCGGAGGGAGCGCCCAGTGCGCCACTTTGAAACTCAGCTTGATGAACTCAGAAAGCGCCTGCTCGAAATGGGCGGGCTGGTGGAGTCGTCCATCTATGGCAGCGTGCAAGCCCTCGAGACCAAAGATGAGGGCCAGATCCGGCTGGTCATGGAAAATGAAGAGCGGATCAACCGCATGCAAATTGAGATTGATGACATGGCAACGGGCTTGCTGGCCATGCAGCAGCCTATGGCCGCGGACATGCGCTTACTGACCTCCACGATCAAGATCAACAATGACCTGGAACGGATGGGCGACCACGCCGTGAACATCGCGGAACGTGTAATCTCGCTGATGCACGAGCGTTCCGCCAGGCCGCCGATCGATATCCCCCACATGGCAAACCTTGTGGAAGCGTCGTTGCGCAAGGCTCTCGATTCTTTTGTGAACCGTGACGCCAACATGGCGCGAAGCGTGCTCGTATCAGACGACGAAGTGGACCATTTGAGGGACGGCATCTACAACGAGCTGGTGACCTACATGGAAAGCGAGCCTTCCTTAATTCGGGCCTGTATCGATTTGATGTTTGTGGCCCGGAACCTGGAGCGCATCGCCGATCACGCCACCAACATCGCGGAAGACGTGGTCTTTCTGGTCGAGGGCGCGGACGTCCGCCATCGCGCCGAAGCTCGAAAGTAAGCCTTTCAGATTTCATCCCTCCGACTCCGGCGGCCTCTTCCCGCCGGCTCGCGTCCGGGCCAACACCCAACGCATCCTTCTCAATCCTCTTCAGTCGGCTGGCTGACTGGGGCGCACCATCCAAGGTATAGTAACACTTGGATTGATACGCTCATGAAATCGCCCTTATAGAATTGCGTCGTGAATGCCACCGAATAATTCTCATGCGGACAAGTCCGTTGTCCTAGAGCGTTGGTTAATCGCAACTGCCGTCATGGCAAGCGCCGCTATGGAGTTGGTGGACACGGCGGCGGTAAACGTCAGCCTGCCTTATATCGCCGGGAATCTCTCGGCTTCCGTCAATGAGGCCACTTGGGTTCTTACCTCCTATCTGGTGGCCAACGCCGTAGTCTTGCCTACGGCGGGATGGCTGGCCAACTATCTGGGGCGCAAGCGCCTGCTGATGCTGGCGGTGACCATCTTTACGGTAGCCAGCGTGCTTTGCGGGCTGGCTACCTCATTGCCGATGCTGATCTTTTTCAGGATTCTGCAAGGAGCTGGAGGCG
Organism: Terriglobia bacterium; assembly: GCA_046705545.1. Classification (GTDB taxonomy): domain Bacteria; phylum Acidobacteriota; class Terriglobia; order UBA7540; family UBA7540; genus JAMCXS01. The sequence goes on from JBJKQF010000249.1 coordinate 3,546, forward strand.
GCTCGCTCCAGCCTACCACCCGGGCGATCCTGCTGGAGACCTTCCCGCGCGAGGAGCGTGGCAAGGCGATGGCGTTTTGGGGCGTTGGCATCGTCGTGGCGCCTATTCTGGCGCCCGTACTGGGAGGCTGGCTGACCACGAACTATTCCTGGCGCCTGATCTTCTTTATCAATGTTCCGGTTAGCATGGTGGGGTTGTTCCTGGTCCACCTTTTTATTCACGATCCTTCTTACATCCGCCGCACCTCGAATCGCATTGACTATTGGGGGCTAGGGATGCTGGTCACGGGAATCGCAGCGCTCCAGGTGATGTTAGATAAAGGGCAGGAGAAGGACTGGTTCAGCTCACACTTGATTGTCATCCTGGGCGTCATAGCCGTGGTCTTTCTCATCGCCTTTGTCCTTTGGGAGCTTCACAACCCGGATCCGGTCGTCCGCTTTCGGTTGTTGAAACACCGGACTTTTGCGGTAGGGGTAGCTCTTTCCGCCATGCTGGGTGTCGTGCTGTTCGGCAGCACGGTGCTCCTGCCGCTCTTCCTGCAGGAGCTGCTGGGATTCCCGGCCGTCACCGCAGGGCTTTGGAACACGCCGCGCGGAATCGCCACTATGGCCTTTATGCCAGTTGCCGGCATCCTGATCAGCCGCCGCTGGGATATGCGCCGCCTGCTCTTCTTCGGAAGCTTGGCGGCCTCGTTGGGAGCCTTGCTATTCGCCTTCCGTGACCTCAGCGCGGGCCCCTGGAATTTTGTTCTTCCGGAGATGATTATGGGTCTGGGCTTCTCCTTTATCTTCGTTCCCCTGGCCACCATCACCGTAGATCCGATTCCCGCCGAGCAGATGGGCTACGCCACCAGCATCATCGCCTTAATGCGCAACATCGGGGGAGGGGTGGGAATCTCCGCCATCACCACCATGCTGGCGCGCCGCGAGCAGGTTCACCAGAACGTGCTTTCCGCCCACATTACCCCTTACAGCCCGGCCGCCTCTCAGATGCTGGGCAGCCTGGGCCATCGCTTGGCCACCCAGGGCGTCAACCAGGCCGTGGCCGGCCACGAGGCCCTAGGCTTGGTTGCTGGCGTGATTTCCCGGCAGGCAACCTTGCTAAGCTTTCTGGATACGTTTCGCCTTCTGGCACTGCTTTTTCTGGCGATCTCGCCGCTTATCTGGCTGATGCGCAAGCCACGCCACAGCGCCGATTCGCCTGCCGCGCAAAATGACAGAGGTTAAAAACCGGACCAGGAGCCCCAATTCCCTATCGTGCTCGTTTTGCACGGAGTTCTGCGGAATCAAGGGTCCTCCGCAAGATTTATCCTCGCCTCCGTCCGTGAAAAGTGATTGCAATTCCCGCACGTTTAGCCCACTATTACAGTTTTTGGCTAAGGTAAAGACTCTTCTCTGACAGGCCAGGAGGGCAAGAACGTGGGCAAGAAATTAGTGAAGATCGCTGCGCCGAAAGGCAAGCTGGGAATTATGACTTGTGGCATGGGCGCCGTCGCCACAACCTTCATCGCAGGCGTGGAAGCCGTCCGGCGGGGAGTGGCGCTTCCTTTCGGTTCGCTGACGCAGATGGGAACCATCCGGCTGGGGAAACGTACCGACCGGAAGACGCCATTGATCAAGGATTTCGTTCCTCTGGCCAATTTGAAAGACATGGTTTTCGGCGGCTGGGACATCTTCCCTGACAATAGCTATCAGGCAGCTTCCAAGGCAGGCGTCCTGGGCGCTGCGCACTTGGGCGAAGTGAAGGATTTCCTGGAAGGGATTCGTCCCCTCCCCGCAGTTTTCAACCACAAGTACGTTAAAAAACTGAACGGGCCCAACGTCAAGCGCGGCAAGACCAAAATGGACCTCGCCAAGCAACTGATGGAAGACATGCAGACCTTCCAGCAGACCTCCGGCGCAGACCGCATGGTGATCGTCTGGTGCGGGTCCACGGAAATCTTTATGAAGCCCGCTCCCGTCCATCAATCGCTGAAAGCGTTTGAGAAGGGCCTTCGCTCCAACAACCCCGCCATTGCGCCCAGCATGATTTACGCTTATGCGGCGCTGAAGCTCGGCATTCCCTTCGCCAACGGGGCTCCCAATTTGACCGTGGATATACCTGCGCTCCAACAGTTGTCATTAGAAAATCGGGCCCCGATTTGCGGCAAAGACTTCAAGACCGGCCAGACGCTGATGAAAACCATTCTCGCGCCCGGATTCAAGGCGCGAATGCTCGGACTGAGAGGTTGGTTTTCCACCAATATCCTCGGCAACCGCGACGGCGAAGTGCTGGACGATCCGATGTCCTTCAAGACGAAAGAGGAGAGTAAGCTTTCGGTTCTCGAATACATCTTGCAGCCGGATCTTTACCCTCAACTCTACAAGGATCTCTACCACAAGGTTCGGATCAATTACTATCCGCCCGCAGGGGACAACAAGGAAGGTTGGGACAATATCGACATCTTCGGATGGCTCGGCTACCCCATGCAGATCAAGGTCAACTTCCTTTGCCGGGACTCGATCCTAGCCGCCCCGATCGTTCTTGATCTCGTGCTCCTCATGGACCTTGCCCAGCGCTGCCCGGAGATGGCCGGCAAGGGCATCCAGGAATGGCTGTCCTTTTACTTCAAGAGTCCCATGTGCGCTCCCCATCTTTACCCCGAGCATGACTTGTTCATTCAGCTCATGAAGCTCAAGAACACGCTGCGCTACCTGCGGGGCGAGCAGCTTATCACCCATCTGGGCCTTGAATACTACGACTAAAGATCGCCAGGGATTCTTTCCGGCATCTTCCAGGCGACGTTTGACAAGGGGCCGCCTGGCTGGCGTCCCGACAATCGAAGGGCCACAGGTGACCATGTTCGGCCGAACCTCGCGACGACTGTTCCTTGCCCTGAGCCTGAGCCTGGCGGTAGCTTCCGCCTTGCCGGCCGGGCAGCGCTCGGAGGCGGAGGCCCGGAGAAACTCGCAGCAAGTGTTGCAGCACGCCGTTATCATCGACACCCACGCCGACACACCGCAAATGATGCTGGACCAGTCCTACGACCTGGCCGATCCTGCCAGCCCTTACATGATCAGCATCCCGAAAATGCAAAAGGGTCATCTGGGCGCGGAATTTTTCTCCATTTGGGTCTCCACCAGTTGGCCGCGCCAGGATTTGATCCACCGCGCGCTCGACTTGATTGACGCCGTCAACAAGCAGGTGGCGCGCCACCCGGACTCGCTGGGCATGGCGCTCAGCGCGGAGGATATCGTCCGCCTTCACCGCGAACACAAGATTGCCATCCTCATGGGGCTCGAGGGCGGACACATCATCATCGAGGACCTCGGTGTCCTGGACAATTACTATCGTCTGGGAGTCCGCTACATGACCCTCACCCACACCCGCAACACCGCTTGGGCGGACTCTTCCGGAGACAAACCGCAGCACAACGGGCTGACGCCTTTCGGCCGCCGGGTGATTGCGCGTATGAACCGCCTGGGCATGATGGTGGATGTATCCCACGTCTCAGACAAGACGTTCTATGACGCCCTAGCCGCGAGCCAAGCGCCGGTCATTGCGTCGCACTCTTCCTGCCGCGCTCTGTGCAATTCTCCTCGGAATTTGACGGACGCGATGATCCGCGCGCTCGCACGGAACGGTGGCGTGATCGACATCAACTTCTATTCGGCTTTTCTTGACCTCAAGTACCGCGCCGCGCAGAACAGCATCTCCAAAC
>JBJKQF010000250.1:0-2858 GCA_046705545.1 Terriglobia bacterium
TCAGAGCGCGCAAATCGTCATTTGTAAAAACGGGGACGGACTTCTGTTTTTCCCGGGCACGCTCTTTCTTTAACTTCCGGGCGATTGTTCCGAGGGACGGGGTTTGGCAGGATTGCTGGAGTGCTGCTGCGCTCGCCGGCGTCAGCACAGCTGCCAGCGCAACGGACGCTATTGCCAATATCCTGGAAGCCGGCGTGCGCATTCCAACCCTCCTTGCTCCGGCGGCAGCCTTTCGAGCGCCTATATCCAATTTACGTCTTGCATGACGCCTAATCAATGCTTCGGCACCCTTGCCGGGAGAACCCATTAGAATTTCCTTAAGCCAAGTCTTGTTTGAAACGTGAGCAGCAACGAGGTGCAGAGCAGAAACTCCAGAAGCGACAGCGCGTCCTGCTTCTGAATGCGGCGAACTCAAGAGCTGACGTTTTTTGGTATCCTAATTTATAGAGCTTTCGCTTCTGATGCAGGAATAGGAAGCTAGTATCTTGAACCAGGAGAAGGCGTGATGAAACTTTTGAATCTTGATTTTACCCGTATCGATCATGACACATTTCGGATTGCGGCTTCCAAGTTGATATACACGGACCCCTTCAAAGTCTAAACGCGAGACGAGGCGGTCATTGTGCTGATCAGCCACGAGCATCATGACCACCTAAGCCTTGAAGACCTCGCGAAAGTCTGTTCTCCGGGCACGACCATATTAGCCAGTCGTCCTTGCGAAGGCGGTTTGAAGGACGTGAAAGTGAAGGAAAAGCGTTTCCTGGATCCGAACGCCAAGTACACGGTAGGCAAAGTGGTGGTCGAAACGGTTCCTGCTTATAACATCGACAAATTCCGGGAGCCTGGGAAGCCTTTCCATCCCAAAGAGGCAAAAGGGATCGGCTTCATTCTTGAGATGGATGGGACGCGAGTTTATTACGCCGGTGACACGGACTTCATTCCCGAAATGAAATCCATTCAGTGCGATATCGCCATGCTTCCTGTTTCGGGGACTTACGTGATGACTGTGGAGGAAGCAGCCAAGGCGGCCCAGACGCTGAACCCCAAGATTGCAGTTCCTATGCACTACGCGGCGATTGTCGGAAGTGACGAAGACGCTCAAAAGTTCAAGGAACTGGTCACCAATTGCGAAGTTCAGATTGTCTGACGTGGCGCTCAGGCAGGGCTGGATCGCTTCAGAGGAGGGGAAGCCCCTCCCCTGCGTGTATGTTTTCGGTGACCGTTTTACTGGGGGCTTTGCCCTGAAGTTCCAGGCCCCTTTCTGAGGCCAGGTTCTTCCGGAGTGACCAGCTTGGGCGATTGGCAAAGCGTTTCAATTTGTTCGTTGGGTTTGAATTCGAACTGTTTCGGTGTTGGACAGCCCTCCGCCTTTGCGTAATCGTAGAGCGTGGGTTTGTTTTTCTCCTCTTTCTCGGCCTCCTTTTTGACGCTCTTGAGTTCCTTCTTCATCTTGCGGAAACCTTCTGTATTGACGATCAGATGGGACTTCTTGGGCAGAAACATGATTTCCCGCTCAGTATCCACCATACGCGTGTAGAAAGGAGGGTGAGTACGGAACCAGCTTGCACCGTTAACGTAACCGACCTTGGTCGCGATCTTGTCGAAGAAACGGATAAACCCGCTGGGATCGTAGTCTGCGTTCCACGTGTATTGCACGCCGAGTTGGTCGGCCTGCAACTCGTACTCCCGGCTTACTCCTAGTAGGTCCAGGTTCAGTACCAGCCCCAAGCCATAGAAGCCATACTGAAGGGCGTAATAGGTGCCGATCCCCGCCACCCCGCCGGTAAATACCAAAGCGGCGATCTGGGCGGCCTGGTACAAAATGCCCGCAATCGTCGCTTTCTTCATCAACTTATGTGAATGGCGCGCCGTCACATGGGCAATCTCATGCCCGATGACGCCGGCGAGTTCAGCCTCGTCGTCAGCGGCTTCCAGCAGTCCGCGTTCGATAAAGAGATATCCTCCAGGCAGCGCAAACGCGTTGATTTCCTTTGAATTGAGCACTGTGACGTGCAAGGGAATGTGCAGGTCGGAATGCATGGCGACCTGCTGCGCAACTGTGTTCACGTAGTTAACGACGGCCGGATCTTTGACCTCCGGGGGCAGCATGCCCATTTGCTTCATTTGCCGGACGGCCTCCTGGCCTTTCCTGATGTCGTCGGGTTGCCCGGAAGCAATCTCGCGAAATCCAATATCCTTGACGTCTCCCCACCGACGATTCTGATAGGCCCCTGAGGCGATTTCCTGGTTGATCTGCTGGAGTTGCGCGGGCCACTGCTGAATGAGGTCGAGTTTTGCCAGCCGGTTCTGGTAGGCGACGGGAATAGCGTTTTTGGCCAGCACTGTGGCTTGGCTCTCCAAAACCCGAAGCTGCTGAATTTGGCAGTGCATGTAATGGCGCTCGCCATCGTCCAGCGCGGTGCCGCGGGTTTTCAGTTTCCCTTGGATTTGGGTTAGTTCGGCTTTGTATTTGCTGGCGTGGCCCTTGAACTGGGCGATGCAATAGTCTTCGCCTTTTTGGAGGTGCTCCCTCATCCGGTTGATTTGGTCATCGCTGTAGCGCAGTTCCGGAGCGGTCTCAAAAAGGGTAAGGTAGTCTTTCAGGAGTTCCTTCTGGAGAGGTTCAACGTGATGCGGCGCCTTGGGAGCTGGCGACCCCAGCGGGGCTTGTTTGTGGCAAGCAGGCAATAGAACGAGCAACTCGGAAAGAAGAACGGCCACGCAGGCTCTGAGGTTAAATTTCATGGCTCTCAGCCCTCCTTGCTTGGATTCGTTCCCGAAGTACCTAAGTTTTAGCTCGAAAATTCCCTTATGATCTGCCTATGAAAAGAACGCTATGACTTGTGGAATAGCGCTGC
>JBJKQF010000251.1:0-4722 GCA_046705545.1 Terriglobia bacterium
AAGAATCTCTTTCCGGGATTCGCGGATCATCCGCTTCGTATGGGTAATCCGTCCCAACGTTGAAGGTGCAAACGCCTGGCCTCCCCAGCCGGGGTTCACAGCCAGCAGCAGGATCAGCTCCAGCTCATCCAAAAGCGGTTCCAGGACACTGAGCGGGGTTCCCGGATTCAGCGCCACGCCGCGGATAATCCCCCTCCTGGCATCATTGGCGTTCACCATGGAACCCATTTCCTGGAGCACGCGGTGCGGGTGCGCGCACGCTTCCGGATGGATGGTAATGATGTCCGCCCCAGCAGCAACATACTGCGGAATCTTGCCAAGGGGCTCCGCAACCATCAGGTGCACGTCTTTCAGCAACGGAGTCTTGATGGCACGGATCAGGGGCGGCCCCGCGGTCATCTGCGGACAGTAAACGCCGTCCATCACGTCGATGTGAACCACACTGGCTCCGGTCTCCTCAAGCATCCGAAGCTCGGAGCCCAGCGACAGCAGGTCCGCAGTCATGATGCCGATGCTTAACGTCGGCGAATGATCCCGCAACATCTTGCGGCTGGTTGAGTCCGGCATCCCCGGAGCCCCCCCCTTACCGGCCGCGTGAGGAAGAGCCTGCGGGAACTTCCAGGCCCTTCTTTTCGTTCTTTAGGGTTTCATACAAATCGTACGCGTGCTCAGGCTTCATCATTTCGTGAACCACTTTTCCCACCGCCTGAATCATTGCCGTGGGCGCGTCCGACTGGAAAATGTTCCGGCCCATATCAACGCCGGCAGCCCCCTCGTTGATGGCGTTATAGGCCATGCGCAGAGCATCCATCTCCGGAATCTTCTTGCCGCCCGCCATCACCACCGGCACCGGGCAAGACGCCGTCACGGTCTCAAATCCTTCCGCGACGTAATACGTTTTGACCACCTGAGCTCCCAGCTCCGCACAGATGCGGCAGGCCAGGCGAAGGTAGCGCGCGTCCCGCGTCAAGGTCTTTCCCACCGCCGTCACTCCAAGCGTGGGAAGTCCAACGCGATTGCCTGCGTCCACCAGGCGCGTCAGGTTGTGAATCGACTGCGATTCAAACTCCCCGCCCACAAAAACTTGCACTGCCATCGCATCCACATTCAGGCGCACGCAATCTTCAACGTCCACGGCGATCTGCTCGTTTGAGAGTTCTTTCAAGATGCTCGGCCCGCCGCTGGCGCGCAACACCACGCCGCCTCCGAAGGCGGGTGAAATCGTGGATCGCAACATCCCGCGGGTCAGCATCAAAGCGTTCGCGTAAGGCAGCAGGGGAACAATATTAAGGTCTACCCGCTCCAGGCCCGTGGTCGGCCCCTGGAAATATCCGTGATCGATGGCCAGCATGACGGTGCGGCCCGAGGCGGGCTGAAAAATCTTGGACAGCCGGTTCTGCATTCCCCAATCCAGCGCACCGGAGCCTTTCAAGAAAAATGCTTCGCGCTTGGGGGGAATTTCCGGATAGAACTGTTTTGCTTCACTCTTGCCTTCCATATCAGCCATGTTTCTCTTCTCCTTCTTTTATCTGGTGACTGGATCAATCCGTTAGCATAGCAGGGTTCATCCATCATACCAAGAACCACCGGCATTTCAGGAGACCTTCCACCTTATGGCTTACCAAGGAGCAGCCCCCTGGAACGGCGGCCGGCGTCGGGCTGCCACAACTGTTCTATAAACCGTTACAGGACCGGGGCTTATCTACTCCTTCTCCGCAAGGTGGACCGCCACACCTGAAACAGGTGTGTCCCGCGGTGGCGTTGAAAACTTCCACTGTTAACGCCAGGAGAAACGGCGTTGGCGCGTTGTAGAAATGTACCGCCGCGCGTGTTACATTAACAGGCCGGAAAAGCGGGTCTTGAACTTGGAGCCTCAATGATTGCCGGCCCGCCGGCGGCCGCGGCGGTCTTGCGAGCTGCCGGGGACTGAAGCGGAACGAACGAGATTCCGATACGAGGAGAAAACAATCCAATGCGAAAAGCTTCGCGAATCATCTGTTCACGGGTCCCGTGGAAAAAACGGGATGCTTATGTCATGGAGAACGATTTGGTCCGCTTGGTCACCTTGACCGGCGGAGGACATATCGCCGAGTTTCAATTTCGCTCCGGTTTGAACCTGCCGACGGTGAACCCGCTCTGGATTCCTCCCTGGAAAACGATCGAGCCCCAGCAATACAAGGAAAAGAAACACGCCAAGACCTATGGCCCGATGGAAACAGGAAAGACGGTGGCCTGCGTCGTGGGACACTGCATCTGCCTCGACTATTTTGGCGCTCCGTCGCCGGAAGAAACCAAGCAGGGCCTTTCCATTCATGGTGAGGCTCCTTGCTCCCGATGGCGCGCCACCCGCGTCGGAAAATTGAAAGGCCGCGCCGTGCTTGAGATGGGCGTCCAACTACCTGTCGCAGGTCTTCAGTTTACCCGCCAGATCACCATCCGGGAGGGAGAGTCCGTCGCCTATTTCAAGGAGAAGGTCAAGAACCTGAAGAAGGCAGATCACTTCTTCCACTGGACCCAGCATGTTACGTTGGGGCCTCCTTTCCTCCATCCGAAGGACTGCCTCACTTTTGTCCCAGGCACGAAGGCGAAAACGTTTCCTCATGGATACGAAGGCAAAGAACTTCTTCAGTTCTCCAAAGAATTCCGATGGCCGTTCGCGCCGGGCGCCAAGGGGGGAAAGATCGATATTTCCAAGCCGCTCACCAAACGCGGCCGCGGATTTGTGGCAACCGTCCTGCTTCGGCCGGACCGCGAAATGCAATACGTCGCCGCTCTGAACACTAAGGAGAACCTGCTGATCGGTTACTGCTTTAAACGTGAGGATTTCCCCTGGGTGTCCATCTGGGAGGAAAATCGCGCCCGAAAAGAATCTCCCTGGGGCGGCGTCTCAGAAACCCGCGGGTTGGAGTTTGGATCCACCCCCTTCCCCGTGGGACGCCGCGAGGCCTTCGCGAACGGCCCCCTTTTTGGCGCGCCGCACTTCTCGCTGGTCCCGGCAAAAGGAGAGAAAACCGCTTCTTACCTCGCCTTTCTGAGCCCCGTCCCGAAAGGGTTTGAGGAGGTTCGTGATATCGAAGCCAGGGACAAGAAGATCGTCGTGACCGGCCGCAACAAGCGGGGAGTAACCGTAAAGCTGAAAATCCCGGCCGCAGGCCTTCACGCATAGAAACTCGCAGCCAGAGATCCCCCGCTTCCAGTTGTCATGGACTGCCGGAGGCAAGGCCCGGAAGCTTCGCTATCGCACCTCTGGTCGCCCGTTCACCGGTTGCAACAGGAACGTACTAGCTGCTTGAGTCTAATTTAGGCGCCTGTAGCTCAGTTGGATAGAGCGGCAGACTTCGAATCTGTAGGTCGGGGGTTCGAGCCCCTCCAGGCGCGCCATCTATTCCTTTGATTCTGAAACTATTATCTCTTGGCTCGCGCTTATTTGCGGCGTGGGTGCAATTTGGCGCTGACCACCGTCTGTGACCACATCTTGGCGATTGCCCACTTGCAAGAAAGCCCGCTCGATAGCATCAGCCTGCGGGTGGCAGTATCGCATGGTGATGGTAATTGAGCTGTGTCCCGCGATTCGGGCCAGCGTGAAGGCGTCGCACCCAGACTGCGCCAAGCGAGTCAGCGCGGTATGCCGCAAGCAATAAGGCTCGAATGGTTTGATCTCCGGGGATTCTTCAGGGTTTTCCTTGTGAGCCTTCGCCAGTTTATCGAGGGCCTTTGAGTGGTAATTCTTAGCAATACTTTCCATAAGATGCCCGCTTGCTGAGCCTGTAGGGAACACCCAACCGCTCTGAGGGCATCCCTGTGCCACGTTTCGGGCTTTAAGAGCCTGATAGACCGCCGGAACCATCGGCAACAGTCTCCGAGCCGCTCGCGACTTGCCTTCCGCTATTTGAACCATCCCGCCTTTGCCATTCAACAATACATGTTCCCATCGCAACTTATAGACCTCTCCGGGCCGCATCCCCGCACCTAATATCAGAGTTGCCACATCCCGCCAAGGTTGCGGGCAGGCCGCGAGGTAAACCGCTGCCTCTACATCCGACAACACCCGTTCGCGCTGGCGCTCTCCTTTCGCCAAGCAGATCTTGGACATTCGTTCGAGCTTTCCCCACTCAAAGGCCAAGTGCAAAGCCCGCCGAAGAGTGCGAAGCCCACAATTGATGGTTGAGGCCGAAAGGGTCGAATATCGGGCTGCGAATTGGCCCGCATGCTGATCGGTGATTTCATCCAACCGCAGACCCGCCAAGTCTGAAGTCAACAGACGCTTGGCTCCGTCGTGGTAGTAACGGGCTGTGCTTTCCTTGGCTGTGTTATACGCGTAGGGCAGGAACTCTTTTTTCAGGAATGTTTCGAGTGTGGGCGCGGCCTTCTTTTCGAGGATGCCCCAATTCCCGCGCGCTAACTCTGCCCGCAACTTCCCTTCAATCGAGCGGGCCGTCTTTGCGTCCGTCGCCCGCGTTGATTTGCGGATAAGCTGACCCTTCCACTGAAACTTTGCCATGTAATAGCGGCCACTCTTATAAATCATTCTTCGCCCCTCCTCCCTGTCTCATTTTGCCCAGTCTCTGCCGTTCCCGGTAGCGCCGGGTCCGCAATCCCGCCGGCGTCAGTTGTTTTTCTGGCAGCCGAGGCCGTCCGCCGAACTTGCGACCATTCTCGCGCGCAACCTCTCGTATACGTTCTATGCCCTGCTTCTCCAGACGGGCCTTCCAACCACGTTTA
>JBJKQF010000252.1:0-8592 GCA_046705545.1 Terriglobia bacterium
CGGCCGGCGGGTGTAGAGGGGTGGCTGCCGATCGCGGGCATGATGAATTTCAAAGACTGGCTTTTCACCGGGCACGTGCCTGCCATTCACCCGGCAGCGATGTTCCTTTTGATGACCTTTGTTGCCACCGCCTTGCTCCTTCGGAAAGCCTTTTGCAGCTGGCTCTGTCCCGTCGGCACCCTCTCTGAGTACCTGTGGCGGGCGGGCCGCAGGATATTCAGGCGCAACTTTTATCTGCCCCGCTGGGTCGACATTTCCTTGCGCGGATTGAAGTATCTCCTGCTTGGATTCTTTCTGTGGGCCGTTGCCAGTATGTCCGCGCAAGCCATCCAGGACTTCATGCATGGACCATACGGGCTGATCGCTGACGTCAAGATGTTGGACTTCTTTCGTTTTCTGGGGATCACCGGCATCGTGGTCTTAGCCACGCTGGCGCTCGCGTCAGTCTTTATTCAGAACTTCTGGTGCCGCTACCTCTGCCCGTACGGCGCATTGCTGGGTTTAGTCTCCCGATGGAGCCCCATGAAAGTTCGCCGCGAGCCGGATGCTTGCATTGACTGTGCTAAATGCGCAAAGGCCTGCCCCGCGCGCTTGCCTGTGGACAAGCTGCTCACGGTCAGGTCGCCGGAGTGCGCCGCGTGCTATGCTTGCGTTGCCGCCTGCCCCGTTCAAGGAGCGCTGGACATTTCATTGCCCCGGATGCTTGCTTCAAAGAGAAAGAAGCAGTCCATGCCCGCCTGGGCCTTTGGCTTGACGCTAGCTGCATTGTTCCTTGGAATTGTGGGCTTTGCAAAGACGGCAGGCTATTGGAAATCAAATATCCCAACTTCGATCTACAAGCAGCTGATCCCTCGCGCAAGAGTGATTCAGCATCCTATGCCGACGGATGGGCCGACTCTCGGTCGCTGACGATCCGCCCGCCTGCGATCTCTCAACGGGGTATCCCCCAATGGTGGTTGTAACCCTGTACCCTTTGCAGAAGTGCAAAAAGTTGGAAAGCGCTGGGAATGTTGGCGTCCCCGGCGGGATTTGAACCCGCGTTACCGCCGTGAAAGGGCGATGTCCTAGGCCGGGCTAGACGACGGGGACAAAAACCAGCAGAAGGCTCAGCTGGCGGCTCAAGGGTTTGCCGAAGGGCCTTTCCTTGGCCCGGACGCCAGCATCTGCTCTGCTTTGCGAAAACATCTATGCTAGCAATGCCCCTTAATTACTGTCAATCATTGTTGTGCTCGGGCATTTTGGAGCTGAATTTCCATGCCTTACTCCACTACCTTGGCGCTTAAGAGTCTTGATGCCAAGCGCGGGAGCAGCCAGTGACTCTTTCGACTGATACTAGCTTGACCCTGGCGGCGATTCCTTCCGTTCCACAGACCGCTTCCGTGATGTAAACTCTCTAGGTCATTTTGCAGTCGGCTGTGAACCTGCCCAGACTTGGAACACTGTTGGCTCGAGGTTGCTGTTTGGAGTGCGGGTCGTGGCGCCTATCAAATAGTTTGGTAAAGGAGGGGAAATGAAAATTAACAAGAAGAATATTTCCAGCCAGGGAGTCGTAGTCCGGTTGATGTTGGGCCTGGCCCTGCTGGCGATATCTCCCCTGGTGATGCGCGCTGCTGGCGCGGCGAGTTCGCAGAGGGTGTGGCAAATCGGCCGCTTTGATCATTCCTACGAGGAATTTAACCGTGCGGACGTGCCAACGCCCGTTCCCGTTTACGTGATCGGGAAGAGCCGGCCGGATAAGGACTGGTACTCCTTCCAGCCGGGCACCGCCAATGGCAAGGCGGGAACGCGCCCGCATCCTTTTACCATTCGATTTGACTTGAGGGGAACCCCACGAGGCCTCTATACGCTCAAGGTGGGCATGGTGCCAAAGACGCGGCGGCTTTCTATCCTGCAAGTGGAGCTCAACGGACACCGGGGCTGGTTTTACCAACGCCCGCAGTGGAATGACGTCCCTGGCGCCAAGTATTGGAATGACACCGCCGAAATTCAACTCCCGGCCCGGGATTTCCGTGCCGGGAGCAACACCCTGGTGCTTACGGCGATCGATCAGCCCAGCCAGCAAGACGATGTCAGCGAGCCGGGAGTCACTTACGATGCGCTGGAACTCGAGCAAAACCCAGAGGGGAAATATAACCCCAATGAAATTTCGGCGGAAGTTCATCCCACCATTTTTTATCAGCACAAGGATGGGCGTCTGGTCGAGCTGGTGGACGTCTATACAAGCCAGAACGCTCCCTTCAGCAAGGGCAGCGTGACCCTGGTGGTGAACAGGCAGAAGTTCACTTCAGCTCTCTCCACGGGCCGCGACTTCGGCGAGCAAAGAGTGGAGTTCGCGGTGCCGGAATTTTCCTCGGGGACCGCGAGCACGCTACTGGTGCACCTCGGCAAGCGCCGGCGTCGCTTCCCCATGACACTGGAGCCGGCGAAGAAGTGGAAGATTTACGTTGTGTCCCACGAGCACCTGGACGTGGGCTTTACCGATTACCAATCCAAGGTGGTTGCGATTCACAATCGGGTGGTGGATGAGGCGCTGCACATGATCGATGAGAATCCGCGGTTCCGATACAGCCCGGACGGCTTTTGGGTGCTGCAACACTTTTTTGCGGGACGCGATGCCGCGGAGCGCCAGCGTCTTGACCGGGCCATCGAAGACGGCAAATTTTTCGTTCCTGCCCAGTATGCCAACCTGCTGACCGGGTTTCCCACCGTGGAAACCTTAATTCGCTCCCTCTATCCCAGTTTTGAGTTCGACCAAAAGCATCACCTGCCTTTTGACTACGCCAACATCACCGACGTGCCGTCCTATACCTGGTCTTACCCTTCGATTCTCGCCGCGTCCGGCATCAAGTATCTTTTCGCGGCGTGCGATCAGGCTCGCGCTCCCATCCTGGACGAGTGTCATTTGCTGGAGAAGTCGCCTTTCTGGTGGGAGGGGCCGGACGGCAAGAAGGTGCTGATGTGGTACTCGGACAGCTACGGGCAGGTGGGAGCGTATTTCGGCCTGCCGCCCCAGGTGGTGACCGGCCACGCCGCGCTGCCCAGATTTTTGCAGGAGTATCCAAACTCGGAGTACAAGCCGGATGCCATCGTGCTCTTCGGCGCCCAGTGGGAGAATTCAGATTTGTTTCCCCAGCAGGCGACCATCGTCGAAGACTGGAACAAGGTGTACGCCTACCCCCATTTGCAATATTCGGGATTCGTGAACGCGCTCAAGCAGGTGGTCAAAGACGATGCGAATTCCATCCCCGTTTACCGTGGCGACGGCGGCCCTTACTGGGAGGATGGCATCGCCTCAGATTCCTACTACGCCGCGATGAATCGCCGCAGCGAGCAGCGTGCACTTTCTGCCGAGAAGATTTCCACCCTCAGTTCGCTTCTGAATCCTCGCTCCCGGCCCGATCAGGCCGTCCTCAACAACCTGTGGCAGAACCTTATTCTGTTCGACGAGCACACCTGGGGCGCGGCTTGGAGCATCAGCAGCCCGCAGAGCCAGCAAACCGTCCGGCAGTTGTCAGTGAAAGACGCCTTTGCCATCCGCGCTGATCATGAAGTGCAAGACGTCATCGACCAGTCGATGGCGGGACTGGCGGACAAGATTCAGAATCCTAGCGGCACATGGGTGGTTTTCAATCCTTTGAATTGGAAGCGCAGCGAACTGGTGGTCACGGACCTTTGGAAGGGTTCTGAGATCATCGATCTCGCCACTCACCAGCCTGTTCCTTACCAGGTCCTCTCGGAGAGCGGCAAGTGGCTGCACATTCGCTTTATGGCGCAGGATGTGCCCTCCTTGGGTTACAAGTGTTACTCCATCAAGCCCGCCACGTCGGCTCCGCCCAGCCTGGCAACCGAGTCCGGCGACGTGATGGAAAATGCCTATTACCGCATTGTTCTGGACCCCTCGAGCGGCGCGGTGAAGAGCATCTTCGATAAGCAGTTGCAGAAGGAAATCGTCAACACCTCGAGCCCCTATCGATTCGATCAGTACCTTTATGCCACGGGAGGCGACAAGCCCTCCAATAATCAGCTGATTCGCAGCCACGCGTGGCTGGCCGTTCCCAAGGTGACCGTGCACCCTGCCGGGAGCGGCCGCTTGATCTCGATCACTCGGACGCCTTTTGGCTTGGTGGCCCGCCTGCAAAGCTCGGCGGTCAACACTCCGCGGATTGATTCAGAGATCATTCTCTTCAATCACCAGAAGAAGATCGAATTCATCAACCACGTTCACAAGCGCGAGGTTTACACCAAAGAAGGAGTGTACTTTGCCTTCCCGCTTGCCATGCAGCATCCTGAGTTCCGCTATGAAATCCAGAACGGCTACGTGAACCCCGCAAAGGACCAGCTTCCGGGGGCAGGGAAGGTATGGTTTTCAGTTCAACATTGGGTTGAGGCTCAGGAGGGTGGAACCAGCGTGGCCATTGTTCCCATCGATGCTTCGCTTGTAACCCTGGGCGAGATTAACCGCGCCCAATGGCCGATGAAATTCGGCCAGCGCAAGGGAACCATTTTTTCCTATGTGATGAACAACTATTGGTTCACCAATTACCGCGCGGGGCAGGGCGGTGACTACACGTTCCGCTACGTCCTCACCAGCGATGATTCGTTTAACCCCGCATCGCTCAGCCGTCTGGGCTGGTCGGAGATGACTCCTCTGGAAATTGACGACATTCGGCCGACCGACAAAGCTGTGAACGCCCTCGAGCCGTTGAACCCCGCCGAGGATAGTTTTGCCAAAGTGGATTCATCCCAGGTGGTGCTGGTGAACTGGAAACGGGCCGAGAACCATCAGGGCACGATAATGCGCTTCGTGGAGGTCGCGGGCAGGGATGGGAACGCCAGCGTGCAGATCCCGCTAATGGATGTTCAGCAGGCTTGGGAGTGCAACGCGATGGAGCAGAACCAGAAAGCGCTGCAAGTCTCCGCGCATGGATTTAGCTTTCCGGTGCGCCCGTTTCAGATCGTCACCATACGCGTGGAAGGCGGCATGACTCTGCCAGCGGCCAAGTAGAGCCGCAGGCGGAGCGCGCCGAGGTTCTAAGCGGGCCGAATTTCGATCAGTTGGTGGCTAAGCGCCGGGATGTCGAGGGTCAAAACGTAACCCTGGCGGTTGCGCTGTGACGTAGCGCCATGGACGTGGTACGCGCGTTTTCCATTGAGCCCATACTTCTCCGGAATAAATTCGACCCGTCTCTGCACGGCGTTGGCGTCGAGGTTAAAAGCGTTAATGACCGCCGCTGTTCCCCTCGGATGAACGTGGACGTGAGTCTGCTCATCGATGCCGTAGAATTTCCCCCTCTTGAAGAAGGGCTCCAGCCTTCGGTAAGCGGCCATCGCAGCAAAGTGCGCCTTGTTGATGGCCGGGTCTTTGGAAGTCCCGCCGATTCCCAGGTGCCGGCAGGTTGAAGCGTTCCACCAGAAGACCAATGCGTTCCGGTTGTCCGTGCGCAGGTCGATGTGGATATAAAGCGGAAGGCCGTAGGCGAGGTTGTAATAGTAAAGCGCAATCGCCCGGCCGCTTAGGAGATCGTCCATAGGGCTCCACATCAACTCAAACGCCCATACGGAATCAAACCCCAGTGCCCGAGTATATTCCTCGCCTTCCGGCGCCTGCCCATGCCCGTAATAGGTGGGTGCGTAGCGCTCCCTGGCGCCCCCCACCATCGGGTCGTGCATTTCAATCAAGACGTGCGGGTATTCCGCATGAACCATGCGGGCCAGTCTGCACATGCCTTGCGCGTGTTCTTCTCGACGGGCGGGAACTTGATGCCCGTGGTTAGGGTCCCAGCACTCGGCGTGGTACATGGTGCCGTCAAACATAAAATAGGCTGCGCCGCCCTTGGCCAAGACTTTCAGACGCCGGGCCGTCTCTTCAAGATATTGCTTTGAAGCGCCACAGAGCGGAGAAGCAAGAAAACTCTGTCCTGGGCTCCAGGTAAGGCGTTGCCCGAAGCGATCCATGCGGTACATCGCTTGCGGGTAAGAAGTTGGATCGCACCAACCGGAGAGTGGCGTGTGCAGGGAAGACTTCAGGCCATACTCATCCCGCAGCATCTTGGTAAAGGCGGGGTAGGGTCCTAAGCGAGCGGTATCCCAAATCTTGGAAGCGAACTTTGTATCCCAGCCGGGGTCCTGGTAAAGCGCTTCGCAGCCGATTGCTTTGGCCTTCGCGGCTTCCTCTTTCATGTCAGCGAGCGTGTAATATTTTTTTCGCATCGCCGGGTTGTTCTGTTCATTGCCGGGCAGCCACCAAAGCTTGTTGTCGTAGAGTTCGTTCCAGTGGACGGGAGGATTGTAATTCTGCGGGCATCCATGGCCGCGCGCAGCCATCTCCTCGCGAAAGGCGTAAAAGCCTTCCAGCATGCCTCCTTGGTATGCCGTCAGGCGTGTCACCCCGAAGCGGTGGGTTTCCCCAGGACGCAGCCACGCGCCGTGTTCGGGGTTGCCGCGATAGATTCCATACCCGCCCCAGCGCAGCGCTGTCCGGCCGCCCGGAGCCGGAGTGCGGTCCAACAGGGACCATTCCATGCCCTGCCTGCTGTACTTGGTTAAGAGAAAGCCTTGTTTCCCGTCCGTCCAGGCCCACCCTTCGGAGGCATAGCCGGGGGTCACGGTGGTATGCTCGGTCCAAAGCTCCGAGGAATACGGCTCCGTCAGCAATTGGCCCAGGGAGAAATCCGCGTACTGTTTCCGGTATCCATTCGGCTCGCGCCGGTAGGGAATTGCAGTGAGCTTGAATTGCCCCCACTCTCCGGTCGCCTGGTTCCCCGATAACGAAAGAGGCAGAACGAACCCGCACCGGTCATTGGAAAGATCCAAAGGAGAGGAGCCGCGATTAGTGAGGGTGATCCGTTCCTCAACCCAGGGCTGCTGAGCGGGAAGTTGAAATTCATGGAGAACTTCCAAGATTCCTTCAACCGTGGTTCCGCGGAGGGAGATGGTGACGGACCCGTCTTCGCTGCGGTCGACGGAGCTATCCTGAAACTCCGGCCGGCCAAACGAATAACTGTAATCGCCGTCGGCAAGCCGCAAGCCGCTCGCCTTATGGACCAGGAGGGTTTTTCGAAGCCCCTTGTCGGGGAAGAGTGACAAGTGGAAGGTGGGATCCTGAACCTCGCCGCCCGCCCAGGAGGTGGCAGATGTGGCGCTTGCTTGTTCGCCGCTCCACAGAGACGCTGCCGCGGAGAGTGTTCCCACGCGAGCCATAAAGTTGCGCCGGGATATAGGTTCCATGATCTTCCTCCTGCCAACGCTCTAAATAAATTTCGCCGGCGCTTAATCGGTCTTTGGTGCTCCGGCAATCGGAACCATAAGACCGCCATCCACGGTGACAATGGAGCCGGTCATGAAGGAGGCGCCGTCGCTGGCCAGGAAGGCGACCACTTCCGCGATCTCTTCCGGCTTTCCCATGCGGCCGATGGGATGCATCTCGTTCAGGATTTTCTCCAGCCCCTGGGGATTTGGATCCATGTTGATGGAGTTGCGGATCATGGGCGTATCTACGGTGCCTGGACAAACGCAGTTGACCCGGACGCCGCGCGCCGCCAAGTCCACGGCCATGGAGCGCGTGAGGCCGATCATGGCGTGCTTGCTGGTGGCGTACGCGAGGACGTTCATTTGCGAAGCCAGTCCCTGCACGCTAGAAATGTGCACAATTGAACCTTTGCCGCGCTTCAACATCTCAGGAACGGCGAACTTGGAGGTCAGCCAATTCCCCTTCAAGTTGACGTTCATGGTTCGCTCCCAGATTTCGTCCGTGGTGGTCAGAATGTCTCCGTAAGTCTGGATGCCCGCGCAATTCGCAAGAATGTCGAGACCTCCGAAGCGATCTACGGCTAATTTGACGGCGGCGGCGTCATCTTCCGCGTGGGTGATGTCGCCGGCAATATATCCAAAGTTCTTGCTGAAGGCTTTGAATTCGGACACCGTCTTTTCGAGGGCCGATTGGTTGTTGTCAAACAGGATGACGGAAGCTCCTTTGCGCAGCATGCTGGCGCCGGTCGCTTTCCCGATGCCATTGGCGCCTCCGGTTACTAGCGCGACTTTTCCTTGCAGTTCCATGTTCACCTCGGCAATCGTGTCTGAATCAGACGCGACTGTTTGAATTGTCTCGGCATTCGGAAAGCCAACCGCCGTTCACCCTGAACAACCTCTCTGCCGCTTACACCGTAGTTCGAACGGCTCTCGAAGGCTATCATCGTACACCAGATGTGCCGGAAATCCGACCTCGGCCTTTCGAATCGTCCCGACGGGCTCTCCTGAGCCCGCAGCCCCTTTTGCAGGCTGCTGAAAGGGGCCGCTCCGCAAAATAGTGCTCGACGCAGGCTGTTGAAGCGGAGATGATAGAAGGTAGTGGAGCATTTGCCTTGATCGCACCGCATCAGCCCATCACCACCGCCAGGTCTTTTGAGCCCGAACGGCGCGCCATGATCGACCGCCAGTTGCGACGCCGGGGAATCCGGGATGCCAGAGTCTTAGAGGCGATGTTTGAAGTGCCGCGGCATGAGTTTGTTCCCGCGATTCACCGGGAGGCAGCTTACGATGACCGGCCCATCGCTATCGGCGAAAGGCAAACTATCTCGCAGCCCTACATGGTGG
>JBJKQF010000253.1:0-48793 GCA_046705545.1 Terriglobia bacterium
TCCGCGGGTTGGCGGGCGCCAGAGACCTGACCGAAGACGTCCTGAAGGAATGGTTTTATTACTTCTACCAGTGCACCGAGTGCAGGCGCTGCTCAGTCTTTTGTCCTTTCGGCATCGATACAGCAGAAATCACGATGATCGTGCGTGAACTCTTGAATCTGGTTGGCGTAAACACAAATTGGGTTCTCGAACCGGCTGCCAATTGCTTCAGAACCGGAAACCACCTCGGCATTCAGCCCCACGGATTTAAAGACAGCATCGACTTCGCCGTTGACGAACTGGAGGAGATCACCGGCGTTCGCGTCGAAGCGCCCATCAATCGAAAAGGGGCCGAAATTCTCTTTATCGTTCCTTCCGCTGATTACTTCGGAACTCCGCACTATTACACGCTGCTGGGATACTTGATGCTCTTCCACGAGATCGGGCTGGATTACACGTTCAGCGCTTATGCCTCAGAGGGAGGCAACTTCGGGCTCTTCAGTTCGCATGAAATGATGAAGCGGCTGAACGCCAAGATGTACGCGGAAGCCAAACGTCTGGGCGTGAAATGGATTCTAGGGGGCGAATGCGGGCACATGTGGCGGGTGGTCCACCAATACATGAACACCTTAAACGGGCCGGCGGATTTTCTTGAAGAGCCGGTATCGCCGGTTACGGGAACCCGCTTTGAGAATGCCCGTGCCACCAAGATGGTTCACATCTGCGAGTTTACGGCTGACCTGATCCACAACCGGAAGCTGAAACTCGATCCGAGCCGCAACGATCATTGGAAGGTGACTTTCCACGATTCCTGCAACCCGGCTCGGGCCATGGGACTGCTGGAAGAACCCCGCTACATCCTGCGGAATGTGAGTAACCATTTCTACGAGATGCCTGAAAACACCATCCGCGAGCAGACCTTCTGCTGCGGCAGCGGGGCTGGTCTGGGAACGGACGAAAACATTGAGATGCGATTGCGGGGCGGTCTGCCAAGGGCGAATGCAGTCAAGTACGTTCGGGATAAACACGGCGTAAACCTGCTGACCTGTATCTGTGCCATCGACAAGGCCACTCTTCCCACGGCGCTTCAATACTGGACTCCGGGGGTTGAAGTGGGAGGGATTCACGAACTCGTGGGGAACGCTCTGATTATGAAAGGTGAAAAAAAGAGAACGACGGATGTGCGCGGTGAGCCCCTTCAGCAAAAGGAGGCGGCAATCCATGCGTGACAGATTTTGGATCCTCGCCGGCCTTCTTGTGTTTCTCGGACTTGTCACGTATCCGGTGTGGCATGACCTCGTTGCGCATACAACCTCAAGGCCGCCCGACCTTGTCCTGCCCGCGCACGAAAAGCAATGTGTCGCGCCCGTCGAATACATGCGCACGTCACACATGAAATTACTGCTGGAATGGCGACGGAAAGTTGTCCGGGAAGACAAGTCAAAGTATGTGGCGTTCGACGGGAAGGTTTATGACATGAGCCTCACGGGAACCTGCCTCAAATGCCACAATCGCGAGAAATTTTGCGTGCGCTGCCACGAATATGCCGGCGTCAGAACGCCCTACTGCTGGAACTGTCACCTTGACCCCGCGCAAATCAAGAGGAGTGCCCGATGAAGATCACGCGAAAGCAATTCCTAAAGATTTCAGGGGTCTGTCTGGCCGCGCTCTCAGGTGAAAAGGCGCTGGCAATCCTTGACGGTCCCGGAAAGAGCCAAGCTTCTTCACCCTCCGCGGGCAAAGCTCACAAGCAATTGGGAATGGTCGTGGACACAAGGAAATGCGCCAAGGCCAAGGGCTGCACTAAGTGCATCGAGGCTTGCAACCAAGCGCACAATATTCCTTCTTTCCAAAATCCGGCCCACCAGATCAAGTGGATCTGGGAAAAGCCCTTTGATGACCTCTTCTCTTCCTATGAGACGCAATACCTGGAACCCTCGCTCAAGAACGAGTCGACCCCGGTATTGTGCAACCACTGTGACAACCCTCCCTGCGTGAGGGTGTGCCCGACTGGGGCGACGTGGAAAAGGCAGGAGGACGGCATCGTCATGATGGACTGGCACCGTTGCATTGGTTGCCGGTTTTGCATGGCGGCCTGCCCGTACGGAGCCCGAAGCTTCAATTGGGTCGATCCCCGTCCTCACATCGAGACATTGAATCCCGAGTTCCCGACCCGGACAATCGGCGTGGTTGAGAAATGCACTTTCTGTTCAGAGCGGCTGGCAAAGGGTCAGTTGCCGGCGTGCGTGGAAGCCTGCCCTGAAAAGGCATTGGTTTTTGGCGATGTGAACGATCCCAAGTCTGAGGTCAGACAGTTGCTCGCTGAAAGTTATACCTTGCGCCGGCGGCCCGAACTTGGAACCGGCCCGAACATTTATTACCTCGTCTGAGGCGTTGCCGATGTTTATGCTCGAAAAAGCGATGGTGGGTGGCCGCAGGTACTGGACCTGGATTGGAGTGCTGCTCGCGGTGATCGCCGTAGCGTTTGGCTTTTATCTCTACCAACTCAGCTATGGCTTGGGTCTCACCGGGATGAGCCGGAATGTCTCCTGGGGCCTTTACATCGGCCAGTTCACTTTCATGGTGGGTGTTGCCGCCTCCGCTGTCATGGTTGTCCTGCCCTACTATCTGCACAACCACAAAGAATTCGCACGGATGACGATCCTTGGCGAATTTCTCGCTGTTGCCTCGGTGGCCATGTGCATGATGTTCATCATGATCGACATGGGGAAACCGATGCGGGTCTTTAACGTCATCCTCTACCCGCAGTTCCACTCGGTCATGTTCTGGGATATGGTCTCGCTTTCCGGCTACCTCCTGCTGAATGCCACCATCACCCTGGTGACCTTGCACTCTGAGCAGCAGGACGTTCATCCGCCCCATTGGATCAAGCCCGTTATCCTGCTCTCGATCCCCTGGGCCATTAGCATCCACACCGTAACCGGATTCCTGTACGCCGGCTTGCCTGGCAGACTGGGCTGGCGGACGGCAATCATGGCTCCGCGCTTTCTGGCGTCGGCCTTTGCGGCAGGGCCCGCTTTGCTCATCCTGCTTTGTCTGCTGTTGCGCCGGCAAACGGGCTACGATGTCGGTAAGAAAGCGATCAACGGACTTGCCATCATCGTCACCTACGCGATGGTCATCAACACCTTCTTCATCCTCATGGAATTCTTTACCGC
This sequence comes from Terriglobia bacterium, assembly GCA_046705545.1. GTDB lineage: Bacteria > Acidobacteriota > Terriglobia > UBA7540 > UBA7540 > JAMCXS01. Next base: position 3,159 of record JBJKQF010000253.1, read on the forward strand.
AATGTACAGTCACGTTCCGGACCTCACCGTAGATTTCCAGGGCTTGTACCTGGGTGGCATCCACTCCTCTCTGCTGCCCTGGGGCCGAACTTCGCTCGTTTTGATGGCCGTCGCACTGGTCTTCCTGCTCATCCCGCGGTTGCGCCTGAACGAAAAGAGCCTTGTCGTGGCTTGCGTGCTCGTCTTCTCGTCGCTGTGGATCGACAAAGGCGTTTGCATGGTGGTTGGCGGCTTCATTCCCTCTCCGCTCGGCACCATCACTCGTTACGCTCCCACGCTGCCGGAAATCACAATCACGCTGGGTGTGTGGGCAGTTGGGGCGTTGATGGTGACGGTCTTCTACAAGATCGCTCTTTCAGTGGAGACCGCTAAGGAAGCGTCATATGCTCCGGCCTACAAAGTAACCGGCGCGGCAAGTGAACCCGGATTACACGCGCACGCTACGAGCGCCATTGACACTCTTGGCTCCACCCCGGCAGGCCAGGCAAGCGAGGGGATTCCCGGAAAGGATTCGAAAGAATGGCATCAGTGATGAAGTCACTCACACGGCCGATGACTGCCGAGGAACGGGAAAAAGCTTTTACCTCGCGGAAGAAAGCGGAAGTCGTCGAAAGCCAGCGCCTGCCCGTCCGGTATCACGTTGAGGATTTTGACGTTGAGGACCGGCCGCGCCGCTTCCTCGAAGCCTTTGCTTCGATCCTGAAACATACGAACTACCGCCTTGCCCTCGACCACTACATTCGGGTCACGGCCCGGTGCGCGCGTTGCGCGGTTGCCTGCCCCATCTACGACGCAACCCACGATCCCCGCGACATTCCATGCTATCGATCAGAACTGCTGCTGTCCATCTACCGCCGGCACTTCACGGTTTCAGGCATCTTGCGCGCGCGCGTGCTGGGAGATCCGGGGCTGACGGACGAGAAGATTCAGGAGTTAGCGGATTCCTACTACAACTGCACCGCGTGCCGCCGCTGCCACTTTGATTGTCCCATGGGAGTTGACCATGCGCTGATCACCCATCTGGGCCGCTACATCCTCTCAGAGATCGGCATCGCACCGCGGGCGCTAGCCGTCAGCGTGCGCGAACAGCTTTCCGGAGCTACCGGCAACACTTCGGCGATCCCGTTGCCCGCCCTGATCGACACCTTGGAGTTCTTGAGCGAAGACATCCACGACGAAAAAGGCATCGACGTTCCCTTCCCCGTGGACCAGGAGGGTGCCGACTACATCTTCTTCACCGCGGTTTCCGACTACATGATGGAGGCGGATACGCTCAAGGGGATCGCCACAGTTATGAAGGCCACCGGCGATAGCTGGACGATCGGCAGCAAGTATTACGATGGGATTAACTACGGCCTTTTCTACAGCGACCACATCATGGAACACGTTCTCCATAAAATGGAGGCGGAAGCGCGGCGGCTGAAAGCCAAGAAAATCCTGATTGGTGAGTGCGGCCACGCTTCGCGCACGGCCAAATACTTTTATCCCACCTTCTGCGGCGGCAAGGATGCCATCCCCGTGGTCAGCATCCTGGAGTACACGCACCAAGCCCTGAAAGACGGTCGGATCCATCTAGACCCCAAAATCATCGGAGAGCGAGTGACCTATCACGATCCCTGCAATTTTGCGCGAACCGGCTGGATTGTGAATCAGCCTCGTGAAGTTCTCAAAGCCTTTTGCCCAGACTACGCGGAGATGACGCCCAACGGCCGCAGCAATCTTTGCTGTGGAGGTGGAGGCGGAACCGTTTCGCTCGACGAGATCCGGCCCTATCGGACCACAGTAGGTGGAAGGCTGAAAGCGGAACAGATCCGGAAAACAGGCGCGAACTATTGCGTTGCTCCCTGCGCCAACTGCAAGAAACAACTCCGGGAACTCATGGAAGACCAGGGTCTTGAGTGCGAAGTCGTCGGCCTGCACGACCTGATCTACAAGGCGATCATTCTCCCCCCTGATCAGCAGTCAGGAAAAGACGCAACCGAGGACTCTGCGCGCGAATCGGTCTCCTCGGCTGAGGGAGGCGCATTGTGACCGCATGGATCGATTTCGCGCGTGGCCCCCTGTTCCGTCTCTGTTTTGCGCTGATGGTACTGGGGCTCTTGCGCGTTGTGATCAACACCTTGTTGGGAGTTAAGGAAGCATACCAGCGGAACCCCGACAAGATTGTGTCTTGGAAGGAGATTCTCAGCCAAACCCTGGGATGGATGTTCCCCGTCGGACGTCTGTGGAAACAGCGGCCCATTTACAGCGCGGCTTCGTTTCTCTTCCACGCCGGAATGATCATTACACCCCTCTTTCTTGCCTCGCACGTCCTGATGTGGCGCAACGCAGTGGGATTTGGCTGGCCTGCCTTGCCACAGGACGTGGCAAACTGGCTGGCGCTGCTTGTGATCTTCACGGGATCAGGGATATTCCTGGGCCGGGCGCTCCACTCCGGAGCTCGAAAGCTGAGCAAACTTCAGGATTACCTGTGGCCACTGTTGATCATGACGCCGTTTGCCACCGGCTATATCGCCTCTAACGCTGTCATCAGCCCCAGGACCTACCAGGAAATGATGCTGCTCCATATTTACGCTGGCAATTTGATCTTGCTGATGATCCCTTTCACCAAGCTCGCGCATTGCGCGCTGGCTCCGCTTTCCCAATTGGTAACAGGTATCGCCTGGAAATTTCCGGCGGGGGCCGGCGATCGCGTTGCCGAGACTTTAGGGTTTGCAGATCGGCCGGTCTGGGTAGCCAACGCGAGGCTTGCGGCAGAGCCCGACCCGGTTGGGGCAGCGAAGAAGGGAGAAAGCAGGAAATGAAAGCGGCCATCCTGACCGACACCACCAAGTGCATCGGATGCAGCGAGTGCGTGCTGGCCTGCAAGAGAGTCAATCACCTGAAGGAGGACGTGCCCCGCCGTTGGGACTCCGATGATGGGCTGTCCGCCCGGAACTGGACCTCCGTGATTGGTGAGCCGGATAACAAGTTCGTGCGCAAGCAGTGCCGGCATTGTCTTGAGCCTGCCTGCGTCTCCGCATGCCCAGTGGGAGCCATGCACAAGACGGAACTTGGGCCGGTTATTTACGACAGCTCAAAGTGCATTGGCTGCCGGTACTGCATGATGGCCTGTCCCTTCGGCATTCCACGGTACGAGTGGAGCGACGTGGTTCCCTATGTCCGCAAGTGCATCCTCTGCTACGACACGCGGCTGAAGCATGGCGAACAGCCGGCCTGCACGGAAGTGTGTCCCACCAAAGCTACTATTTTTGGCGACCGTGATCAGCTCATGGCCGAGGCCCACCAGCGCATTCGAGATAATCCCGGCAAATATCACAACCAAGTGTGGGGTGAATCCGAAGTCGGCGGGACTTCGGTACTCTACATTTCCGACATCGACTTATCGTTCCTCACCTACGGCCAGCACTTCGGGGACATGCCCCTCACCAATACAACGCGCGTGGCGATGGAGGCCGTTCCATTTACGTTCCTCGGGATGGGGATGGCCATGACAGGTTTGTACTGGATCATCCGGCGGCGCATGCAACTGCAGGCAGAGAATGCCGCGGAAAATTCAGAGAGCAAGGCTGATCCGGAGGAATAGATGGAGAGGGTCGGGCGGCTAAAGCTAATACTCTGGATGCTCGTCGGATTGGGTTTCGCGGCGGCAGTTGACCGCTACTTATTCGGCCTCGGCGCAGCAACCCATCTTTCTGATGCAACACCATGGGGCTTGTGGGTAGGCTTTGATTTGTCCGCTGTGGCCATGGCCGCCGGCGGGTTCGTCCTCGCCGCCACGGTTTACGTCTTCAAGATGGAGCGTTTCCACAAGCTTATTCGCCTTGTGGTGCTCGCGGCCTTTCTAACCTACCTGAGCTTTAGCGTGGTGCTGCTTTTTGAACTCGGCCTGCCATGGCGCATCTGGTACATGACCATCTTTTGGAATCCGCACTCGCCTCTGTTTGAAGTCGGCTGGTGTGTGATGATTTATACCGCCGTCTTGCTACTCGAGTTCTTCCCCGTCCCTGCCGAAAAATTCAGCGCCTTGGCGCGTCTGCGGCGTCTCCTGATTAAGCTTCGAGTGCCATTGGTGATCCTCGGAATCATGCTTTCGACATTGCACCAGTCCTCCCTTGGATCGCTTTTCCTGATCATGCCATATCGCTTGTTCCCCCTTTGGTACTCGCCATGGCTGCCCATCCTCTTCTTTACTTCTGCGGTGGCGCTTGGGCTGATGATGGCAGTTTTCGAGAGCCATCTGGTGCGCTACTTATACCGGCGAAAACCCGAAGCAAAACTCCTGGCCCCCCTCGGTGAGGCCGCCGCTTGGGTTCTGGTTTTGTACATGGGAATCCGCTTTGCAGACCTTGCGGTGCGCGGGCAACTCCACGAACTTGTGGCCCGTGCCTGGCAGGTAAGAATGTTCTGGATCGAGATCGTCCTCATGGCAGTTTTGCCGGTCGTGTTGTTTTCCATCCGACGGCTTCGGGAGCGGGCGGCTTGGCAGTGGGCGGCGGCGAGCATTGGACTTGTAGGAATTGTTCTGAACCGAGTGGACGTCGGGGGATTGATTGATTTCGGTCGTGGAACGCCGCTCTATATCCCTTCATGGCAGGAGGTCGCGACGAGCTTGTCCATTGTGGCCGGAGCGATGCTCGTTTTCCTCTTCATGGTCGAACACTTCAAGGTCTGGGAGGAGCGACCTGCCGATCCTGATTCTGACCCGCACAAGTTGCCGGAATTTGACAAGGTTGGCTTCACCTGGCTGGGCACGCCCGTCATCGCGGGACGGGTTAAGTATTCACTGGCTTTTGTGGTTGCAGCAGCCATCGGTTTCTTTTTCCTGAGCAATCCATTAAATGCCAGCCGAGGTCTTGTGCCAACGCCCGCCCATCGGGCTCGTGGTGACGTGGGATACCTCAAGGCAAGCATGGCAAATGGACAGCCGCAGCCAGCACAAAGCAAGGACGCCATCCTTTACCTTGATGGCGACCTTACGGGTTGGGGAGTGAAATTCTTCCACCAGAGAGAAGTTGATCGCAATGGGGGTGAGAAGTCATGTGTCTTGTGCCATCACATGAACATGCCGCATGACAAGTATTCAGGCTGCTATGAATGCCACTCCGATATGTACATGCCGGCCGACTCGTTCAAGCATGACTGGCACGCCGCCCCGAGCGGAGCGAATCTCGCCTGCGTGCAATGCCACGCCCGAGGATACGCTCGAACGTCTGCCCATGTAAAGCCCTGCGCCGACTGCCACAAGCACCTTATTCCCGCCGGCGCCACGATCAAGATCAAAACGTATCTGGCGCCTTCCTACGTGGATGCCATGCATGAGCTTTGCATCGGCTGCCATGCCAAGGTCGCCCTACGGGAAAACAAGCCGCAGATTGCTCGCTGCGCGGAGTGCCACCAAGGGAAATTGAATTATTCCGATGCGGAAAACTTACTCTATCGCCGCCGTGCCCTGGCGGGTCGGCTGGTGGTGCTGCCGCCAGCCAAAGCCAGTGAGGCCAAATGACCTTACCGCTGAAAAATTCTATGCATTGACACCGAAAGGAGATCGGAAATGAGCAGACTCGTACCCCCCCACGGAAGTCCCGGACTGAAGCCCCTGCTTCTGAACCAGGAGCAAAGGAAGGAGGAAGCGAAGCGCGCCAAGGGACTAAAAAAGGTCCCGATGTCCTCCCGTGAGACCGGCGACCTGATCATGATGGGAATCGGAGCGTTTACACCGCTCGATGGTTTCATGGGAAGAGATGACTGGAAGAACTGCTGCGAGCGGTTTGCGCTTCCCAGCAAAAAGGATCTTTTCTGGCCGATCCCAATCACCATGTCCGCCACTGATGAACTGGCAAAGTCCATTGCCCTCGGCGAAGAGGTCGCCCTTTGGGACACCGAAACGGAAGAGCTGATGGGAACCATGAAGGTCACGGAGAAGTACAACATCGACAAGGAACACGAGTGCAAGGAAGTGTTCAAGACAGCCGATCCCGCGCACCCTGGCGTTCAAAAAGTGATGGAGCAGCCTCCCGTCAATTTAGCTGGCCCCGTGAAGGTGCTTTCGGAGTCTTTCTTTCCGGAAGAGTTCAAAGGGATTTATCAGACTCCTGAGCAGGCACGGCAGCTTTTTGAACAGCGGAGTTGGAGCACCGTTGCAGCCTTGCAGCTTCGCAACCCGATGCACAACTCTCACGCCTATCTTGCCTGGATAGCCATTGAAGTTTGCGATGGCGTTTATATCCACCAACTGCTGGGCAAACTCAAGCCGGGTGACATCCCCGCCGACGTACGCGTTCGGGCCATCGATGCCCTGGTCAACAAATACTTCCGCAGGGACCGCGTCATCCAGGGCGGCTACCCCATGGAGATGAGGTACGCAGGACCTCGCGAGGCCCTTCTTCACGCCGTGTTCCGGCAGAACTATGGCTGTTCCCATTTGATCGTCGGCCGTGATCACGCTGGCGTCGGCAACTACTACGGCCCCTTTGACGCGCAGACGATCTTCCATGAGGTGCCGCCGGGAGCCCTGGCCATCCAGCCATTGTGCATGGACTGGACGTTCTACTGCTTCGAGTGCAAGAGCATGGCGTCGATGAAAACCTGTCCCCATGAGAGCAAAGCGGTCATCGACGAGAACGGCAACTACCAGGGCGGTGCGAGGCTGCTTCTCTCCGGAACGCTGCTTCGAAAACTGATGAGCGAGGGGAAGCCGGTTCCGGCGGAATTTTCGAAGCCGGAAGTGATCGCGATCCTCAAGGACTACTACGACCACCTCGAGGAAAAGGTGGAAGTAAAACTCCACAACGCTGCGACTGGCGCTACGGCAAAGAAGTAATTGTCGCGAAGGCCCGGCGGTGCTTCTGCCGCCGGGCCGCACAGAATGCCCTTTTGGGAGGACCTTCACGATGTCGGCATTGCTTTTCTCAATTCTGTTAGCAGGGGGCGCCTTTGCCGCCGGCATCGTGGGAGCTCTGACCGGAGAAGGGGGAGGAATCCTCTTGGTTCCAACCCTGGTCCTGATTTTCGGCGTCAACATGCACAATGCCGCAGGGGCGTCCATTATCGCGGTCATGATGACCTCTACGGCGGCCACGATCGCGTTCTTAAGCCAGGGCTACACCAACCTTCGCGTCGCCATGCTTCTCCAGCTCACGTCCATTGCGGGGGGCATCGCGGGCGCTTTATTGGTGGCGCTGATACCTGTCCCGTCGCTCAAAATCACCTTTGGCGCGGTGCTGCTCTTTTCCAGCTTTATGTCCTTTCGCCGGAAGGACGAAGGCGAAAGCGACCGGCCTTCCGATCCCCTGGCGGCGCGCCTGCACCTGGAAAGCAGTTATCCGGCCCTTGGGGGCTGGCAGTCCTATAAGGTCTTTCGAGTGATTCCGAGCGCGCTGTTGATGAGTATTGCCGGGGTCATTTCGGGGCTCTTAGGGATCGGCGCCGGCGCGGTCAACGTCCTGGTAATGGACCAGTCTATGAAACTCCCTTACAAGGTCTCGGCGAGCACAAGCAATTTCATGGTTGGAATCACAGCGGCGGCCAGCGCCGGCATTTACTTTCATCGGGGTTACATTGACCCGGTGCTGACCATGCCGGTTGTATTGGGAATCTTTGCGGGTGCAATTGTGGGGGCGAAACTCTTGATGAGATTGAGAGTCAAGCCCCTGAGAATGTTCTTCAGCTTTCTGGTGTTTGTCGCAGCCGTTGAGATGATTTACAAGGGACTCGCTGCGTGAGAGATCTTTGCAATGAGGGATGGAGAGTTCACGGAGAAGGGCTTATGAAGGAGACTCCCGATGTCGACGTCTTTGATCCTGATCCTAATGGCATTCGGGTCGTTTGCCACCGGCATCGTGGGAGCCCTGACCGGCCTCGGTGGAGGAATCATTCTAGTTCCGATGCTGGTTCTGATTTTCCACATCCACATTCGTTACGCGGCGGGAGCCTCGCTCGTCGCCGTGATTGCAACCTCTTCGGGAGCGGCAGCAGCTTTCCTCAGCGAGGGTTACACGAACCTGAGAGTAGGCATGTTTCTGCAGATCACCTCAATCGGCGGCGGCATTGCGGGCGCTTACATGCTGGCGCTCGTTCCGGTTCCAGCACTCATGACGGTTTTTGGCCTGGTCTTGCTCTATTCCGGCTACCTATCCTTTCGCCGCAAGGAAGAGAGCGACGGGGCCCGGCCTTCCGACCCAGTGGCCGTTCGCCTGCACATGGAGGGAAGCTACCCTGCCGCCGGAGGCTGGGTGTCGTACAAGGTGTTCCGCGTGATTCCTTCCTTCCTGATGATGGCCATTGCGGGGGTGGTATCAGGGTTGTTAGGGATCGGCGCCGGGGCGGTCAACGTCCTGGCAATGGACCAAGTCATGCGGCTCCCGTACAAAGTTTCGACGAGCACGAGCAACTTTATGATTGGGATCACGGCAGCGGCCAGCGCCGGCATTTACCTCCACCATGGTTATATCGACCCGGTGCTGGCGATGCCGGTCATGCTGGGCGTTTTCGGAGGCGCCGTGGTGGGGGCGCGGCTCTTGATGTTCCTGCGTGCCAAACCCCTACGGATATTCTTCAGCGTGGTAGTCCTGATCATGGCGGTCGAGATGATCTATAAGGGTCTGGTTCGATGCTAGAAATTCGACGGATGGAAAAACTGATTGGGATTGTGCTCCTGACGGGCGTTCTAGCCTCAGCGGCGATTGTTCTTTTTGGTGGTGCGCTCTACATGTGGAGGCACGGCTCAAGCCCAGTACACTACCGCATCTTTCGCGGAGAGCCCTCTGACCTCCGGAGCCTCGCGGGCATTTGGAAGGATTTTGAAGCCGGCTCCGGCAGGGGTGCGATCCAGTTGGGGCTGATGCTCCTGGTAGGGGTCCAGTTGGTGCGCGTTGCGCTGACGGGAATTCTCTTCCTGCTGAACCGAGACAAGATTTTTGTCATCATCACGTTTCTGGTCTTCGCCATGTTGACGTACGCCGTGTTTTTGGCCGGTGAGTAATCTCCTCCGTGACGAATCGGAGGATGATTGAGAGGAGGTACTGGTTATGGCCATCGTAACGATATCGCGGGGTTCGATGAGTGGCGGCGAAGCCCTGGCAAAATGCCTGGCCGCCAAATTAGGGTATCCGATCCTCGGCCGGGAGGTCCTCGTGGAAGCGGCGGCACGACTGGGCGTTCCGGAAGAGGTCCTGCGCGAAAAAATCCAAACCAGCGCGGGCATATTTGAGCAACTGACCACCGACCGGTATATCTACCTGGTTGCGCTGCAATCCGCTTTGGCGGACCAATGCGTTTCCGGAAACCTAATCTATCACGGCAACGCCGGCCACTTCCTGCTGAAGGACGTGCCGAAAGTCCTCAGAGTGCGGCTCATTGCGCCGATGGCGATGCGGGTCCGGGCCGTGATGAAAAAACAAGGACTCAGTCCTGAGGCGGCCGAGGAATACATCCGGTACGTCGACCAGGAGCGGATTGAATGGACCAAGTTTGTCTATGGTGTGGATTGGCGCGACCCGAAGAACTATGACCTCATTATCAACCTCCGAAGGGTCAGCCTTGAGAGTGCGTGCTCCATGGTAACGGGAGCAATGTCATCCTCCGCCTACACCACCACTGACGAAGTGAAGAGGAAGTTGAGCGACTTTGCTCTGGCCTGCAGAGTGAAAGTCGCGCTGGTCGCAAAGCCGGTGTGCCAGCGCTGCCGATACGACGTCCGAGCGGACGGTGGAATGATTGAAATTTTCTGGCAGTCGGCCTCTACAGGAGCGCCGGTAAATCCTTCAAAGGAGACCGAAGACGAAATCCGGAAAACCGTGGAGTCAGTGGAAGGGGTCAGAAAAGTCACACTGCATCTCACAGAACCGAGCCATTCCGGCAGGGCGGCGTGAACGGTTTGCGGCTGGAAACGAGGACGAAACGGAATCGGCGAATCAGTCTTCGGAGTGCGCGTTTGTTCATGCCGGGCGGCACAGATTCAAGGAGACTTTGGCTAGCGGAGCTTTGAGATGCTGACTTGGTCCTTCACCATTTGTCTTCTTGCCGGGTCATTGTTTGCCGGAGCCGTTGGGGTGATGGTAGGGATGGGAGGCGGAATTATTCTCGTGCCGATGCTGATCTTGCTCTTTCACGTCAATGCGCACTATGCCGTGGGAGCGTCTCTCGTTTCAGTGATCGCCACTTCGTCCGGAGGCACGGCCACCTATATTCGTGAGGGCTATACCAATTTGCGCATTGGAATGTTTCTTGTGGTTGCGGCAAGCACCGGAGGCGTGCTCGGCGCTCTGATTTCGGGACGCCTGTCCCCGGCGACGATCACGGCGGTCTTCGGCGTGGTCCTGCTTTTCTGTGGCGTCCTCTCCTGGCGGCGCCGCGAGGAAAGTGAACCCTCGGCCCCGTCGGACCCTCTCGCCCAGCGCCTGGGGCTGGAAGGCAGCTATCCCGCGGTCGGAGGGTGGCATCCCTATCGCGTCTACCACGTCGTGAGTGGTTTTCTTCTGATGCTATTGGCTGGAGGGCTCTCGGGCCTCCTCGGCATCGGGGCGGGAGCTGTCAACGTGCTATCGATGGATCAGATTATGCGGCTCCCTTACAAAGTCTCAAGCACCACATGCAATTTCATGATTGGCATTACAGCCGCCGCCAGTGCCGGAGTTTATTTCAGCAAGGGTTTTATTGACCCAGGCCTTACTATGCCGGTAATGCTGGGTGTCTTTCTAGGCGCGATGATTGGCGCAGAATTCCTCACCACGGTCAAGGCCCATTCCCTTAGAATATTGTTCAGCGTGCTTGTGTTTTTCATGGCGACTGAGATGATTTATAGTGGGCTGGTAGGCGGACACTAGAAAAGCCCGCCGGGGGTCTGGACGCTTGAAGCGTAGGATTTAAAAGAAAGGGATCGATGGCAATCATAACGATTTCGCGAGGTTCGATGAGCGGCGGCATGGCGTTTGCCGAGTGCCTGGCCAAAACCCTGGGATATCCATCGCTGGCCCGGGAAGTTCTGGTCCAGGCCGCCGGCAAGCTGGGCGTCTCAGAGGAAAAGTTGCGCGGGAAAATCGAGAAGAGAGGGCGGTTCTGGGAACGTTTGACCTCAGACCGGCGCATCTACCTGATTGCGCTGCAATCCGCGCTGGCCGACGCCTGTGTCGAGGGCAGTCTTGTGTATCACGGCCACGCCGGCCACCTTCTGCTCAAAGACCTTCCCGGCGTGTTGCGGGTCAGGCTGATTGCCCCCATGTCGACAAGGATCCATGAGGTAATGGAGCGTCAGAATCTCAATTACGGAGCCGCCATGGATTACATCCGCATGGTGGACCAGGAACGAATCCGGTGGACGAAGTTCGTTTACGGCCTCGACTGGCGCGACCCAAAAAACTATGACATCGTCATCAATCTTGGAAACATCGCGATTGCAACCGCCTGCGCGATGGTGGCAGCGGCGGTCAAACTGCCGGCGTACGCACCCACGGAAGAAGTCAAGAAGCGATGGCGGGACTTTGCCTTGGGTTGCAGGATCAGAGTTGCCCTGGCCGGCAACCCCAAATGGAGATCGGTTGAATTTGGGGTGCGAGCCGACGACGGAAAGGTGGAGGTTTTTGGCGAGGTCGCTACCAGTGGAGTGCTGATCCGGCAGGCAGGCCCCAACGAGGAGGAGATCAGGTCCATAGCAAAGGCTGTAGAAGGTGTGAAGGAAGTGGCTGTGAATCTCCGCAGGTTCCCCGAATTCGCCGAACCTTAGAAGCGAAGCTCCACGGCAAAGGCTTCCCTCTGGCCCTAGGAGTTGTACTTCCTATGAATGACCTCATTCCAGTTTTCTTGAAGCTTGAAGGACAAGGAGCTCTGGTGGTTGGAGCTGGCCCCATTGCCACGCAGCGCACAAAACAGCTGGTCAAGGGGGGGGCTAGAGTTACCGTCATCTCTCCCGAGGCCGGCACTGAGATTCAGGAGCTGGCAAGAGCAGGATCCATTGACCTGATCGGTCGGGGGTTTCGTCGCACCGACCTCAGCAGGCGCTACTTTATCGTCATTGCCGCAACTAACGACCCGGAGGTTCAACACGCCGTTTCCGAGGAAGCCGAGCACCACGGCATTCTTTGCAACGTCGTTGATGACCCCGGCCATTCCAACTTCTATACGCCGGCAATCGTCGAGCGCGGCGACCTGAAAATCGCCATCAGTACAAGCGGCCGCTGCCCCACTCTTGCCGGAAAATTTCGCGAGCTTCTGGAAGAGGCTATCCCCGCAAACGCGGCGGATCTGACGGAAACCGTAGGCCTCCTCCGTTCAAAGTTGCGGATGGAAGTTCCTGGAGACCTTGGAACCCAGAAGAAGCTCCTGAGTGAATTTGTCGAAAAGGTTTTGAAGAAATGAAGCATCCGGCCATATCCACGGGCAAGGTCTTCATTGTCGGGGCGGGTCCCGGCGCCGATGACCTGATTACCCTCCGGGGCCTTCGCGCTTTGCAGCGGGCGGAAGTCATTCTTTATGATGCACTGGCCGGCGCAAAGCTGCTGGAGGAGGCGACACCTTCTGCCGAGCGCATCTATGTTGGCAAGCGTTGCGGGCGCCATTCCATGAAGCAGGAAGAGATTACGCGTCTCATCGTGGCCAAAGCCCGGGAAGGCAAAACCGTGGTGCGTCTCAAGGGCGGTGATCCGCTGATTTTTGGCCGTGGAGGCGAGGAAGCGCTGGCATGCGCGGAGGCGGGCTTGGACTTTGAAATTGTTCCTGGAGTCTCAGCGGCATTGGGCGCGGCGGGCATGGCGGGGATTCCACTGACCCATCGAGGGATATCTTCCTCGGTTGCTTTCGTCACAGCTCACGGAGCGCGCAGCGGCAAGTCTCCTGACCTTAGTTGGATCAATCTTGCCAAGGTGGTGGACACTCTGGTCATCTTTATGGGGTCATCGTGGCTTGCGCATATTACCCGCGCTTTGATCGAATCCGGTTTGCCCAGGACAAAGTCCGTTGCCGTCGTAAGCCATGCGACCTGCGAGGCCCAGACCACTGTCTTGGGAACGCTCGAAAACATCGCTGACTCAGTTTCCCAGGCCGGCCTTCAGACTCCGATGCTGATCATTGTTGGGGAAGTTACGCAGCTGAGTACGGCGCTTAACTGGTTCAAACGTCAGCGCCAAGCCGATGGCGAGGAATTTTACGTTAAGCAATTTGATCAGGTTCCCCGCGTCTTGAATACTACGTCCAACCCTCTCTGAAAGTAGTAAGTGGCTCCTGTTCAGGCTAGAGAATCAGTCGGAATGGTGGACAGCCCCGTCCCACCGTCTGCCCTTCCCTACCCGAAACCCTATCCGGCAAGGAAGCACTTTTCAGGGGTCGGCAAAGTTGCTCTCTATTCATTTTCCGCCCTAGCAAGGCAACAACGCCGGAAGAAAAGTGAATTCCATCGTAACGACTACCCTCAGTTGATGCCCGAAGCTTCAAGTACCCAGTCCGGATTGATGAGGCGGCTGTTTACTGCAAATAGACAACCCCCTCAGAGTGTTTGGACCTATAATGAATGCACCGCGGCGCGTGGGGTGCACAGGAGGGTGTGCCATGAGTTTATCGCGCAGACGATTTTTCCAACTGGCCGGAACCGGCTTTCTGCTTCAATCACAATTGCCACGGTCTTTGAAGGCGCGTGAGGTGCCAGGGCTAAGCACGCCCTCGGGCCATGCGATCTCTGAGCCGTCACAGGTTGCCCTGGTTCACGGTGCCCTCCGGCGCAAGAATGTTTACCGCGCTCTTGAGGCCATCGACGACCAGATCAAGGCGGGTCTGCGCCACAAGAAGTACGTCGTCATCAAGCCCAACAACGTCTCGGTCACAAATCAGCTGGCGGCAACGCACGTGGATGCCCTGAACGGTATTCTGGACTATTTGGAGCCGCGGTTCCGCGGTCCTGTGATCATCGCCGAGTCTTCTGCAGGAGACACATTGGTAGGGTTTGAGAATTTCAGATACAGCCAGGTAGCCAGGGAACATCGCTCCCGTAAGGTAACCCTGCTGGACCTGAACCGCGAGGCCAAATATGAGCTGAGCCCCATCATCGATCGCAACCTGCGGGTTACTCCCGTGCGTCTCGCAGCGCGGGTTCTCGATCCCGACGCTTATGTAATCAGCAGCGCAATGCTGAAAACCCATAACATCGTGGTCGCGACACTGTCAGTCAAAAACATGGTGATGGGTGCGCCTCTGCACAGTGTTCCCGGAGAAGCCCGATGGAACGACAAGCCTAAGGTCCATCCGAACGTCCGTCAAGCCAACAGCAACATGCTGCTGAACGCCCAGAGGCTGCAGCCCAATTGGGGTGTGGCGCTGATCGACGGGTTTGAGGGAATGGAAGGAAATGGTCCCTCTAACGGTACGGCCGTACCTTCACACCTCGCCATCGCCTCTACCGACTTTGTGGCGGCGGACCGCGTAGGGCTTGAGACCATGGGTATCAACCCCAATTGGGTTGGCTACTTGACCTTTGCAGGCCAGCTTGGATTGGGCCAGTATGATTTGTCAAAGATTAAGCTGGTTGGGGGAACTGCCATTTCATCGGTGCAGAAGAAGTATCGGCTTCATGATGGCATGCAGCGAGAATTGGAGTGGATGGGACCAATGGCAGAAACGCCGCAGAACATGAGCAGTCTGCGCAAACCTCTCGATTTCTCTGTTGGATAACCGCCTCGCCTGGCACGGGATTGGCAATGGCACGCGAGTAACTGCAAGCGGTCGTTTGACCCAGGCGGGCCGCGCGGTGCCCTGTTGCAGAGCAACTACTTGCGCTGGAGCTGGAGCCTGTAGGAGCCAAGTGCATCCCTATTGCAGAGCTTGGCAACCATCTGAAGGACACGTCAACCCTTGGATAAAATCCGGCTGAAAGCCCAGCAGCAATTCCTGGGGCCGGCGTGATTTCCGCAATGCATTCCGGCCTCTAAAGAACGAATTTCACAGCGGGATACGCTAATAGTCCGGCCGACCGACGCCGGAGCAGGCGCTGCTCACACTAAACTTTGAATCGCTACACCGATAAGGACGGCAGCCACAAAGGTGAGTATCGACATAACCACAACCGGGTCAAACCTAGGCTTAGCCTCCGCGGCACCAGCCGCGGCAGGCGTGGCAATGCTCCTGGGTCTGGGCTTGGGGATGGGGGTAGGGCTGGAATTAAATGACCCGCCGCAGGCTGGGCATTCCTCCGCGTTTGCTGGCAGGGTGTTTCCACATATGCACATCATTTTCGGCCTCTTTCAGCCGAAACCGAGCAGGTCCTTCATCGAATTGGGCATCAGATGTCTCCCCTGAGTTCGATCAGGAGTTTCCATGTATCTCAAGCGGTCTGGAAACCCCGATGACCTGATCCGTCCCAGCATCTGGATGTCTGTTCCCACCTACGTGTCCCAAATCAAGCAATCCCGTAGAGGTACGTACGTAAGAGGTCACAGCACTCATGAGTATATGCTTAAAAGATAAACATTCAATGGAACCTAAGTAGTGGGTGATCTTCCTAGCTCACCGGCCCTCTGCAGCCAAGGCGAACCCTTTAAAAGTAGGGCTCGTTTAGGAAACCAGCACCAAAGGAAACAGACCGTGAGGTGACGGAATCACGCGGAGGAATGATTCAGTGATTCTGAAAGGGTTAGACATGGTGGGCGATACAGGACTCGAACCTGTGACTTCTACCGTGTGAAGGTAGCACTCTACCGCTGAGTTAATCGCCCGTAGGTATCAAAATAGCAGATTTCGAGAGCTGGGTCTATGGCGTCCGAACGAGAAACGGGATTCCGACGTCTTCATCAACCGGCAAGAATGATCACGGAACATTCTTCACCGGCGCCGGACTTCGAAATTCCACTTTGTAGATTTCAATCAGGACCACCAGGATGGCAAAAAGGAACGGCCCAAGCACCAGTCCCAGAAATCCAAAGACGCCGAGCCCTCCTACAATGCTGATGAATATCCAGAAAGCGCCGATTTCCATGCCGCGTCGCACCAGAAGCGGCTTCACAATGTTGTCCACGGTGGCGGCCAACCCTCCAAAAGCCAGCAACGCCAACAGGCCCTTGAGGGCTGAGCCCGTCAGCAGGTAAAAGACCGCCAGGGGCACCCAGACGAGCGCCGACCCAACTACCGGCACCAGAGAAGCAAGTCCCATGACCGCACCCAGCAGCAACGGAGTGGACACGCCGAAAATCAGGAATCCCAGACTTCCCAGCACACCCTGAATCAGGGCGACACCAAGATTGCCCCGAAAAGTAGCCTGGACGACACCCCGAAACTTGTGAAGCATCTCCTCCTCGTACTCGGGGCGCAAGGGAATCAAGCCGCGCAGTTCGTCCAGGATTTGGGGGCCCTGAAGAAACAGGTAGTAGAGACCAAACAGCATGACGAATAGTTCCAAAAGGAAATTCATGAAACCGGACAGAAGCGAAGTGCTCTGCTCTACCAGAAAACGGCTCCCCTCGCTGACCACCCGCATGGCCGCCGCGCCGATATCCGGCCTGGGCAGTCCTAGTTTGACAAACTCTTTGGCGATTTCCTGATAAACGGCAGAATGATGAATTGCGGCGATCTCCGCCGGCATGCCGCTGGAAATCACACTCTCCGCCACGCTGTACGCTTTGACAGATTCTTTTGCCAGCAGAAAAACGAGCAGCAGAAAGGGGAAGACAATCGCTACCGTCAGCAACAAGCAGGTCACCCCGCTAGCCACCTCCCGCCTGCGGAGATGGCGCAACATCCATTGGTAAACGGGGAAGAAAAGCGTGGCCAGGATCGCCGCCCAAGCCAGCGCGGAGAAAAAAGGCTCCAGGATGCGCCCTACGTAATACAACACCGCTGCCAACAGAACGAGCAGGAAGGCCCGGCGAACATCGCTCCGACCTGTCCACAAGCTTTTTGACATTTCCAGTTGCCCCGCTCATCTTTCAGATTTTGAGAATTGTACCCCACTCCCCACCTCCCGTCCCGAACTTCCTTATACCCCGCTTCTCTGGGCTCCCTCAAAGGAGAGGGTGGGGGTACGGCAAGCGGGTCCCACCTCTTAGCTGCATCCCTGCGCATCAGGCTCAGGTGACGGTAAACGACCCCATCTATTCCCTGTCTCAGCCTTTCAACCAGGTGCCTCGCATCCTCGCCGACCGTATGGGCGGGATTACACGAGGTATAATAAAGGTTGGCAATCGCAAAACCTATGAACATTGAAAAATACTCGCGGCAGGTTCTTTACCAGCCTATTGGCCGGGAAGGACAGGAAAAGCTGCTGGCTTCAAAAGCCCTCGTAGTGGGCTGCGGAGCCCTGGGCACTGCGCAGGCCAATGCGTTGGTGCGCGCCGGAGTGGGAACATTGCGCATTATCGACCGCGATTACGTGGAAGAGAGCAACTTGCAGCGCCAGATGCTCTTCGACGAGAAGGACGCGGCGGAAAACCTTCCCAAGGCCGTGGCCGCGGAGCGCAAATTGCGCAGCATCAATTCCGATGTGCAAGTCGAGGGAGTGGTGGCGGATGCCACCGGCCGCAATCTGGAAGACTTTGCCCGCGGTTTCGATGTGATCTTGGACGGCACTGACAATTTTGAGACCCGGTACCTGGTCAACGATGTTTCCATCAAACTGAAGATTCCCTGGATTTACGGAGCGGCGGTAGCCAGCTCGGCCATTACCATGACCATTCTGCCGGAGCGTGGGCCCTGCCTGGCCTGCGTCTTCTCTGCTCCGCCGCAGGGCTTGCACGAAACCTGCGATACGGCGGGCATTATTTCACCCGCGGTGGCGTGGACCTCTGCGATCCAGGTGACCGAGGCGCTCAAGCTGTTGCTGGGCCGCCGGGATGAGCTGCACGGATCGCTCTGGGCATTTGATGTGTGGAAGAACCGAACGCAGCAGGTGCGGCCCGCCATCGATCCTGGCTGTCGCGCTTGCGGTGAGAAAGTCTTCGCTTACTTGGAAGGGGAAGGCCCAACGCATGTGACGATGTGCGGGAGAAACTCCGTGCAGATCCACCGGCGCGAACCGCGTGGACTTGATTTGAAGGTGCTGAAAGCGCGCCTGGAGCAGTTTGGGCCGGTCAAAGCCAACGCTTTTCTGCTCAAATTCGCCCTTGAGAACTATGAGCTGACCGTATTCCCCGACGGCAGAGCAATCATCAAAGGCACGCAAGATCCTGCCGTGGCGCGCGGCCTCTATGCCAAATACGTCAGCGCATAACACGGCGTGACGCTGCAAATTCATACAGCAGAGGAACCCCAGTTCCAGCTTATCTCTGGTTTGAACTCAGATTGTATTCCGCCACGGCCATGCGGGAGATGACAAGCTGACGGGTTAATTGGAATTTGAGTTCCGTTCCGGTCGGCAAAGCAAGGTTCGGGCCGCGCCGCCGCAGACGGTCCGCCAAGGTTACCCCGCCGCCGATCAGCCCGCCAATCAAGCCCCCTCGAAGGCCTCCGACCAGCGCTCCCACGAAAGTGCCGCCGCCAGTTCCCAAACCGATTTCCGTAAAGTCGCCTTGACGCGCGTTCGGGCCCTTCACCAAACCTTCAGAATCAGAAACCCGGGCGCCGGGCGCGCCGTAGGCGTGCAACAGAACAGCGTTCAGCGTGAAGGTCTGCCCGTTAGGCATGGCAACGGTTTCCGGTGACAGCACCATTTCCCCCACGCCTTTGATGCGCCCCGGTCGCGTGAGGCTGGCAATTCTGCCGGTAACGATGGAACCCATAGGAATGACTTCCTGGCCATTGATCATCACCGGCTCGGAAAGTGTGGCGGAGAAAGTCTGGCCGGTATTGTTAATCTGCGTGGTCAGGGTTTCGGAAAGCCGGCAATTGAGGACGGTACCAACCGGGATGGCGTACGTGGCTCCCCACAGGAGAGCACCGCTGCATATAGCGAAGATAACCACCAGCAAAGCGCGTTTGACCATGACACAACCTCCCTTTCAAGGTTTCATGGCCGGACTCTGGCGCTTTGTCCAGCAGGTTTATAGATTTTGGAGTGACAGTCCCTGGCAGGCCGCGGAACTTGTACCGTATCCCAGATGACAAGATTCCCTCAAATTCCGCCACCCAGCCGTGTTCCCAGCCTTCATTTCCGGATAGCTAACCGCGCTCCCTCCAGGCGGGCAGCCATCTCGGTAGATGCTTTCGGTACACTAATATATCCGGTAATTTTGCCTTTGTCCACCCGGTTCACGACCAGTTCGCAGAAGGCATGCGACCCGCTCTGGCTGAAAAAGATGGGTTCGTTAATCGTGTGGCTTTTTTTATTGAGCCAGACGTCATCCACCATCAAGTCCAGGTTGAAGAGGTGGTGCTTCACGTTGGTCTTTTTCAGATACACGCCGACCCGACCCACCCGGATGGCCTGGTGCCGCTGCGCGGTGAATTCAAAGTAGTCGCGCTCCCCAAGCTTCCGCAAGGCCGCAATTTCGTCGTGGTTCCGCGCGATCAGGGTGCCGAATTTAGTGCGGGTCAAGCCCAGAGTTTCGGCCAGGGAGTCCACGTTCTTCTTGGTTCTTCCGAGATCGCTCCTCGTAGAAGAGACGTCCTCGGTCAGGGCTCCAAGCTGCTGCTGGTCCGCCTTTAGAGCGATTTCGTGCTTCAGTTCGTTGACCCGTTGGGCGTTCTCATTTTGTAATTTGGAAACCATCAGCTTGGCCCGGCGCAACTCACCACCCTGCGAGCCCAAGTGCCGGGACTGCGCGTCCATTTCCGCCCTCAATGCCTGGAGTTCCTCCGCGTTAGTCTGTTCAACCTCGGAAATCTTGGCCGCCATCTGCTGGTTGAACAACGTCGTAAGCTGGCTTCGGGTTTGGGACTCCTGGCCCTTGAACTCGGTCCGCAGTGAATGGATCCGGCTCAAGGAATAGACTTCTCCAATCAGTAACAGGATCAGGACCCCCAGGACCACTTTGAATTTTTCCTGGAGCCCTGCTTCTTGCGCCTGCACCTCACGGGAACCCTCCCGTTCAGGAAGCTCTTGGGGAGTCATCGTCCCTCCTCACTTGCTTAATGTAGGTTGCCCAATTTCCAGACACTCTCTATGGGCTGTACGGCAATTGAAGTTCCACCCTTGGCATAATCATCCGGTTTGGAATTAGTGTCTTGCGATCGTCCATTCGTGGACCGTGAAGTCTCAGATGGCATTTCTTACTAGCAGCATGTAAAAAGTACGGAGAGGGTTCGAGGCGCAGAGAGGAATGCTGGAACCGCATCACCTCTCACATGGGTTTTCCTAAAAGGGTTTCCGGTCTTCCGCCCCGGCTTCCCGCATTGGGAATATAACGGCATCCTTATCCGAGGACTTGAGAAGGAATTGCGCCCGAGCTGAACTGATCGTCCGCCTGCAGCATCTTTCAAGATGTGTAACAATAGAAAGCATTGTTCTCCAGGAGGCCTGATTCATGACTGATCATACGGGCCATAGCAGCCCAGACATCCAGCACAATTCGGGTTCTCCCAACAGCTTGCAAACCTTCAAGGACCCGGTCTGCGAGATGGACGTGGAGCCGGACACCGCGGCGGGAAGTTATGAATATAAAGGTACGACTTACTATTTCTGCTGCGAGCCGTGCCTGGAGAGATTCCGGTCGTCGCCTGAGGAATTCCTTTCTCCATCAAAGGCTGCGCCCCAAGCCGCTGAAGCGCTTGCCGGAGCGGACTACACCTGCCCCATGGACCCGGAAGTCCATCAGTCCAAGCCGGGAGCGTGTCCCAAGTGCGGAATGGCGTTGGAGGCCACGACCATCTCAGCGCCGCAGACCAAAACTCAATATGTCTGTCCCATGCACCCTGAAGTGGTTCAGGACGAGCCCGGCGCCTGCCCCAAATGCGGCATGGCACTCGAACCCCGCACCGTCACGCTCGAAGAAGAAGCCAATCCTGAATACAAAGACATGAAACGGCGCTTCTGGATCAGTCTGGTGCTGACGGTTCCTTTGATTATCCTGGCCATGTCGGAACTGGTGCCAGGGCTGCACATACTCACAGGGGCGTCAAAAAGCTGGGTTGAGCTGGCTCTCGCAACGCCGGTGGTGTTGTGGTGCGGCTTTCCCTTCTTTCAGCGTGGCTGGGCTTCCATCGTGAACCATAGCCCCAATATGTTTACGTTGATCTCCATCGGTACAGGAACAGCTTTTTTCTACAGCATCATCGCGACCGTCGCGCCCGGAATTTTTCCCGCGTCTTTCCGAAGCGCGGGAGGAACGGTGGCAGTCTATTTTGACGCGGCGGCGGGCATTACGACTCTGGTGCTGCTGGGCCAAGTGCTCGAATTGCGCGCCCGCAGCCAGACTTCCAGCGCTATCAAAGCGCTGCTGGGCCTGGCGCCCAAGACGGCGCGGTTGCTTCAAGACGACGGAAACGAGGAAGACGTACCACTCGACCGCGTACATCCGGGCGACCGGCTCCGCGTACGTCCGGGAGAAAAGGTCCCGGTGGATGGAGAAGTTTTGGACGGGTCAAGCTACGTGGATGAATCCATGGTCACCGGAGAGCCCACACCCATCGAAAAGAGTCCCGGCGCCCGCGTGACCGGCGGCACCGTGAACGGCAAAGGAAGCCTGGTGATGCGGGCGGAGCGGGTGGGTAGTGACACGCTGCTGGCACAGATTGTTCGGATGGTAAGCGAAGCTCAGCGCAGCCGCGCGCCCATCCAGCGCCTGGCGGACGTGGTGGCGGGATATTTCGTCCCAGCGGTGGTGACCTCTGCCGTCATCACCTTTATTGTCTGGTCGATTGTGGGTCCTGAGCCTCGCATGGCCTACGCGCTGGTCAACGCAGTCGCGGTGCTTATCATCGCCTGCCCCTGTGCCTTGGGACTGGCAACTCCGATGTCGATCATGGTGGGAACGGGCCGTGGAGCTATGGCGGGTGTTTTGATCAAGAACGCCGAAAGCTTGGAAGTGATGGAGAAGGTGAACACCATCGTCGTGGACAAGACCGGAACGCTGACGGAAGGCAAGCCGCGGCTGGTTTCTACCGAGCCCCAGGAAGGCTGGAGCGCCGATCGCCTGCTCCATTTCGCCGCCAGCCTGGAGCGTGGCAGCGAGCATCCGCTGGCGGAGGCCATCGTGAACGGCGCGAAGGGAAATGGTTCGAAACTCGCTGACGCCCGTGATTTCCGGTCGGTTACGGGGAAAGGCGTTACCGGCCTTGTGGAAGAGAGCCAGGTGGCGCTCGGGAACAGCAAGCTGCTGGAAGAAATCCAAATTGACCCAAGCCCGCTGGCCAAGCGCGCCGAAACGCTGCGCTTGGCCGGGCAAACCGTGATGTTTGTGGCCGTGGATGGGAAGTTAGCAGGCCTATTAGGTGTGGCAGACCCGATTAAAGAATCGACCCGCGAGGCCATCAATCTTCTGCACGAGGAAGGCGTCCGGATCGTGATGCTGACCGGCGACAGCCGCACCACAGCCCAGGCCGTGGCCAAAGAGCTGGGCATTGACGAAGTGGAAGCCGAAGTCTTGCCCGACCAGAAGAATGAAGTCGTCAAAAAGCTGCAAAAGGCGGGCCGCGTGGTGGCCATGGCGGGCGACGGCATCAATGATGCGCCAGCGCTGGCGCAGGCTCAGGTGGGAATCGCCATGGGCAGCGGAACCGACGTCGCCATCGAAAGCGCCGGCATCACGCTCCTCAAGGGCGACCTGCGGGGGATCGCCAAAGCCCGCAAGTTGAGCCGCAGCACCATGCGGAACATCCGGCAAAACCTCTTCTTCGCTTTCGTGTACAACTCTCTGGGCATTCCGCTGGCGGCGGGCGTCCTCTACCCCTTCGTCGGACTCCTACTGAGCCCCTTGATTGCCAGCGCCGCCATGACCTTTAGCTCTGTCTCTGTGATCTCGAATGCCTTGCGGCTGCGGCGGCTGGCATTGTAGGCGTGCAGGGACAACTCCCGAATCTAATCGCAGGCCCCGCCGAACCTGAAGCACCAAACACCATCGCCTTAGATTTCTTCTACCCGTGGCTGCAAACTACCGCCCGGAGGCGGCACTTGCGCCCGCCAGCGAATCCACAAAGGCGACCATGCGAGGATCAGTCCAGTTGGTCGCTCCGATGATTTTTTCCGCCACGCGGCCGTTGCGGTCGATGATGTATGTCTCCGGAAATTTAAAAGTTCCATAGCGGTGGGGCACGTTGAGACCAGGGTCGCGGGCAATCGGATAGGTCAAGTGGTAGGCCTCAACAAATTTCTGCAGTGCGCCGCCGTCCTCATCCACGCTCACGCCCACAACCACCACGCCACGGTCTTGCATTTTGGAGGCGAAGGCTTCCAGGCTGGGCGTCTCCTCCACGCAAGGCGGGCACCACGTGGCCCAAAAATTCACCAGCACCACCTTCCCGCGAAAATCAGACAGAGATACATCTCCTGAGGGAACACGAGGCAGGGTGAAATTCGGAGCCCGCTCTCCCAGGGAAACCGGGCCACGAGCCCGCGGGCGCAAAACCAGCCACAGAACTCCCACGCTGGCCAGCCCCACAACAATCCATTTTGCGATGGTGATTTTGCGCATGTTATAAAGCTCCATTATAATCGCTTGGTGCACTCGTGACAGCGTCCATCAACGCGGCAACAGAGCATCATACCTCGGAAGAGGCGCAAGCGGGCGCCGTCTCCGTGATCATTCCAGCGCGGAACGAGGAAAAGAATATTGAGCGCGCGGTCCGCTCGGCCGATCTCCAGAAGGGCGTCCGGGAAATTGTGGTCGTGGACGACGACTCGATCGACGGCACCGCGGAGATCCTAACCAGGCTTCAGAAAGAGATTCCAAGGCTGCGCGTCATCCACCTCAATTCCCTTCCCGAGGGCTGGGGAGGAAAGAACCACGCAGCGGCCGCCGGAGCGGAAAACGCGGCGGGAGAGTGGCTGCTCTTTACCGACGCCGACGTCGAACATCTGCCAGGAAGCATGGAGGCCGTGCTCACCCGGGCCAAGGCTGAAGGCGCGGACTTGTTGTCGCTTTCTCCCGGCCAGCAAACATTCACCTGGTGGGAAAAATCGGTGATCCCGCTGGTGTTTGTGCAGCTCGCCCGGCTCTACCGTTTTGAAGACGTTTCGGACCCAGCGTCGCCCTCGGCCGCCGCGAACGGGCAATATCTTCTGATCCGGCGCGCGGTTTACAATAGTATCGGAGGCCATTCTGCCGTACGCGCTGAGATTCTGGAAGACGTGGAGCTTGCCCGGCGCACAAAGAAGGCAGGAGGCCGGCTGCTTTTCCTCCCGGGTGCAAGCTGGGCTCGGACTCGCATGTACCAGAGCTTTGGAGAGATGTGGCAGGGTTGGAGCAAGAACCTCTACCTACTCTTCGGTCGAGAGGTCGGGTCCATGTTGGTGGCTTTTGGGAAAATCTGGAGTTTGGATTTCCTGGTGCCATTGAGTTTGCTGGTCCTGTGTGTGTTGATTGCAGCCGGACGTGGAGGAAACTCCCTGCTGGTGGCGGCAATCTTGTGCTTTTTGATTGCAATTTTGCGGCAATTCGCCTACGAGCAGAAGCTGGTTCGCTTGGGGTTTGACCCGAGGCTGGCCAATTACCAAATTTTGGGCGCCGGAATCCTGGGCCTGCTTCTGCTGAATTCCGCACGGGTTTATCGCCTGGGCGGCTTGGTTCAGTGGAAAGGCCGCCGCTACCCGGCCAAAGGACGCTGACGGGGGAAACCATGATTTATCTGACGCGCAGAGCCGAGTTTTCAGCCTCGCACTATTACCATAATCCAAAGTTTAGCGCCGAGGAGAACCAGCGGATTTTCGGCAAATGCAACAACCCGCACGGCCACGGCCACAACTACACGCTGGAAGTTACCGTCGCCGGCGAGGTCGATGACAATACCGGCATGGTCCTGGACTTAAAGGACTTGAAAACCGTGCTTGAAAACGAGGTTTTGAGGATCATGGACCATCGCTTCCTAAACAAGGAAGTACCGGTCTTTGCCACCAAAATTCCGACCACTGAAAATATCGCGGTGGAAATCTGGAATCTGCTGGCCCCGAAACTTCCTTCCGGCCGCCTGCATCGAATCCGTCTGTACGAGACCCAGGACCTTTACGTCGACTATTACGGGGAGTGATGGTTTACCTGACCCGCCGCTACCGGTTCTCTGCTGCGCACCGCCTGCACAACGAGGCGCTCAGCGCCGAGGAGAACGCCCGTCTCTATGGCAAGTGCAACAATCCTTTCGGCCACGGGCACAACTACACCGTTGAAGTGACGATGCGCGGGCCCATTGACGCCGCTACGGGCATGCTGATCGACTTGGGCTTGCTCGACCGCGTCGTCGAGGAGGAGGTTCTGGAACGTTTTGACCGTACGCACCTGAACCTCGACGTTGATAATTTCAAAGGGAAGGTTCCCACCACCGAGAACCTTTGCCTGGAGATTTTCAGTCTGCTCCGCGACAAACTCGGCGCGGCCGGCCAAGCGGCCCGGCTTGAGAAGGTTCGTCTGGAAGAGACCAATTCCAACTTTTTCGAATACACGGAACCCTCCTCCAGCAAGTTGGAGAGGGTGGCAAGTGAGAAGAGATGAAGGCCAACCAGAAATCCAAACTTTCTGTACCTGGAGGCGCGTTGAAGTCCGACGCCCTGGCAGAGGCAGTTCACTCCATGCTGCGTGAGCTCGGTGAAGACCCAGCTCGCGAAGGTCTGCTCAAAACGCCCGGGCGCGTCGCTGAATCACTTCGCTTTCTGACCAGCGGGTACCGGCAAGACGTCAAGAAAACCTTGAACGGCGCCGTATACTCCGTGGCCTACGATGAAATGGTAATCGTTAAGGACATCGAAATCTTCAGCCTTTGCGAGCACCACCTGCTGCCGTTCTTCGGCCGCTGCCACGTGGCCTATCTTCCCGTCAAGAAGGTCATCGGGCTGAGCAAGATCCCCCGCCTGGTAGACGTTTTCGCGCGCCGCTTGCAAATCCAGGAACGCCTGACCAATCAGATTGCGGAAACCATCATGGACACTATCAAGCCACAGGGCGTGGGCGTCATCATCGAAGCCCGGCACCTCTGCATGATCATGCGCGGCGTCGAGAAACAGAACTCTGTTGCGGTCACCTCCGCGATGCTGGGGGCTTTCCGGGATAACGAACAGACTCGGGCGGAGTTCCTGCGCTTGGTGCGCGAGCGGAGCTGACGAAGAGTACTGAGACCGTTTCCGTCAAGCTGAGGGGTTTGGACGGCTACTGAAAGCACCCTCCCTGTCCCCGCCCGATTTCAGCATGTCCCAAAGGTCACAGCCTGCCGTGACCAGTATCACAGCCGCCCCTTAACCTTCGATATAACTTGCTACTAGCCGGATGTGTGTCTTCTGTCCAGTAAGAAAACCCGTCTGGCTTGTGACATCGGTTGCAGTTTAGCAAGCGACATTCCGGCTCAGAATTCACAAACGAGGTTCACTCCGATGGCTGAAACGAACGCGGGAGAACGGCGTCGACAGATCCGATTTTCGGCTCCGGTGGCTGCAGTTCTTTTGATCTTGCGCCTGGTGATCGGCTGGCACTTCTTATACGAGGGTCTGGCGAAGCTGCTAACGCCGGACTGGACGACAGCGCCTTATCTGCTGTTGTCGCGCGGACTCTTTGCGGGCTTCTTCCACTCGCTGGCCGCAAGCCCGGAGACGATCCGGGTTGTGGATTTCTTAAACATCTGGGGCCTGATTCTGATTGGCCTAGCGCTGATCCTAGGAGTGATGACACGCCTTGCCAGCCGTAGCGGCGTCGTACTCCTGGCACTTTATTATTTGTCCCAAATGCCTTTGATCCGGCCGGATTTCCGGCTCCCAGTCGAGGGGCACTATCTGATTGTTAATAAGAATCTGGTGGAACTTTTTGCGCTGCTTATCTTTTGCTTTTTGCCTCCCGGCTCACTGTGGGGTCTGGGCCGCATGTGGTGCGGCTGGCGAACCCGGCGAAAGCTGTCGGGCAAGGCAGCTCCCGCAGAGGCGGGCGGATTGCGCACGCGCCGGGAAACGCTGGAGAACCTGATCGGAGCACCCGTGCTAGGTTTACTGGGTTATGCCGCGCACAAGAAATACGAGTGGGAAAAATTATACGCTGTCACCGGCGCCACCATTAAGCTCCAAAACTTGAGCCTAACAGACTTGAAAGGCAAGCTGCCGCAGGGAAACCTAGGCAAGCTGAAGGTAAGCCGGCTCATTCTAGGGGCAAACCTGGTCGGCGGTTGGGCGCATTCCCGGGACTTAATCTACGTCCCCTCGCTTTTCAAAGCCTACAACACTGATCGCAAGGTGTTTGAAACTCTGGAACTCGCCGAGCGCGCAGGCATCAACTCCTTTTTGCCGGCCACCCCGCAGATGCCTCAGTTCAACAAGTATCGCGAGGTTACCGGTTCCAAGATGCAAACCATCTGCCAAGTCTTCCCCACCCCGCAAGATCTGAAGACTGATATCGATAAGGCCATCGATTACGGCGCGACCAGCTTGTACGTCCAGGGCCACTTTGCCGAGCGCTTTGTGAAAAATGGCCAGATTGACCTGCTGGGTAAAGCCTTGGATTACATGAAGAGCCAAGGCTACGTGGCGGGTATCGGGAGCCACTCCATTGAGGTGCAGATCGCGTGCGAGAAAGAAGGACTTAACCCGGATTACTATGTGAAGACCCTGCACAGTGACAAATACTGGTCCGCTACTCCGCTCAAGAATCGAGTTGAGTGGTCGGTAGATACCGCAAAACTGCCGGACCACGACCAGTTCCACGACAATATGTTCGACCTCTTCCCGGACAAGACCATTGCCTTCATGGAAAATGTCCAGAAACCTTGGATTGCCTTCAAGGTGCTGGCAGCGGGGGCTTTTCATCCCAAAGACGGCTTCCGTTTTGCTTTTGAGAACGGTGCCGATTTTATTTGCGTGGGAATCTTCGACTTCCAGATGATCGAGGACGTTAACGTCGCTCTCGATGTCCTCTCCACTTTAAACGGCCGCAAGCGCCCGTGGCGCGCGTAAGCGTTAGCGGATGCGGCGACGGCCCAACGGCCACCTGGTTTGAGCAGCCAATCCGGCAAGAACAAATTGCGCAGGGGAAAGAGCAGAAACCTTCGAAGTCCGCTCCTGCTGGCGTCCAGCCTGCTGGTCTTGAGCATTTCCGCTTGCTTCCTGGAGCGCTCGGAAACCGCCAGCCGGTCTTTCCGCTCCATGGGAACGGTGGCCACGGTGACTTTGGGCAGCCGCGATGCCAGCCGCATCGGACCCGCCGCGGAACGCATCCATGAAATCTTCGATCGCCTGGACCGCGAGATGAGTTCCTACCGGCCGGACAGCGCCATCAGCCGCTTGGCTAGGCAAGCTGGCGCTGCCCCTATGGCCGTCCCGCAGGACACCTATCGCGTCCTCAGTCTCAGCAAACATTTTGGCGACGTGAGCGATGGAGCGTTTGACATCACCGTAGCGCCGCTGGTCAGCCTCTGGGGGTTTAATGGATCGCCGGCCCCCGACGCCCTGCCTTCCGAGCAGGATATTCGAGAGCGCCAGAAGCTGGTTGGTTACCGCCGCTTGGTTCTCCATAACGGAACGGCATTTCTTCCTACAAAGGGGATGGCGGCAGATGTTGGGGGAATCGCCAAAGGGTACGCCGTGGACCGCGCTTATGACGCTTGCCTGGCCGCCGGGATTCACGATTTCCTCATCGACTTCAGCGGAAACATGCGCGCCTCCGGAAGCCCGGCTTGGGGAGAGAAATGGGAGGTCGGAGTGCGCGATCCTTTTGACCTTTCCCACCTCGTCGGCAAAATCGCGCTACCCGCGGGGATGGCACTTGCTACCTCCGGGAGTTATGAACGCTTCGTCACCATCGCCAACCAGCATTTCTCCCACATTATCGATCCACGCACCGGCTACCCGGTGGCAGGCACAGCCAGCGTGACGGTTCTAAGCCCCGACGCCGCCGATGCCGACGCCCTGTCCACCTCCTTCTTTGTGGTGGGACTGAAGGGAGCCAGCAAACTGCTAGAAAAAACCCCCTCCACCGAGGTCCTCATCGTTCCAGATAGGATTCCGCTCGAACTTTGGCTAACTCCGGGCTTTGCCGAGGTTTTTACGCCCCTTCCGGAATTCGCCAATACAATCAAACTGATCAGGGCTTCGCGCAATCCGTAGGCGCAAGATCCGAATCTTCCCAGACATTGACATCTCCGCACCAGCACTTACTAGGACGGTTCTGAATTGCCCCCTGCAGAGCGCTGCAAATGAAAGAAGTGTAAGGACAAACCCGCCGCCATCGCGGAATTTGCACTGAGAACCTGCAATCCAAAAACGCGGGATCGCCAGGCCTTCTCAAAACCGAAATCACTTCAGAATCTTCCTTGTCTTGTTGTAATGTAGGTCGCATGAGCGAACTAAAAGACTGCATCGCATTGGTCACCGGGGCCAGCCGCGGCATTGGCTATGCAATCGCCGTACGCCTGGCCACTGAAGGCGCGGAGGTGGTGTTGACGGCACGAAACGCCGAGGCGCTTCAACGAGCCCAGAAAAAGATTGAAGGCAAAACGGTCCCCGTGGCAGCAAACGTCACCAGCTCCCGCGATGTGGGGCGCCTCTTCCGAAAAGTACGCAAGCTTTACGGTCGGCTCGACATCCTGGTGAACTGTGCCGGCATATTCACCTACAAACCTTTTCGTGAAACCACGCTGGAGAATTGGAACCACAACCTGGAAACCAACCTTACGGGCCCTTTCCTCATGACGCAGGCCGCGCTGCCGCTGCTTGCCTCCTCCGAGCACCCGCACGTGATTAATATCTTGTCGATTTCCAGCACGCAGCCTTTCGCCAATTGTTCGGCGTACACGGCCTCCAAGTTTGGAGCCCTAGGCCTCACACGAGTTCTTCGCAAAGAGCTTCAACCCCAGGGAATCCGCGTGACCGCCATTTTGCCGGGGCTGACGAATACCCGGATGTTGCGTGAATTCGGCTTTGAAATCCCCCACGACAAGGTGATGCAGCCGGAGGACGTTGCGGACGCGGTTGTCTCTGCCCTGCGGCAGCCGCCCCGTACCGCAGTGGAGGAGTTTTTCCTGATGGCTTCGAGCGGCGCGCTCTGAACGCTGGCAGGCCAAGGGCCGGATGGTCAAGTAACAGGTGGAAGATAGCGGCGGAGGTCCGCGCAATTTCTTTGCCAAAATATTCGCAAAAATGTTATGCTACCTATCGATAAAAGAGGGATAAATTGTCGGAAACGAGGAGAATTAGCGGATGGCGTTAACCCGTGAATCAAAGTCAAACCTGATTGAGAGCTACCGAGTTCATACTTCGGACACGGGATCGCCGGAGGTGCAAGTCGCTCTGCTGACAGAACGCATCTCTTACCTGACGGAGCATTTTCGCACGCATCGGAAAGATCACGCGTCGAGACGGGGGCTTTTGACGATGGTCAGCAAAAGAAAGCGCTTGCTGGGGTATCTGAAGCGCCACAATGCCCAGCGTTATCAACAAGTGATCGAACGGTTGGGAATCCGCAAGTAACACGGTTGTGAGAGAGGAATCAAGCAAGGCCCGTTCAAACTGCCCTTTAGGCCTCAGCGACCCACGGCATTTTGCGCCCCGGGTCGCTTTTTGTTTAGGACCGTAAGGACGCCTTGCAGGGTGATGGTTCCGCAATAAGTTGGACCCTTGCCTCGATCCACAATCCCCCGATTACAAATTTAAAGTCTAGCTGAAGTCCCCGCCGCGAAGACCGGCACCAGGGGTAGGCGACCGGTCAACCTGGAGCAAGCCGAGGGGACTCACTTCAGGGGCTGACGAAATTCCGGAGGAGCAGGTTATGGAACAAGTGAGTATTCCATTAGGTGGAAACACACTTTCAATTGAGGTAGGCAAGCTGGCGAAGCAGGCGGAGGGCTCGGCCTACGTCCGATACGGGGACACCGTGGTGCTGGCGACCGCGTGCTCAACCAAGCCGCGGGAGGGCGTCGATTTCTTCCCTCTGACGGTGGATTATCGTGAATACAACTATGCGGCGGGCAAGATTCCGGGAGGATTCTTCAAGCGCGAAGGCCGGCCGACAGAAAAGGAAATTCTGAGCAGCCGGCTGATTGACCGGCCGGTGCGTCCCTTGTTTCCGGAGGGTTTCAACGACGAGACCCAGGTGATCGCTATGGTTCTCTCCGCGGACACTGAAAATAACCCGGACGTTATTGGACTGGTGGCGAGTGCCGCGGCTCTCTACCTTTCTGAAATCCCTTTTGTAACTCCTATGGCTGGAGTGCGGGTGGGCCTGGTGGAAGGCAGCTTTGTCACCAACCCTTCCTACTCCGAAACAAAGGCCAGCACCCTCAACATGACCGTCGCGGGAACTGAAGACGCCATCGTAATGGTGGAAGCGGGCGCCACCGAGGTTTCAGAAGAAGTTGTCGGCGATGCCATTCAGTACGCCCACGGCGAAATCAAGAAGATTGTCGCGGCGGAAAAAGAGCTGTTCCAAAAATTGGGAATCAAGAAGCGGGATTTCGTAGCTCCCGAGCTCGATCAGGCGATCGAGAAAGAGGTCCGGCAGAAGGTGGAGGCAGCTCTCCGCGATGCGATGGATACCTCAAAGTATCCCAAACTTGAAAGCCAAAAGAAAATTGGGGTGGTTCGTGACGAACTCCTCGCCGGTTATCCCGAGACTGAGGAAGAAACGCGCCGTAAAGTGGCAGGGGCCTTCGGACGTCTCGAAGAACGGCTGTTCCTGGACGACGTTCTCAAAAAGCGCCAGCGGCCGGACCATCGGGCCTTTGATCAGGTGCGAGCCATTTCCAGCGAAGTCGGCCTATTGCCCCGAACCCACGGTTCAGCGCTCTTTACCCGGGGTGAAACGCAGGCTCTGGTCACGGCAACCCTGGGCACCGCCGAAGATCAGCAGCGCCTGGACGTGCTGGAAGGCGAATCCTACAAGCGCTTCATGCTCCATTACAACTTCCCTCCTTTCAGCGTGGGCGAGGTGAAGTTCCTGCGAGGCCCCGGCCGCCGGGAAATCGGCCACGGAGCTTTGGCGGAGCGTGCGCTGTTTGCTGTGGTTCCTGGCGAGAATGACTTCCCGTACACCGTGCGCGTGGTCTCCGACATCATGGAATCCAACGGCTCTTCTTCGATGGCCACCGTTTGCGGGGGCTGTTTAGCCTTGATGGATGCGGGTGTTCCCATCAAAGCTCCGGTGGCGGGCATTGCCATGGGCCTGGTCAAGGAAGGCGCGGACTACGCCATCCTAACCGACATTGCCGGCGCCGAGGATCATTACGGCGACATGGATTTCAAAGTTGCCGGCACGCGCGAGGGCATTACGGCGCTCCAGATGGACATCAAGTTCACCGGCATTACTCCGCAGATCATGACGGAAGCGCTCGCGCAGGCCAAAGCAGCACGCCTGCACGTACTCGAAAAGATGCTGTCCACGCTTCCCGAAGCACGCACGAACATTTCCGCTTACGCTCCCCACATCCACACCATCCACATCAACCCTGCCAAGATCGGCGAGTTGATTGGGCCCGGCGGGAAGGTCATCCGCGGGATCGTGGAGCAAACCGGAGCGAAGATCGACGTCGAGAACGACGGTCGCGTCAATGTGGCCGCCGTGGACGAAGCCTCCGCCAGCAAGGCACTCAAGATCATCAAAGACATGATGGCCGAGGCGGAGCTCGGAAAGACTTACCTGGGCAAAGTGGTTCGCCTGGCGGATTTCGGCGCTTTTGTCGAAATCTTCCCCGGAACCGACGGTCTTCTCCACATCAGCGAAATCGCCGAACATCGCATTCGCGAGGTTCGCGATGAGCTGAAAGAGGGAGACCAGCTTCTGGTCAAGGTCATCTCCATCGACGGCAACAAGATCCGGCTGAGCCGCAAAGCCGTCCTGCGCGACCAGCGCCAGAAAGCTTCTCGCGATGAGTCGCAACAGCAGGGGGCTGTGGAACAAACCCACGAGGCGAATTAGTCGCTCTCTTTCAGTTCAACGTGAAACCCCAAAAGCGCCAGGCTTAAATGCCTGGCGCTTTTTTTGTCTTCGCGGCGTGGCCGTCCGGCTGCGCCAAGCCGCGGGAATGCCCCTGCACCGCATGATCCCCAAACCCAAGCTCACCTTTTGTTGCCGATTTACCGATTCCTAACTGTGGAAGGGCCGTGCAGGGCTGCGGCCCGGATATCACTGGCCCGTATCCGGGATGGAAGAGGTTTATGCCGGAAGAACAAAGGCGCCGGACCGACCGCGTTTTAGCCCCGGTCCGCATTCGCGTAATCGGTAATGACATTTCTGGGGTCTCCTTCAGCGAGGAGACAGTTACGGTAACCTTCAATCAGAACGGGGCGCGCATCAGCCTGACGCATCCCCTTTTGCCTGACGATATCCTGCTGATCCGGAACCTGGCAAACAGCATCGAGGAGGAGTTCCGCGTGGTGGGAGCTTTTCAACAGGTTTTCGGCGACCGCCGCGAATGGGGGGTGGAGGCACTCCACCCGGAAAGCGGGATTTGGGGCATTGAGTTTACCAAACCGGCGGAAGGCATTCAGCCCAAGGTGCTCATCGAGTGCGCCGCATGCAAGAAGGCCACGCAAAGCCCCCTATCCACCATCGAGTACGACGTTCTGCTGGCGACCGGATTGATTTCCCGCCACTGCGACCGCTGCAATGAAACGACGCGCTGGAGACCCAGCGACCAGCCTGTCACGCCGGAAATGATTCAGACGGCCTCGCCTACCACCCTGCCTGCCACAGAGCGGCGCAAATCCCGGCGGCTGAGGCTGGTGATGCGCCTTCGGGTTCGGACAAGCTGGGGCGTGACGGACATCGCGCAGACGCGCGACGTTTCCAAAGGAGGACTATGCTTCTTGAGCGGCAAGATTTTCAATATCGGCGACGAAGTCTATATCACTCTCCCCTTCGCCGATAACCAAGCTCCTGTGGAAACCAAAGGTAGGATTGTCTGGTCGTCACTGGCTTCTTCCGGGCGCTATTACGGCGTCGCTTACGCGAGGTAGCCACGGGCTTTAAACCTGCCCCATTTCTAAGTCTGCTCCGAGTATGTGCTAAGCTCCGGCAGGCCGGACAGGCCAAAGATCCGCTACCGCTTCCCAAAGTCTCCAACCGTCCACTCGTTTTAAGGCAGTGATTCCCCTATAATCCTCTGTTGATCCCAATAGCGCACGGTCGCGCTGCAGAAAGGAATCCGATGAAATCCAAGACCCTCAACCGCAGGCAATTCTCCGCGTTGGCATTGAGCAGCATGGCGCCGCTAGCGGCGACACTGGCCACGCCCGGCGCAACGCAAGCCGCCCCTTCAGGCCATCTGGCTGCACCCCGGGAGAAAGCAGATTTGCCTGCCGGAGTATCCCGCTTCCAGGAGATTTATCCGGGAGTCTGGAAAGCCGCGCTAGGAGTCGCGGAGGAATCGACTCCCGTCAAGCTGCGTTTCCGCCCGCCGGCTGAGGAGGCGCTGCGCAAGTTGCCTGCGTCTGCGCAATGTCCCATTGGGCAGGTTCGCGGCGAGCGGACCAAGAGGGGATTTCTGCTCAAGCTTCCCCTCGTAGCGGACGAGCAGGTTTACGGATTCGGATTACAATTCCTCTCTTTTGCGCAGCGCAACGGCAAGAAGCAGGTGCGCACCAACGCCGACCCTCGAGTGGACAGCGGCGATACCAACGCGCCCGTGCCGTTTTACATCACCACGCGCGGCTACGGCGTGCTCGTCGATTCGTCTCGCTACGTCTCCTTTTATGTCGGGCGGATGTCGCGCGCCGACGCAGCCCGCGAAAAGCGCCTGCACCCCGAGGCGATGAACCCACCCGGGCCGTCCCTGCCGCTCGCCCAGCACGGGTTTAATGAGCCGAGCGAAATGGTCGTGGAGATTCCGCTGGAAGCTGGCGCGGACCTTTACATCTTCGACGGCCCGACGATGCTCCGGGCGGTGGAGCGCTACAACCTGTTTTCCGGCGGCGGCTGCCTACCCCCACGATGGGGCCTGGGTTTCTGGTATCGCTGCCAGTCCAAGTATAACGAGCGGCAAGTGCAGGACTTGGCTTCGGAGTTGCGCAGCAGCCGCTTCCCTTGTGACGCGATTGGCCTTGAGCCCGGCTGGCAAAGCCACTCCTATTCGTGTTCATTCCTTTGGAGCCCCGAGCGCTGTCCAGATCCCGCCGGCATGATTCAGAAGCTGGATCGCCAGAATTATCATTTGAACCTTTGGGAGCACGCTTTCACGCACTCCAGTTCTCCCCTTCATAAACCGTTGGAACGTCTCTCTGGAAATTACGAGGTTTTTGAAGGGCTGGTTCCAGATTTCCTCAATCCGCGCGCGCGCAAAATCTTTGGGGACTTTCAGGAGAAAGAACACGTGCGACTGGGTGTTTCCGGGTACAAGCTGGATGAATGCGACAACTCCGATTTCACCGGCGGCTGGTCTTTTCCGGAATGCAGCCGCTTCCCTTCCGGGGTGGACGGCGAGCAGATGCATTCACACTTTGGGCTGGCCTACCAGCACACCATCGAGGGCATCTTCACCCGGCGCGACCAACGAACATACCACCAGGTCCGCTCCTCGAACGCGCTCGCCGCGCCTTTTCCATTTGTGCTGTACAGTGACCTTTACGACCACAAGCAGTACATCCGGGCCATCGTCAACTCGGGATTTTCCGGCCTGCTCTGGGCCGCCGAAGTGCGCGACGCTCACAATGATGAGGATCTGATCCGCCGCCTGCAGACGGCTTGTCTTTGCGCCTTGGCGCAGGTGAACGCCTGGTACCTGAAGAATCCGCCCTGGAAACAGGTAAACAAGGAGGCCAACAACGCTGGGCAGTTCGCTCCCAACTGGCAGAAGCTGGAAGCGCGGTGCCGGGACATCGTGAATTTGCGCATGCGCCTGGTACCGTATCTCTATTCGGCTTTCGTGCGCTACCACGAACGCGGCACGCCGCCCTTCCGCGCCTTGGTGATGGATTATCCCACCGATCGCGCCACATGGAAGATCGACGATCAGTTCTTGGTAGGCGACAATCTGATGGTCGCGCCGGTGGTGGCAGTCGAGTCGAAACGGGAAATCTATCTGCCTGAGGGCGGCTGGATCGATTTCTGGTCGGGCCAAATGTTTGCGGGCGGGAAAACCATCACGCGTGACGTGCCGCTCGACATCATTCCCCTCTACGTGAAGACCGGCACGCTGCTGCCGCTCGCGCAGCCCGGACAACATGCCGCGGAGCCTGCGGCGCGCCAGCTGACGGTGCGGGTCTTTGGCGACGGGAACCTGCCCTTCACGCTCTATGAAGATGATGACCACACCTTGGCCGCCCTCGAGGGAAAATACAATCGCCTGGTCTTGAGTTGGGACAGCTCAGCGATGCAAGGCCGCGCGCAGCGAATCGGCCGGGGAGACTACCCGCGATTCGAGATTGCGGGCTGGGAACGGCCAGGGAGTATCCGCTCAATGTAGAGTCGGGACTTGCCCTGCATGACGGCACGCGCCAACAATCTCTTCCCAGGAAAGAATGGTCGAATCTAGCCCAGTTTGGGCGACCACCATCGTACCATTGCATTCCATGGCAGCTGGGGGTATGCTAACGCTCGCCCGCGAAGCTTAGGGAAAATTTTGGATCAGCCACATAACGAGCCTATGGGAAAGGCTGCGCGGATATCGATTCTGATTCTGGCCATGCTGGCGCCCGGACACCACCAGGTCTGGGCGGCAACCAAACCTTCGGCCAGCAAACCCACCTATTCTAAAGAAGCCGCGGTGATCGAAAGCTATCACACGGCCTACCGTTTTGAAGACGACGGCAAGTATACAAAGGACATCACGGTCCGCGTCAAAGTGCAATCTGCGGCTGGCGTGCAGCAATATGGCGTGCTGACTTTTACTTACCCCAGCGCCTCCACACGCCCGCAGATTGATTACGTGCGGGTCCGACAGCCGGACGGTACGGTGGTGACCACCCCGCCTTCCAACATTCAGGACGTAACGCCGCAGGTTACGCTGTCCGCGCCGGATTATAGCGACTACCGGCAAAAACAAGTGGCGGTCAAAGGGTTGGTCCCGGGAAGCGAGCTCGAATACCACGTTTCCTTCACAACCTTCGCCCCGCTGGTGCCAGGCCAGTTCTGGCTTGCCTACGACTTCAATGAAAGCACCATCCTGCTGGACGAAGAGCTTCAGGTCAACGTGCCTAAAGATCGCGCCCTGAAGCTGAAGAGCACGACCGTGCAGCCGACCGTCGCGGTGACAGGCAATCGCCGAATTTACGTTTGGAAGCACAGTACACCGAAAGTTGTAAAGCAACGGCTCTATCCAGCGGGACGCGTACCGCCCCCCGACGTACTGTTGAGCACTTTTCAAAGTTGGGCGTGGGTAGGAGGGTGGTGGCAGCAGCTTGAGAAACCTCAGGCAGTGCCCACGACGGAGATACGCTCGAAAGCCGCCGATCTAACCAAAGGGTTGACCACCCAGCAGGAAAAACTCCAAGCATTTATTCCTACGTGGCCCAACAATTCCGCTATATCGGCATCTCCTTTGGCATCGGGCGCTACCGCCCCCACGGCGCTAACCATGTTCTCTCCGACGGCTACGGCGACTGCAAAGACAAGGCGACTCTGCTCGCTTCCCTGCTCGAAGCTGCGGGCATCACCTCATGGCCAGTGCTCATCAATTCCCAAAGGCGGATTGATCCCGATGTGCCCTCCATTGGGCAATTCAATCACGTCATCAGCGTCGTCCCGCAAAACGGCAAACTCCTGTGGATAGACACCACCACGGAACTGGCGCCCTTAGGCCTGCTGTACTTTTCACTGCGCGGCAAGCAGGCGCTGGTCATTCCCACAACGCAACCAGCCTACCTGGACTCGACGCCCGTCCAGCCTTCGGTGCCCAACCGCGCAAACTTCCAGGCTAAGGGCAAGCTTGCGAACGATGGAACCTATACGGGGAGAGTGCGTTACACCCTGGAAGGCGACGACGCGCTTACCATGCGCTTGATCTTTAACAACGTGGCGCAATCCGACTGGCAGAAAACCATGCAAGAAATCTCCGAGAATCTTGGCTTCGGAGGCACAGTCAGCAACGTAAGTGTCTCGCCGCCCGGGGATACCGCACACCCCTTCACGGTCTCTTACGACTACGTCCGCAAGAATTATTCGGATTGGGACCATCAGAGGCAAATCGTTCCGCCCCTCCCGATGCTGATACCGGGGGCGCCGCCTGATAGCGACAAGGGAAAGCCGCAGCCTTTTATCCTGGGCGACCCCGAGGTATCCAACGTCCAAGCCAGCATGGAACTGCCGAAGGGATATGCGCCGGTGCTGCCCAAGGGGTTGGATTTAACCACTCTGTTCGGAAAGTATCACTCGACCTACTCTTTCAAGAACGGCGTTTTCACGACCCAGAGGCGCACGGATACCACCGTCGCAGAGGTTCCGGTGTCGGGGCTTGAGAAATACCGAAAGTTTCAGAAAGCTATCAGCGGCGACGTGGACCACTTTATCGTGCTGACGGCGGGCACCAGCGCCACCGCCGCGCCAGCGGGCGAACCGCCCAGCCCAGAAGTCCAGGCGGAGTTGCGCGCAGCCTACCAAGCGTCGATGCAGGAGGACGCGCGCGGGGCGCTTGACCACGTCAATAGCGCCTTGAAGATGGCCCCCAAGCTTGAGTTGGCCTGGTTGATGGCCGCCTCGCTCCATATGGAGTTGCGGGAACCCGACGACGCAATCGCCGCCGCACGCCAAGCGATCAGCTCAGCACCCGACGATATTCGTCCCTGCCAATTGCTCTCACGCATTTTCTTGGTGACAGGTCGAAAAGATCAAATGATCCCGGTATGGCGCAGCTTTGTGCAACGGAATCCGCAAAACGCCCGGGACCACGCGAGCTTGGGTAACACCTTGCTGCTTCAGAAGAAGTATTCGGAAGCCATCCCCGAGCTTCAGGCCGCGGCCCGACTGGACCCGCAGAATTGGCGTTATGAGCGAGCACTGGGCGAGGGTCTGCAGGCGGCAAAAGAGATGCCCCAAGCAGTGTCAGCCTATGAAAAGGCCGCTGCTCTGCACCCTGGTCCCGATGAGTGGAACGATTTGGCCTATGCTCTGGCGGAGACCAATACCGGTCTGCCGAAGGCGGAAGACCTTGCGACATGGTCGGTGAAGGCGCTAGAGGCCAAGTCCGAAAGCATCTCGCTCGACGACCTCACGGACCCTGACCTGCAACAGGTGCTCTCCTTAGCGTCTGCCTGGGACACGCTGGCCTGGGTCTATTTTCACGAGGACAAGCTCGCGATGGCTCGCCAGTACGAAAAGGCCAGCTTTGCGCTGGTGCAGTATGCCGTGGTTGGGGATCATTTGGGCCGGATCGAGGAAAAACTGGGCCACCGCTCAACCGCTGTGCGGGATTACGCCATGGCCTATGTCCTAGCCTCATCCCAACAGCCATCTACCTTGGCCATCTTCACCTCCAATACTCCCGATATCAGCAAGCGCTTGCTGAAGCTCGCCGGAACTGTCACAAGCTTCAACAACGCTATCATCAGGGCCCGCGACGAACTTTCCAACTTGCGCACCTACCGGGTGAGCAAAGTTGGACTCAAGCCCGGTACGGCCAACTTCTTCGTGCTGTTCTCTGCCGGACAAAGGCCGCAAGTCAAATTTGTTTCCGGCTCGGACGCCTTTCGCATCGCCGCTACCCGCTTGGCTGGAGTGGCCTACCGCCAGCCCTTTCCCGATGCTGGCCCTGCCAAAATCCTCCGCCGCGGAGTGCTCAACTGCAGCGAAGGGATCGCCACTTGCGACTTCGTTCTGCTCCCACCGGAAACAGTCCACTCGGTCGAGTAGCAGAGCCTGTCCGGCAACATCTTGGAAGGACGGTACGGCGCTTACAGTACTTTGCAGCAGCATTATTCTTTGGAATGTTTAATAGCTAGCACATCAGGAGAAATCCATGAGATCACATGGCCCGCTCTTTTCCGTTCGATTGTGGCGGTGTCTGGCAACCTGCTGCCTCGTGGCCGGAACCATTGGCTTGCCGCATTCCGGCCTCGGACAACAGTACGTTGCACGCCATTTGCCTTCAAACGCTATGGTTGGCCCGTCGCCGGCAACCGAATCGCCACACGGCCAGGCAACGAGCCCAACGGCTGGGCGATTCTTGGGATGGAACTACTCCCGCCGCGTCGGCTCCGCCTATTTCCGGCACTTTGCGCGCCCTCGCAGCGGACTGGCCATTCCGGTGCAGAATAGAACCGTAAGCAACAGTTCAATCAGCAGGTCTGGGACAATGTTTTCCGCCTCCGCGGCCGCGTCGCCTCCACCGTTACCCGGATTTCTTTTCCGGCCCACGCTGCCAGCGGGTTTCATCCCTACGAGCGTGGCAACAGGAGACTTTAACGGTGACGGGAGAATGGATTGGGTGGTCGCGAACGGCGGCGATAACGACCTGTGGCTCTATCTGGGCAATGGCGATGGGACATCCCAGCTCCCGACGATCATTCCGCTCACTGGCCAATCACCCATTGCGGTTACGGCGGCAGATTTGCGCGGCAACGGCGTCTTGGACCTGATCGTGGCCGAAGCAGATACGCAGACTGTGGGCGTGCTGCTTGGCAATGGGAATGGAACATTTAGTACGGAGACCGAGTACCCGATTTCTGAGACGCCACTCTGCCTCCTGACCAATGATTTCAATGGTGATGGCCACCCGGACATCCTGGTCGGTTTGCAGGGTGGCAGCCAACAACCCGATTTCTTGGCTCTTTTGCCTGGAGATGGCACAGGGGGCCTAGGCGCTCCAGTCTATACCGCTCCTGATCCAAACTCCGGCGAAGACCCCAAAATCGTTGCCAACATTGCAATGGCCGACTTGAACAACGATGGCCACCCAGACATTGTGCTCAATGACGTTGGTGGCATCTCCAAGGTCGTAGCGTACCTGAACCAAGGTGATGGTGCATTCGGAGGACCGGAAGAGATTAGCGTACCAAGCATCCCGGGTAGTTCTCCCACGAACCTAGCTTTGGGAGACCTCAACAGTGACGGTTGCTCAGACTTGGTGATCTTGGATACGTTAGACTTGGCAGAACGCTACCTGGGCAACTGCGATGGTACTTTCCAGGCGGGATCCCCGTATACAGCTTTCGGGATCGGAGAAATCGGCTACGGGATCGCGCTGGCAGACGTGAATGGCGACGGACGCCTGGACCTCGTGAGTTCGGGGTATGTGGCGGACCTTCCAGGTGCCTACGGATGGCAGTCCGGCCATCTGGTCAGTGTGCTTCTGGGAAACGGCCAAGGCGGCTTTAGCCCTCCCGTAGTGTATCGCGGCGAGCCTGGAATGTATTCGCTTGCCGTGGCAGACTTATCCGGCAACGGCTATCCCGATATTATTACCGCCAATCAGGACACCGACTCGGTGTCGGTCTTCAAGAATGATAATCATGGCGGGTTCGGCATGCCTCAAGGTGGGTATATCGGATATTTCGTTAACGGGGTTACGGGCGGCGAGATCAACACCCCGCTGACCGGCCTAGTGGCTCAAGACCTGAATCGGGACGGTAAGCTTGACCTTTCGCTCATCGAGGCCCCGAGCCCAGGGAGCAACTGCCTGGGCTGCGCCGACGTCGGAGCGCTCCTGAATCAGGGCAACGGAA
Source organism: Terriglobia bacterium (assembly GCA_046705545.1). Taxonomy (GTDB): domain Bacteria; phylum Acidobacteriota; class Terriglobia; order UBA7540; family UBA7540; genus JAMCXS01. The sequence continues at coordinate 44,710 of JBJKQF010000253.1, forward strand.
TATTCGCGCAAGCGGTGCACTCAGATTTACCCAGTGGGACATTTGCCGGCATCACAGATTTTGACTTCGACGATTTTCGGAACACTGGGCTTCCAGACTTGATATTTGATGGTAGCGATCTTTCCTCAGGAGCGCTCCGCTTTTCGTTTGCACCCAACATGGGTAATGGGGCGTTTGGGGCTGGAACCTCCGAATTGCTTGACGAAAACATAGGAACGCTCCGCGCGGGAGACTTTAATGGCGATGGAAAACTTGACTTTGTGTCGGTGGGGGCGGTTACGGGCTCAGAACCTAATACTGTCACACAGGTCCTCACGGTATTTCTCGGTGACGGGACTGGCAATTTCACGCCTGGGTATTCCACGCGATTTAACGTTAACTCAAACATAGGGATGCGTGGCCTCTGGGTGGGGGACTTCAATGGTGACGGAAAGTTGGATGTGCTCATCCAAGAGGGATGGGGCTCTGCGGGAACCTTGGGCCATGACATTTATGAATTCCTAGGGAATGGCGACGGCACGTTCGGGTCACCTCAAATCGTTCTAACGGACGCCGGGCCGATCGCCGTGGGTGATCTCAATCATGACGGCCGCCCGGACATTGTTGAACAGGTAGAACCGCTAACAACCCTTCCAATTGGTCTGCCACCTCAATATGCGATCTACCTCGCCCAGCCCAATGGTTCTTTCACGCTGACCAACACCTACCAGCCTTATGCTGGAGTTGTCAATGACGCCAATGCAGACGTGGGAGGGCCCATCCTCGGCGACTTCAATGGCGATGGTAATCTTGACATCATCGTGTACCAATCTCCATTCGACAACCCCTTAGGCTATGAACCTGACAGCTACTTTCAAGTCCTAGCCGGGAATGGCGATGGTACTTTTACTCCGACCTACACAATTTTCAATATCACCACTGCTAGCTCACCGCAGTTTGCCGCCGACGTTACAGGTGATGGCCGGACCGACTTGATTGAGCTTGATACAGCTACGTCGTCCTACCACGTTATCCCTGCCGCGCCAGGTCCGGCAATGCAAATTCGCCTAGTCTCCGACCCGGTGGTCGGAACAAATGACAACCTGCAGATCAATTTGGCGCTCGCTTCTGCGAGTTCAACGACCATCAACCTCTCCGCCAGCGATCCGGCCATTACCATCCCTTCCAGCGTGACGATTCCCGCAGGCTCGTCAAGCCTGGACGTTCCATTCCAAATCAATTCGACATTCAACCCCAAGCATGTCTTCTCGATCCAAGCGCAGCTTGGATCGGATACCGAAACCGCTTACGGGACACAGGCAACTGGATTGGGCGGCTTCCGGCTGGCTCTCAATGGTTCAATGACGGTCGCCGCCGGAGGTACGACATCCGATTACGGGCTTGGGATCTTTTCCCTTGACGGGTATTCGACCACGGTGCAATTGCAGTGCGCGGGCCTGCCGGCGGGCGCGACCTGCAAGTTTGGCGATACGTCGGTCCAGGTCCCGGGCGGCGGGATCGGGGGAACAAGCCTGGTGGTCGCGACCTCGTCCAGCCTGCCGGCGGGTAATTATCCTTTCACGGTCATCGCCACAGACGGAACCGTCAGCGGACAAAGTTCCGCAGCAGTTAATGTCGTCCAAGGCCCCGCCATCGAAATTTCTCCTGAGAGCTTAACTTTCCCCATGCAAACCGTCGGAACAACGAGTACCCCACAGGCGGTGACAATAACCAATACGGGCAGTGCCGCGATGACTATTTCAATCTCCTTGGGTGGGGCGGCAGGCGCAGCCAATACCAGCTTTGCCCAAACGAATAACTGCGGAACCGGCGTGGCGCCCGGGGGCAGTTGCAACGTTAACGTCACCTTTACCCCCACTGCTACGGGCTCAGTAACTGGGTCTCTGCTTATTGACGCCAATACCACCGGCGCCACCCGCCAGTATGTGACTCTGAGCGGAACGGTAGAGGGGGCCATGGTGAAAACTTCCCCTTCCAGTCTGAACTTTAATAATGAATACGTGGGAGCGACGAGCGTCCCGCAGTCGGTTACAGTCTGGAACACAGGAACAGTTCCCATCAACTTCTCGGGCATCACCATCGGAGGATCAAACCCGGCGGACTTTACGGTAGCCACGGGTAGCAACTGCTCGTCCGGTACCGCGTTGGGCGTAGGCTTAGGCTGCGTGATCAATATCACCTTTGCACCATCGGAACCGGGGACGCGCACGGCTACGCTGAGTATTGCCGACAATGCAGGTAGCGTCCCGCAGACAGTGAGCTTGAGCGGGACCGCCGATGCGCCGGACTTTGAGCTGGGGGTAGCGCCGGGAGCTTCGTCGAGCGCGACGATAACAGCGGGAGAATCGGCGACGTATTCACTGGAGGTTGTCCCACTCGGTGCATTCAATCAAACCGTGAGACTCTCGTGCCCGGGCGCGCCATCGCTTGGGACCTGCACCGTGAGTCCGAGTTCTGTCACGCTTAGCGGGTCAGGTGCCGTTAAGTTTTCCGTGCGTGTGACCACCTCCGCGCCAACCCTCGCAGCACCGCGCGAACCTGGGCCGCCAGGACCGCCGCCCGTAGGTCTGTGGGCTGCGCTTCTGGGTCTGGGCGCTCTCGCTTGGTTCTTAGCGCGCGGGACGTCCTTGGGAAAGCACAGGATTCCAGATCCCCTTAGAACGCCAGGCTACAACCGCCCGCGCTATGTCTTGGCACTGGGCGCGGTCCTGCTTGCTGTGACACTGTGGGCATCATGCGGGGGGGGCGGTGGCGGAGCCAACACGAAGGCCAGCTCGCCCGGGACACCCACTGGCAGCTACGCGCTCTTAGTCAGTGGAACTTCCGGCAGCACGAGCCACTCGCTTGACCTTACTCTGAAGGTGAATTGAGCGGATGCTTCTAACCTAAAAGCTGGCAGCCTTGGAATGTCTCTCTCGCGACCTTAAGCTGTAGGGAAGGACCAAAAACGCGGCGCTATCTCTGAATTCGGTTGTTCCACCCACTGCGCCAAAGGCAAGACGTGCTACACTTTGGGAAAGGGGGTGCGAGCATGCGTCCCGCAAAGATTCTCTTTCTGTCCTTAATGTGCCTAATGGTGGCGACAACTGCCTTCGCGCAAAGACATGGCGGAGGGTTCCGCGGAGGAGGCTTCCATGGTGGTGGTTTCCATGGCGGGTTCCACAGCGGCGGTGGATTCCACGGTGGAGGCCATTTTCATAGCGGCTTTGGCAGAGGAGGTGGCGGATTCCGGGGTAGCGTTGGTTTCCATGGTGGGTATCACGGCGGTGGCGGTTTCCACAGGGGCTTCCGCGGCGGCGGATTCTACGGCCGTGGCGGCTACTATGGCCGGGGTTTCAGAGGCTGGGGCGGCTATGGGTACTACCATAGAGACTGGGACGACTTTTGGGGATTCGGATGGAATTACTGGCCGTGGACTTTTTGGCCGGGATCCTATTGGGCCTACAGCTCCTGGTATGGGTATCCTTATCCTTACGGCTACTACAATTCATGCTATCCCTACGGGCCATACGCGTGTGGTCCGGTGGCCTACGATCCTTATGACCCGCCAGACCCACAGGACGATCCACCGGCATCCAGCGTAGATTATCGGGCCACCGACCCGCCTGCCCGGAAACCAGCCGCAGATGCCGATGGCCGATGGCACCACTTCGGTGAGGCTGTGACTCCTGCCGATCAAGCGCGTGTGGCGACTGATCCAGCCCCTGTAGTGCGCGCCAGAAACAATGACCCGGCCTCGGTAGTCACCGCGGCCATCGCCGACGGCAAATGGCACCACTTCGGCGAGCGACCGTAGTAGCTCGCGTACAGAAACTAAAGTGCCTCAGACCCTCAAAAGCTCGGGAGCCGAGTAGGCCAGTGCGCCGCTGGATTAGTGACAAGCTAGGCTCGCCGTCGGCCAATCCGAAGGGGCATTGATAAGCTAAACTATATCAATAAGATACCAAGAACATTTCAGCGCATCTTCTTAGATTTTGAGGCTACAGGTATAGTGCCGTGAGAAGTGTTCCCTTAGTGGGGCAGGGAAATGATTATAGGTAAACACGGGCGGACAAAGGAAAATTCCCTGCCCCCTCCCCCTAAG
>JBJKQF010000254.1:0-6750 GCA_046705545.1 Terriglobia bacterium
CGATTCTGCGGCCGCCGAGGCCATTCGCGCCCTGGCGCCGGAAATCCGCCAAGTCAGCGCCGAGCGCATTCGGGACAAGATCCTTAGAATCCTGACTGAGGGGAACGCGCGGCGGGGCTTTGAGTTGCTGGACGACACTGGACTGCTCGTTCAGGTACTGCCGGAAGTAAAGTCCATGCAAGGCGTCGCGCAGCCGCCCGAGTTCCATCCGGAAGGCGATGTGTGGACGCACACACTAATGATGTTGGAGGGGCTCCGGCAGACGTCGCCCGCGCTGGCGCTCGGCGTTCTGCTCCACGACGTCGGCAAACCTCCCACGTTCCGCGTCCGGGAGCGCATCCGCTTTGACGGCCACGTTGAGGTAGGAGCCAAGATGGCGGAGGAAATCTGCCTGCGGTTGCGGCTCTCATCCCGCGACACAGAACGCGTTTCAGAGCTGGTGCGGCATCACCTGCGCTTCAAGGACTTCCCCCAGATGCGCCGCTCCAACCAGATCCGTTTTCTGCGCATGGAGGGATTCTCAGAGCATCTGGAATTGCATCGGCTGGATTGCCTGGCGAGCCATGGAATGCTGAACAACTATCACATGGCGAAGAAGATGCTTGAAGAGATTCCCGCCCAGGAGATTAAACCCCCGCGCCTGCTCAGCGGACACGACCTCGTCCGCGAAGGCTACACTCCCGGACCTGAGTTCAAACACATTCTACAAGTGGTTGAAGACGCGCAGCTCGAAGGACAGATCGAGACCAAAGAGGCCGCACTTCACCTCGTGCGGGAAAACTTCCCCCTTGCAGGCACTTGATTACCTTGCCCACTGCGTAAAAGCAAAGAAATAGACAACTCCGCCCAGGGCGGCGATGAGCACCACAAACATCCCCACCTTTACCCAAATCAGCTTGCGGTCTTCCGCGGTGGGCTTTTCGTCGTTAATCATTTGAAACATGGGACCCTCCTCTTTTCACCGGCCACAACGGATGAAGAGGTTAACCGCGAGAGTGCTTCCTTGGCCCTCGAGTTCGGTTCCGCATGCGCAGGAGGCGTGTTCGTTTGTGAGGTCGCAGGTGCTGGAGCTCCGAACCATCAATGTACGAAGCTTTTTCTGTGTCTCCGGCTACTAATTTACCCCTTCCAACTCAAAAGTCAAGCGCAATACGGATTTCTATCTCCTCGCATTTATTGCCCTTTCACCTGAGGAATTCATCGCCGTGAAAGCGTAAAATTCCATCAATTTTGCCGCTGATTTGCCGCAAGTAAGCCAGACTCTGAGCGCCTCTTGACCCGCGAGGTATCCTAACCATCCCACCCTAATCCGGCCGATAGACCGGGTTTATCTGACCTCGGCAGACGGGATATTATCCAATTCTTCACTTGGAATTTTTTACCCAAACGGGGGCTCCGTTTCTTTAGGGGAGAACCCTCCGCGCTCCATGGATTTTTATAAGCCACTGAATCCACTATGCTTATGACAAGCTGCGTCTGGCACTGCGCTTGCACTACCATTTCTAGCTCGCCAAGCCTGGGGCTTGGAAAAACGACCTGGAGGCTGAGGGATACCGCGATGAATGAAAATGAAAACGGAATTATGAATGAAAACGCGCATGCGAATGAAAGCGGAAATGCGCCAGTTGATCCTGGGCGGTCCACACGGCCGCTGTGGGTAGCGGCGATTGTGATTTTATGTCTGGCGGCGGTCGCCGTCGGCTTCCTTGTGGACCAGCACAAAGTCGCCAATCAGTTAGCAGCCCGCAACCAGGAGCTGACCACCTCGCTGACCCAAACCCAGGGGCAACTGCAAGCCCTGAGCTCACGACTAAATAACTTAAAGACCGAGCAGGCCGCACGGCAACAGGCGGCCCTCGAGCACCAGCGCCGGTTGGCGGCTGAACACGCGAGATACCGGGCCCATCACCATGTGGTTAAGAGGGACGACCCTCGATGGAAGCAGGTAGAGGCGGAACTGGCCGAACATCAAAAGGCCCTCGACTCCACCCAGCAAAACCTCCAAAAGACCCAGGCGGAGTTCCAGAACAGTCTCTCTTCAACCCGGGATGAACTAAACGGCTCGATTGCCAAGAATCACAGCGAACTCGTGGAACTAGAGAGGAAGGGAGAACGGAATTACTATGAGTTTGATCTCTTCAAGGCAAAGCATTTCCAGCGCGTGGGACCGATCGCCGTCTCCCTGCGCAAAACAAATGCCAAACATCAGTTCTGCAACCTTCATCTGCTGGTGGATGATAAGGAGTTGATCAAGAAACACATCGACCTCTATGAGCCGGTTTTCTTTTATACCGACCGGAACGGCCAGCCGCTGGAGATTGTGATAAACGAGATCAGCAAGAATCACATGCACGGATACGTGAGTGCTCCGAAGTATGCAGGGACCGCCGTGTCCGCGGACAACCGAGCGCCCAGCCAGACGGTTGCGGCGGCTCCCATGGTGTCCGTGGCCCCCTTGCAGCACCGGCCGGACTCCACGAGGTAGCGTCCGTGCAAATTTCTTGCTCCCGCGCGCTGAGATATAGGCCTCGCGCGCCCCTGCCGTAGGAGATTCGGCGGGGAGTTGATTTCTGAAAATCTGCAATAAGGGCAACTGCCGCAGCCTTGGCGGTATCATAGGGTATGCGGCAGATTTCACACTCTTATTGTTAACGTGCCCCGAGGTGCGCTTTGGAGCCCCGGGGCCAAGTCCGCGCATCAGTTCGCAAACTGAGCGGTAGCGCGGTGTTTTTTCAATGCGGCGCATATTCCTTGCACAAATATACCGCCACAAGTTGTGCCCGCGTTGAGATGTTATCGAGCCATGAGGCGGGCGCTTGCTGAATTCGCCTCACGCACGGCCGTACAAAGGCCCTGATGATGTCAATCGAGGAGGTTTCTTTGATGAGCAAGAAACGAGTTCAACCTTACACGTTGCTGCTGTGTTCCATCGTTCTTGCATTGGGAGTGGTAGCCTTGGTCAGTTGCGGAGGCAATAGCCAGCCGACGGCTGCAACGACGGGCACGATTAACACCTTTCTTAGCGATCCGCCCACTTGCGGAAATTTGTATTCCGACGTCTATGTAACCGTCACGAAGGTGCAAGCGAACCTTAATGCCGATGCGGGACCGAGCGACAGCGGTTGGCAAACGTTGGTGGACCTCACCAGCACTCCCATGCAGGTTGACCTGACGAAGCTGAACCCTAGCAGCACTGCTAACTTTTGCGGTACCCTTTTCATGCTGGGCCAGAAAGTCTTGCCGCCGGGAAAGTACCAGCAGCTCCGGCTCTACCTTCTCGCCAACAACGCCTCCTCAGGTCCTTCCGACAATGCGTGCTCGAAGGGCTGGAACTGCGTGGTTCCCAACGGCTCAAGTTCCACTTATGAATTGCAGTTGGCCAGCCAAGCCCAGACGGGAATCAAGATTCCTTCTTCCCAGATCTCGAACGGCGGCCTCACCGTCACGGTTGGCCAGAGCGTGGACCTGAACATCGATATCAACTCCTGCTCCATCGTACGGCAGGGCAACGGCACATACCTCTTGAAGCCCGTGCTGCACGCGGGCGAGGTGTCGATGAACACCAACACGATCAGCGGCAAGGTGGTGCAGGGCTCCACAGGAGCGAACCCCGGAGCGCCCATCATCGGCGCTGTGGTGATGCTCGAGCAGCCCGATCCCAACGACGCGACGATCGACCGCGTGATTATGTCGGGGGTGACGCAGCAGGACGGCACCTTCGCCTTCTGCCCGCTGCCACCCAGCAACAGCAGCAACTTTGACGTGGTGGTCGGAGGCCCAGCCCCGCAATCGCTCACGGATTCCACCTACAATCCTTCGGTGGTGTTTAATGTTGGCGTTGGCGACGGCACGGGCAGCATTCCCTTGTTCCCGGAGACAGGCACGCCTAGCGGACCGGCCACGATCTCCGGCCAGATACTCACTTCGGACGGCAGTTCCCAGCCCGTGAGCGGCGGCGTGCAGATTTCAGCGCTGCAATCGGTCACCGATCCCTCTGACAACTCCGTCATCAAGGTAACGGTGCCGCTGTTCGACTGGACGTCCGCGCCCGCGAGCAACGTGACCAGCGCGCAGCCGCCCATCTACACCACGGTGGATACCACGTCCGCCTCGAACGGCTGCGCCACCGGCTCTGCCGACTGCGTGGGTTACAGCGTTTCGGTGCCCGCCAGCAACGCGGCCGCCGGAGACTATAACAGCTCATCGGGCAACAACGTTACCGCCCCCAGTACCTCGGACCCCGTCACCTACTACATCAACGCGCTCGCCGACGGATCGAGCGACGGCTTGATGACCTGCACCTCGCTTTCCAGCTCGCAGACCAGCGATCCGGTGACCGTGACTCCAGGAGGCAGCGCCGACCAAACCCAATCCGGCGAGAGTTCCCTGAAGTTTACCTTCTCAAGCTGCAGCACCTCACCTTAATGGTTGTGTACGTGGTGCGCGGGGGTGATTCGGAAATCGCCCCCGCAAGACCGCCTGAAGCGGCAGAAGGCCGTCACGGCCTGAGCGCGATCTGAAGCTGAGGGAAAAGATCAAAAGCTGGTGCCGAAGAGAGGACTCGAACCTCCACTCCCTGACGGGAACTACACCCTGAATGTAGCGCGTCTGCCAGTTCCGCCACTTCGGCAACTGCGGGCGTCGCCCCAAATTTCCCTGCTGCAAGCAGAATACGGTTGGTGAAGGCGACAGGATTCATGTTGCCATTGGCCCCGCAACCTGTCAAGCCGCGCGGCGCGGGCAGCGGTCAGTCTGGTCTTGTAGCGGGGAGCTTACCAGGCCACATGGAGGCGTAAAGCCGCCTCTACTTCAAGGTAACAATCATGCGAACCAGCAGAGCTAAACCGGCCAGGAGCTTTGCGGAGTCCAGGCCGGTAAAGGTCATGTGCATTTTCCAAAAGCGCTGGTAATCAGCGGGTGCGGGGGTGCGCGGAAGGAAATCGATGTTGCGCCCAAGCGCGATGATTTGCGGCATTACGCCCAGAGTGAGAATGAGCACAATAAAGAGCATGCCGGCCACCACCACCAAACCAAACGTGTCGCGGGGAGTCTTGAACAAGAACAGGAGCAGCAGCACGCTTCCCAGGGCGATCTGCCCCCAGCCGTAGGCGCGAAAGTACGTCCGGTTGATTTCCGAAGCCACGTAGCGCAGCATTTCTCGTGTGCTTTCCGGGCTGAGGCCCGGCGCAATCCGGCTAAACTCTGGCGGTGGGGACTTCAGCACCAGATCCGTGGTGCGGAAGCTGCGGGTGGCCGCAAACCACATGAACAGCGTCCAGCCCACCCAAAGGCTGAGGACGGCGATGGAGATACCTTGCACTTTCGTCATGCTGTGAGACCCGTGCGGCCGAGGCGTTATGCTCTCTTGTGGCCCTGGGCATTATAACGCACAACGCGGAAGCAATTTCTTTTAACGCTCGGCAACACCTTCCCTCCCCCGGGCAGGCGCTTGGCCACGCCGTGCGGCGGCTTGCCGCACCGTGGGAATACGGATATTCTAGATTTCATCGCTGGCGCGCCGGCGCAACGGACGGGCCGAGTCTGGTCTTACTTCGCAAAGCTGCGGTGTTCTGCGTCCTGATCTTTAACCCGCCCGGGGAACTGGGCCGGGCCGACAAGGCGCGGCCGCTGTGCTGCCGACTTCCTTGAACCAGCGGCGACAAACCCACGGCATCCAAATCATGCCGTGGCCACCAACGAGCGGGAAAATCGGATGGAGCAAGGAACAACCAAAAGAGTTTTGGTGCTGCACTACCACGAAATCTGGCTGAAAGGCGGAAACAAAAAATTCTTCCTCAGCCGCCTGATTACGGCGGTGAAGCACAGCCTGGAGGACATTTGCCGCCAACCCTTGGAGCAGATCTCAGACCGGTTGGTGGTGCCTGTGCCGGATGAAAGCCTGCTTCCGGCCATGGTGGAGCGCTTGCAGAGAATCTTCGGCCTCGCCTACATCGGCCTGGCCTGGGAAGTCAACGGCGGGATGCCGGAAATCTCTCGCTGTGCCTGCCGCCTGATGGAACAGATCAGCCCTGCCAGCTTTGCCGTGCGCGCCAAGATTGCCGATACAGCGGCAGGGCTACGCTCCATGGAAGTCGAGCGCGAAGTTGGCCGGGAGGTTCTTTCCGCCCTGCGAGCAAAGCGCAGCGACGCAAGCGTGAAGCTGAAGCATCCTGATGCGACCTGCTGGGTGGAGGTCATCCCGGGCAAAACCCTTGTCTACGCGGAGCGGGTGGAAGGGCCTGGCGGGCTGCCCGCGGCGACGGGAGGACGGCTAGTCATGCTGCTCTCCGGAGGGTTCGATTCCGGCGTCGCGGCTTATAAGATGATGCGGCGGAGCGCCCACTTGATCTTCGCGCACTTCTACGGAGGCACGTCAACTTCAGGAAGCTCATCGAAGCCCGTGGCAGACCACATCGTCCGTGCTCTCACGCCGTACCAATTTACTTCCCGGTTGTATTTGATTCCTTTCGACCCCGTGCAGCGGCAGATCGTGGCCGGCGCCCCGGAAAGCCTCCGCGTGTTGCTCTACCGCCGCATGATGGCGCGCATCGCGCGGGAAATCTGCCGGCCCGAGCGCGCCTTAGGATTGGTGACGGGCGACAGTGTCTCGCAGGTGGCCTCGCAAACCCTGCACAACCTCGCCGCTGTGGACCGCGGAATCGACGTGCCCATCTACCGCCCGCTGGCCGGCGACGACAAGGAAGATATTCTGCGGCTGGCCCGCCGCATCGGAACCTATGAGATTTCCTG
>JBJKQF010000255.1:0-8833 GCA_046705545.1 Terriglobia bacterium
CCCGTAAACCGCTCGACCTGCCGGGCTAACATGGCGAGGTCAGCTTCCGGCTCTTCAAAGCGGGATGAATCGACCAGGACACGGTTGGTGATGCGCAGGATGGGCTCTAGAAATGCCGGAGGATCAAAGCGCCCGGCCCTCCACCAGAGGAATACCGGAAGCTCCGGAATCGCCAGAGGAACCACGATATTGTCCAAGCCTTTGACCGCTTCACCGCGGGCTTGAATGCAGATCTGTTCGCAGCAAACCTGCCTGGCGCCGGAAGCGGGCAGGTGACACTGAGCGGAAATCCAGGAGGTCATGCCTTCCGGCTTTTCGTTCTCTTCGGCGATCATGATGATGGCGCGGCAGGGATTCTGAGAAATCACGTGGCTGATCAGTTGGAGTGTTTCCTGACCGGCGCGTTCACTTTCAACGTACACGAGGAGAGTCAGTACGCAGGCACGCATGACGGGATGTTCCGTTTCCGGATCTTCCGCCGCGGACCGCCAAAGTTCTGAAAGCTCCTTCTCAAGCTCAGCGATGTTCGCCGATTGGAGCTCTCCGGCCGTTAAGGATTTGAACTTCTTCCCTACAGGCAAGACTTCCTCCTCTCCGTTTGTTCCCCGGCAGCCGCGAGTTCAAAAGGATCGCTCAGCGAGGGGCCTGGTCGATTCGGTACAAAGGCCTACAGCCGGTGCCAGCGCCTGCCGTCGCGTTCCAGCAACTCGTCTGCCGCCGCCGGGCCCCAGCTTCCTGATTCATAATATTGCAACCCTTTTGCGCCGTCTTCCTTCCAGCGTTCAAGGACGGGCGTGAGCAATTGCCACGCCAGCTCAACCGCATCTTCGCGATTGAAAAGCGTCTGGTCTCCCATCATGCAATCGAGAAGCAGCGTCTCATAAGCGCTCGGAGGCTCTCCGCCAAAAGATTCCGCATACCGAAACTCCATTTTCACGGGGCGGATTTCCATGGTGGGGGCGGGGAACTTGGCGTTGAAGTTGACCGCAATTCCTTCGTTTGGCTGGATGCGCATGGCAAGCACGTTGGGAAGAACCGGATTCTCAACCTTGCGTCCGAAAACCATGTGCGGGACGCGCCGGAACTGGACCACAATTTCCGAGACTCGTTTCGCCAGCCGCTTACCGGAGCGTACGTAGAAAGGCACATCCGCCCACCGCCAGTTGTCGATGGAAAACTTGAGCGCCGCGAAGGTCTCGGTGGTGGAGTTTGAGGAGACATTGGGCTCTTCCTTATACGCAGGAACGCGGTCACCTTTTACCCAGCCCTCAGCGTATTGCCCTCGAACCACGAAATCATTCAAGCGGTCAAGATTGAAGGGCCGGATCGCCCGCATCACCTTGGCCTTTTCGTCGCGCACTTCCACGGCATCGAAGGCGGCCGGTGGTTCCATGGCAACCAGGCTGAGCACCGACATGACGTGGTTTTGAACCATGTCACGCAACAACCCCGCCTCTTCGTAGTAACGGCCGCGGGCTTCCACTCCCAACTCCTCGGCCACGGTAATTTCCACGTGATCGATGTACCGGCGGTTCCAGATGGGTTCAAAAATCCCGTTGGCAAAACGAAACACCAAGAGATTTTGGACCGTTTCCTTTCCCAAGTAATGATCGATTCGGTAGACTTGTTCTTCCTTGAAGACCGATGAGACCGTGGTGGTCAGTTCCTGCGCGCTTTTGAGATCATGGCCGAAAGGCTTTTCGATGACGATGCGAGTCCAGCACTTCTCTGCATCTTTGGGTTTGGCCAGCCCCTCCGCGCCCAGATGGTTGACGATTACGGGAAAAGAACTCGGTGGCGTCGCCAGATAAAAAAGCCGGTTGCCATTGGTTCCGCGTTCAGTGTCAAGCTTGTTCAGCAAATTATCGAGTTGGCTGTAAGCCTTGGCGTCGCCAAAATTGTCCGTTAGATAATAGAGCGACTTTGCAAAACTCCTCAGAGAATCTTCATCCACCGCCGCCGACTTTTCCGAGAATTTCTTGACGGCTTCCGTCATCGCCTCGCGAAATTTCTCGTTGCTGTAAGGCGTCTTAGCGCAGCCGATCACTGAAAAGCCCGGCGGAAGCAGCCGCTCGCAGTGCAGGTAGTAAAGGGCGGGAATCAGTTTGCGCGCCGTCAGATCGCCCGACGCGCCGAAGATCACCATCGCACAGGGAGCGGGCGTCTTCCGAATGCGCATCCCTTCGCGCAAAGGGTTGGTCAATGTCGCCGCATCCGTCATGAGGCCTTTATCCTTTCCTGTTTTGAATTAGCGGAACGCCCGAACTCTCAACTTCAAGACGCCGAGCTTGCCTGCGCCCCGGCCACGGCAGCCTTCAAAGCCTTCGCCAGCCGCTCGAGTCCGGCGGGCGTTTTTTCAGCCAGGTGGACTCGCAACACGCGGCGTTTCTTGCTCTCCAGGGATTGGAGGTCGCCAAGCGCTTGAGCCTGCTTGAGCACCGAGAAAGTGCAAGGCTCGCCGGGAATCTCCAGGTCCGTGGCGTCCGCCGCGGTAATCTGAAGAAACACCCCGGTGTTGGGTCCCCCTTTGTGGAGCTGGCCCGTGGAGTGCAAGAAGCGGGGACCGAAGCCCAGCGTGGTCGCCGTGCGCAGGGCGTACCTCAAGCCCAGCCGCAGCGATTGCAACTGTTCCTCAATTTCCGGCGTGCGCTCGAGGTACGCCATGAGGGCCGAGTAGTCTCCCGTGCGAGCCTGCTCAAAGAAACCCGCCAGGAGAGTTTCGGCGGAATTTGCCGAGCGTTTTGCAAGAACTTGGCGCGTTTCAGCGTCGCAATAAAACTCCAGGCCCTCGGAGGCCAACATGGCAGATTCCGCGGGCAGCTTGCCTTCAGACCGAAAACGTTCAAGCAGGCGCTTGGTGTTGTCCTTGCTCTCCTGCACGTTGGGTTGATCGAAAGCGTTGATCCCAAGCAGGGCGCCCGCAGTGGCCGTGGCTACTTCCCAGCGGAAAAATTCCTGCGCTAGGTCCAGCTTGCTCCCAAGCTCAATGCGAATCACCGGGTGCCCGGCTTCTTCCAACGCCTTGAGCTTTTGCGCGGTGGCTTGGTCCGTGTCCGAGGTGAGCTGGAGGCGAACGAAAATACGGTCATGCCCGTAATTCCCCGGCTCGCCGAGCGCTTCACCCGCCACGGGCACCAGACCTTTTCCTTCTTTGCCCGTGCTCTCCGCAATCAGCTGTTCCACCCAATCCGCAAAGGTTTCGATCTGCGGGGAGATCACAAAAGTTATTTTGTCCCGGCCTCCACGTGCCGCCTCCGCCAGGATTGCACCCAGCTTTACTCCGGGGTTGTCGCCCGCCGGGACTTCCGGCCCGCAAGCTTCCATCATGCGCGCGGCGCGGTCAAACACATCCTTGACGTCCAGGCCGATCAGCGCCGCGGGAACCATGCCGAAGTTGGATAAAGCCGAGTAGCGGCCTCCGATGTCCGCAGCGCCCGGAAAGACCCGCCGGAAGTTCCGTTCCTTGGCAAGTTTTTCAAGCCCGGTTCCGGGGTCCGTGATGGCGACAAAATTCTCGCCCGCCTTCTCACCCTTTACTTTGCCGACCTGCTCGTAGAAGTACTGGTAGAAGCTGAGCGTTTCCGTGGTGCCGCCGGACTTGCTGGAAACCAGGAAGAGCGTCTTAGCGAGGTCGATGGATTTCGCGACGTGTTCAATGTTTGCCGGCACGGTGGAGTCCAGCACCTGGAGGTTCGGGTAGCCGGGCGCCGTTCCGAAGGTGGCCCGCAGGACGTCCGGGCACAGGCTGCTCCCGCCCATGCCAAGCAGCACGGCGTGCCGGAACCCCGCCTGCTGTGCTTCCTTGGCGAACGCTGCAAGCTCGTCCTGTTCCCCTCGCATATCGCGGACAATGGTCAGCCAGCCCAGAGCGTTGCGGATGATCTTCTGGGCTTCGGGCTCGGATTTCCACGCCGAGGCGTCGCGCTCCCAAAGACGCTTGGAGAATTTCTCCTCCTCCAGTTTTTCAAGCGTGGCCTGCACGCCTTTGCTGAGGCTGGCGGGCACGCTCAACGGGCGGCTAATTGGCTTGTCCTGCGAATTTGGTTTTTTCATCCTTGATGCTCCCTAGCAGTTTGTTGAAGGCCTCCGCGAAGGACTTTACACCCTGGTCTTCCAACTGCTGGGTGACGGCACGGAGGTCCAATCCGGCCTCGGCGAACTGAGCAATCACCCGCCGCGCTTCATCGAGTCCCTCCTCGACTGTGGCGCGGGCTTTGCCGTGATCGCGGAAGGCGTCCATGGTGTTGGTTGGCATGGTGTTCACGGTGTCGGAACCGATCAGCTCCTCCACGTAAAGAACGTCGTTGTAGTTGGGGTTTTTGGTGCTCGTCGAGGCCCACAGCGGGCGCTGCACGCGCGCGCCTTTCTGCGCCAGGGCTTCAAAACGCGCATCGCCGAAGACTTCCTTGAACTTCTGGTAGATGAGCTTGGTGTTGGCCACGGCGACTTTCCCGATGAGGCCTTCAAGCTTCTTTTGCTCTTCCGGCGTCTTGGCGTCCTTAGCCTTTGCCTCCAACTGTGGGTCCAGCAGCGAGTCAATTCGGCTCACAAAGACGCTGGCCACGGAGGCTACGTGGTCGACCGGCTTGCCTTCGGCGGCCCGCTTTTCGAGGGCCTTCAGATAAATCCTGGCCACTTCTTCGTAGCGCTCGATGCCGAAGAGCAGGGTGATGTTGACGTTGATTCCTTCGCTGAGCACCTGCTCAATGGCGGGCAGGCCTTCCTTGGTTCCGGGAATCTTGATCATCACGTTGGGCCGGTCAACGGTTCGGAACAAGCGCCGAGCTTCCTCAATGCTGCCCTGGGTGTCGTGCGCCAACAGGGGCGAAACTTCCAGGCTGACGTAGCCGTCGCGGCCCTCGGTGGCCTCGTAGACGGGACGGAAAATGTCCGTGGCGTTTTGAATATCTTCCACGGCCAGCTTCTCGTAGATCTGCGCCGCCTCCAGGCCCTGCTGTGTGTACTGGCTGATGCTCTCGTCGTAGTCGTCGCTGCCGGCAATCGCCTTCTCGAAGATACTCGGGTTGGAGGTGACGCCCAACACGCCGTCTTCCTCAATGCGCTTTTTCAAGCCGCCGGAAAGGAGTTCCTTGCGGCGGATGTAGTCGTGCCATACGCTCTGTCCGTATTTCTGCAACTCTTTCAGGGGATTCTCACTCATCGTAACTTGCCCTCCTCTTTATCAATGTCCAAACCTTGGGCGGGACCGCCGCCCGGTCTAGCGCCTGCCCCGTGCCAACCCGCGCGCCAAGCTACCCTGCGGCCGCGAATGCAAGTGCCGCAACTTCAGCGCGCCGCCCCATGGGCAGGTCTGCGATTCGTTAACCCTTCAATAATTCTCGGGCCCGCTCCACCACGTGTGAGGACGTGAACCCGAATTTTTCCGCCAGCACTTTGGCCGGCGCGGACGCCCCAAAATGAGTCATGGCAATCGTGGCGCCCTGAAGTCCGACATAACGCTCCCAGCCCAGCGGGTAGGCCGCCTCAATGGCTAGACGGGCCGTCACGGACGGGGGCAATACTTCATTCTTATACGCTTGAGACTGTTTTTCAAAAAGATCCCAGGAAGGCATGCTGACCACGCGAGCGGCAACGCCATCGGCCGTCAGCTTCTCGTAAGCTTCCAGGGCCACGGAGACTTCCGACCCGGAAGCAATCAGGATCAGTTGGAGTTGCTTCCCCTTTGCGTCGGCCAGGACGTAAGCGCCCTGCTCGAGGCCGTCGGCGGAAGCGTATTTTTGGCGGTCGATGATGGGAAGTTTTTGCCGGGTCAGCGCCATCGCCACCGGGCCGCCCTGCCGCTCAATCGCCACGCGCCAGGCCGCGGAAGTTTCATTCGCGTCGGCTGGCCGTATAAAGCAGAGATTTGGAATTGCGCGCAGGGAGGCGAGTTGCTCGATGGATTGGTGCGTGGGGCCGTCCTCTCCCAGGAAAACGCTGTCATGCGTGAAAACGAATACGGAATGGATGCCCATCAGCGCTGCCAGGCGGATGGTATGCCGCATGTAGTCGGAAAAAATCAGGAAGGTGGCGCCGTAGGGAATCAAGCCGCTCAAGGCCATGCCATTCATAATGGAGCCCATGGCGTGCTCGCGAACCCCGAAGTGGAAGTTGCGGCCTCCGTAGCTCCCTTTCTCAAATTGCCCTGCGTCCTTTACGAATGTGTCGGTGGAAGGCGCGAGGTCGGCTGAGCCGCCCAGCAGCGTGGGCAGGCTGGCGGAAATGGCGTTCAAAACTTTGCCGGAAGCCTGGCGGGTGGCCAGAGGCCCGTCGGTAGGCTTGAAGACGGGAAGCTTGGCCTTCCATCCTTCGGGCAACTCTCCGCGCACGTAGCGGTCCCACTCGGCGGCAAGCTCCGGGAAGGCTTGGCGGTACGCGGCCAGGCGCTTTTGCCACTCAGTTTCGGCTTTCTCGCCTTGCTCGACGGCCTTGCGATAATGCGCCAGAGCCTGCTCGGGAATGAGGAATTTCGGCTCGACGGGCCAGCCCAAGTTTTTCTTGGTCAGGGCGATCTCTTCCTCGCCGAGCGGGGAGCCGTGGGCGCCGGCCGTGTCCTGCTTGTTGGGGCTGCCGTAGGCAATGTGGGTTCTGACCATGATGATGGAGGGACGATCTTTCTCTGCCTCGGCTGCTTTCAGGGCCTTGTCAATCGCCTCAAGGTCGTTGCCGTCTTCAACGTGCTGCACGAACCATCCGTAAGCCTCAAAGCGCTTGCCACGATCTTCCGTGAAGGCTAAGTCCGTGGACCCTTCGATGGAAATGTGGTTGTCGTCGTAGAGGTATACCAGGTTGCTGAGTCCCAGGTGTCCCGCCAGAGAGGCTGCCTCCGCCGCCACGCCTTCCATCAGGTCACCGTCGCTTACGAGCGCGTAAATGTTGTAGTCGAGCAGCTCGTGTCCGGGGCGGTTGAAGTGGGCGGCCAAGTAGCGCTCGGCGATCGCCATGCCCACACCGTTTCCGAAGCCTTGGCCGAGCGGGCCGGTGGTGGTTTCAATTCCTCTTTTCGGCTGATATTCAGGATGCCCCGGCGTTTCGCTGCCCCACTGGCGGAAATGCTCGATTTCATCGAGAGAGAGGTCGTATCCGGTGAGATGCAGCAGGCTGTAAAGCAACATGCAGCCGTGGCCGGCGGAGAGGATAAAGCGGTCGCGGTTGGGCCACAGGGGCTTCACGGGGTCGTACCGCAGATGCCGGGTCCACAGGACGTAAGCCATGGAAGCCGCGCCCATCGGCAGGCCAGGGTGCCCGGAATTGGCTTTTTGCACGGCATCCATAGCCAGGCCGCGGATGGTGTTGATGCAGAGCTGATCGAGCGCAGGTCCCGTCAGGATGTCTTTGGAAGTTTGAGCAACGGGCTTTCCGTCCAAGGGGATTCCTCCTGGTATGATTTTCGCGCACGCAGGGGGCCGAGGAAACTCGCGAGCGGCGTGCGCATTCGCTCTGCCCGAGCATCTAATTTTTTAGATGCCTGAAGCCCCGAAACGGAACGCTTAAAGGGTATATTATATTCCTTTCGCGACGCTGAGTCGCGCTTCTTAGCGCCGCTCGGGAAATTCGGGCTCAGGACACCCTTCAAAAATGGACAGTGTAAGGAGGAAGCGATGGAGGAGTTGAGACATCTGGGAGTAATCGGGCTAGGGGTGATGGGCAAGAACCTGGCATTGAATGCGGAGAGCAAAGGATTTTCTGCCGCCGGCTTCGATGTCAACCCGGAAACCGTCCAGAAAGTGTCTGCCGCCGTGGCCGGCAAGAAGATTACGGTGACGAACTCGTTGAAGGATTTTATCGCCGCGCTCGAAAAACCGCGGCGCATCCTGGTGATGGTCCCCGCGGGCAAGGCGGTGGACGCGGTGTTGAAGGATTTGAAGCCGCTCCTGGAGCCGGATGACATCATTATTGACGGTGGAAATTCCTATTTTAAAGACACCGAGCGCCGCGTGGAGGATCTGAGCGCCGCGGGATTGCACCTGTTCGGAATGGGCGTCAGCGGCGGAGAGGAAGGGGCGCTGCACGGGCCTTCCCTGATGCCCGGC
The DNA here is from genome assembly GCA_046705545.1 of Terriglobia bacterium. Lineage (GTDB taxonomy): Bacteria > Acidobacteriota > Terriglobia > UBA7540 > UBA7540 > JAMCXS01. The sequence goes on from JBJKQF010000255.1 coordinate 8,034, forward strand.
GGGCACGAAGAGTCCTACCGACACCTTGAGCCCCTGCTGACCAAAATGGCCGCCCAGACGAGCGACGGCGCCTGCTGCACCTATCTCGGGCCGCGAGGGGCCGGGCATTACGTCAAGATGGTTCACAACGGCATCGAGTACGGCATCCTGCAGCTGATCTGCGAGGTTTACGACATCTTCAAAAACATTCTGGCGCTGTCCGTCCAAGACATGCGGGACGTTTTTGATGAATGGAGCCGCTCGGACCTGAATTCCTATCTGCTGGAAATCACCACGCTGGTGCTGAGCAAGACCGACGTGGCGACCGGACGCCCCCTGGTGGAGCTAATCGTCGATGAGGCCGAGCAGAAGGGAACCGGCAAATGGACGGCGCAGGATTCGATGGATCTGGGCGTGGCGGTTCCTACCCTTGCCTACGCGGTGGAAGCGCGCATCCTCTCCGGCCAGAAAAAAGAACGCGTGGCCGCCTCCGAAGTTCTGAGCGGCCCCAAACGCTCCTTCAACGGCGATGTCCTGGAAATGCTGGGCTACTTGCGGGAAGCCTACCGGATCGGCGTGATAGTTTGCTACGCGCAGGGCTTTGAGCAACTTCGCGTGGCGTCGGCGGAATACGATTATGGACTGAACTACGCAGAGATCGCCCGCATCTGGAAGGGTGGTTGCATCATCCGCTCCAAAATGCTCGACATGATTCAGCAGGAGTTTATCGCGGATCCAGACCGGCCCAATCTGATGCTGGCTCCGGCATTCAGCTCGATCATCACCAATCACGAGCAGATGTTGCGGGTGGTGGTTAAGAG
>JBJKQF010000256.1:0-9100 GCA_046705545.1 Terriglobia bacterium
GCGTCCACGAAAGTCGAACCCTCCACCCGCAGACCCAGAACGTCGAAAAGGGTTTCCCGCATTTGGTCCGAAGTAGGGCGGAGTTTGTCTCCTTTGAGAGTTTGGAGCCGGCGTCCGCGATGTGTTCCCGCAATGATGCGCATAGTTCGGTACCACTATTAAATCACAGGAGAGCGGCGAGGTGCAGACTCAAGCCACGCCGGCCAGGCCATAGCGGCGGGACCAGTGGTGGCGCAGGAACTTCACATAGGCCTGGAATTCTTCCTGCGACGCAGGCCGCTCGATAAAATCCGCCGCCTCGCGCTTCGCCCACTCCAGAATTTCCTGGTCGCGCAGCACGTTGGCGATGCGGAAGGCGGGAAGCCCCCACTGGCGCGTCCCGAAGAATTCTCCCGGGCCGCGTAGCTTGAGATCGATTTCAGAGATTTTGAATCCGTCCGTGGTTTCGGTCATGGTGCGCAGCCGCTCCTCGGACTCCGGGGTACGAGGGTCTGCGGCGAGCAGCAGGCAATAAGACTTCTTGCTTCCACGTCCAATGCGCCCGCGCAACTGATGGAGCTGCGCCAGCCCGAAGCGTTCGGCGTGCTCGATCAGCATGAGGGTGGCGTTGGGCACGTCCACGCCCACCTCCACCACCGTGGTGGAAACCAGGATCTGGATTTCCCCCTGCTTAAAGCGGCGCATGACTTCCTCTTTCTCACTGCTGGAGAGCCGCCCGTGCAGCAGGCCCACCCGGAACTCCGGAAAGACGTTGACGGAGAGTTGCTTGAACATTTTGACGGCAGGGCGCAGATCGAGCTTTCCTGATTCTTCAATGATGGGGTAGACCACATAGGCTTGCTCGCCCGCGCGGACCTTACCGCGCACGAACTCGAAAGCCTGCTCGCGGTCTTTCTCTTCCACCAGGCGCGTGACGATGGGTGAGCGGTGGGGCGGCAGTTCGTCGATCACGGAGAAGTCGAGGTCTCCGTAAAGGGTCAGCGCTAGCGTGCGTGGAATGGGCGTGGCGGTCATCACCAGAACGTCCGGCTGCGGCCCTTTGCGGATCAATTGATAGCGCTGGAGAACACCAAACCGGTGCTGTTCATCGACGATGACCAATCCCAGCTTTGTGAATTCCACGTCGTGCTCGATCAGGGCGTGGGTACCTACAATGATGTGGGTCTTGCCGCTCGCAACACGCGCTTTCAATTCCCTCTTGTCGCTTGCGGTGCGCCCACTGATCAGCAAGTCCACGGCGTAGGGGAGGGGTTCGAGGAGCCGCCGAAGGTAGAGAAAGTGCTGGGTGGCCAGGATTTCCGTGGGCGCCATCAAGGCGACCTGATATCCGTTGGCCATGGCCAGCAAGGCCGCCTGAATCGCCACGATCGTTTTTCCGGAGCCCACGTCGCCTTGCAACAGGCGGTTCATGGGACGAGGGCAGCACATGTCTTCGGCGATTTCTTTCAAAACGCGCTTTTGCGCGCTCGTGGGATGGAAAGGCAAGATGGTCTTGATGTCCCGGCGCGTCCCTTCCGTCACCTGAAACTTGATCCCCAGAGCGGCTTTGGCTTTCCGGCGCTTTAGCGCAAGTCCCGCACTGATGTTGAAGAACTCTTCAAAGATCAAGCGGATTTGAGGAGGGGTTCGAAAGCGCGCCAAGTTTTCGAAGGATTGCTCCCCATCCGGGAAATGGGTCAAGCGAAAAGCGGCTGAGCGATTCACCAGTCGGTTCTTGGTCTGCACAGAAGCCGGCAGGAGTTCCGGAATCTGGTCCCCCGCTGAGTCCAGAGCTGCGCGCATCAGGCGGCGAAGCATGCGAGGTCCGATTTTTCCAACCGATTCATAAATCGGAACCACCCGGCCCACCTCCAAAGAGTCTTTCTCCGCGGAGTCGCTTTCAGAAAGAATCTCAAACTGCGGCTGGATCATCTGCAGGTTTCCAGTGCCGTACATGTCCTTCTCAACCTTACCGTAAAAGAAAACCCGTTGACCTGCTTGAAACGTCTTGTGTGTCTCTAGATAGCGTGCGTTGAACCACTTGCAGCGAATTAAGCGCGCGGGCTTGGCGCCGCTTGCGTCTGCGGCCGCCAGGTCATAAATGTACAGACCCCGGCGGGTTCTCGTCAGGCCGCAGGTGAGCACCGAGCCCAGGATGGTGGCCGTCTGCCCGGGTATCAAGTCATCAATAGCAGTCAAGTGAGTTCTGTCCTCATACCGAAACGGGGTATAGTAGAGGAGATCTTCCACGGTGCAAATGCCCCGGGCGGCTAGAAGCTCGGCACGCGCCGGACCAACACCTTTCAGGTACTTGACCTCAGTTGTCAACGTGACTTGGGGAGGTGGCATCGGAATCCGATGTCTATCTTACATCGAGTAAGGTGTGGCAGTCGCCGCGCGCAGCGATTTCAACTCCAGGCGCTAACGCGTCGCGGCAGCCCGCATGCTCAAAGGCCTTTCAAGCAGGTATGACTCGAAAATCTTCACGGTGGATAAAATATCTGATTGCCATTGTCGTTGGCAATGCCGTTTACTTCAGTGTGCAGTCTTATCTTCCACCCTCTGCACAGCACCACACCTTTCGTCCCGATCTTGGAACGCTGGTCGACCTCTGGTTTTGCGTCGCCGTTTACGGACTTCTGGAGTTTGTGATCAGCCGAATAAACCGCAAGCCGCGCACCTGACTGCTCGCCCATTAGGGCCGCGGGTGCGGCCCATCGTTTTCCCCATTCACCATGCAGGAATCGTTTAAGGACCTTTTCCTGCGATCATGGCAGCGACTTGCCGGCCAACGGAGCGCTCCTGTTCTAAGACCTCGCGTTTCAGGTCCTGAATTTGCACCAGGGTCTGAACGTAGGCGTCCCGATCCGAGGCGAGCTTCCGGATGTTGAATTCCGCGCTGAGCGTCAACGCGCGGGCCGCTCCAGCCAGCAGAGCTGCTGCAGCGCCAAGATCGGCAATCAGAGATTTGGGCACCAGCGCCAAGGCACCGGCGCACAGGTCGATACCGGCGGCGGCTGAACGCGCCGCTTGCGCGGGCCCTTCAATCACCGGTTGGAGATTTAAAGCGATTTGTTGCTTTCGCCGGTTTCGCTCCGCGTCATTAGCCTGGGACAGCCTTGTGCTTTCAAGGTAAGCGTTGAATGCTGCCACATCTTCGTCGGCGTATTGCTCCAGCCGCACCGACTCGGTCCGGGCCGCTTCGAGCAGCACTCCGAGCCTTTCAGGATCGGCCGCGAACTCCTTTTTGTGGGCGGTGATTTCAAGCACCTTGACCAGGAGGTTGAGCGCCATGCTTGCAGTCACTGCGGAGACACTTCCGCTGGCCGGGACGGGCCGGCGGCTGCCCACTTGCTCTCGGAATTCTTCGAGCGTCGATTTCCACACGGAAGGTTTCATGTGCCGTTTTTCCTTGTGGTTGTTGAAAATTCTCGTGACATCCGCCGGAAACTATTGGGCGGTCCATCCGCCATCGATCAAAATGTCTGTTCCCGTGACGAACCCCGCGTCCTCGGAGCAGAGGTAGAGAGCAAGCTCGCCCACTTCCTTCAAACGCCCCCATCTCCCCAATGGAATCCGCGAGAGGAACTGCTGCGCGGATTCGGGATTCTCGCGCACCGCTGTGTTGATCTCCGTAGCGAAGGGACCGGGGCTCATGCTGTTCACGGTGATGCCGTCGGGCGCGAGTTCCAGCGCCAAGGCTCGCGTCAGACCCAGGACCGCCGACTTGCTGGCGGAATAGGCGGAGCGCTCCGGCATGGAAACCCAGCTCATGGTGGAGGCGATATTGATGATTCGCCCGTAGCCATTGCCTTTGAGGTGGGGTATGAAAGACCGGCACATGAGGAAGACGCTCGTCAAGTTGGCGTCCATCACCTGCCGCCATTCATCCAAGGTGAAATTAGCCAGTTGCCTGCGGATAATCGTGCCCGCGTTGTTGATTAAGATGTGAACCTTGCCGAAAGCTTCCAGCACGCCACGCTCAACCTTGCGCACTTGGTCCTCATCCGTAACGTCCGCCGGAAAGACGGCCGCTTTGCCTCCGGCTTTTTCAATCTCTTTCGCCGTTTCAGCCAGCGGCCCGGCGCTGCGTGAAACTAGAGCAACGTTTGCCCCGGCTGCCGCCAGCGACAAGGCCATCGCCTTGCCCAGGCCCCGGCTCGCCCCCGTAATCACCGCTGTTTTGCCTTGCAGTTTCTTCTCGCTCATAGGTATTGCCCCGACAGTCAAATTGGATGATGGATTGGCCGAAAGAAATTATGGCATGCAAGACTTTCCCGCGCCGCAAAGCGTAAGCCTATCAGCTCCCAGGAAGAGTCGCAGGCAGGATCGCGGCGCCGGTCGCAAGCGACGGAATTCGCATCGGCCGTCCCCCCTCGGGCGCCCCAAGGGCCGCTTACGTCGCGGGAGAAATGCTTCCCGCGCGAACTCGGATAAAGGCAGGAAGGTTGAACCAAAGGCGCCGCAGAGGCGTTTGCAGCAGCGACATGGTTCCCATGTAGCTGTAACCCACCAGAAACAGCGCTAGGAACGGCGCTACCAGATAGTTTTGCACTGACAGCGAGTAAGCCGTGGTGTAAGCGAAATAAGCCGCCAGCAGCAATTCGACGATCGGAATCCAGCCGCTGCGCCGCCGCACATACTTCTTCCGCTCCCACCCCTGCTCATTCCGGTCCACGCTGTACTTGGGCGTGCGCACAAAGGAAGATCGAATCCCGAAGATCGCTTCCATAACCGCCTTGGCGTTCGTGACCGCAAGTCCAATGCCCATGGCCATGAGGAAGGGAAGGTACATCACCCGCTTCCACCAGTCGTGGGGGTAAAGCACCTTCTGCGAGACGATGTAAAAGCCCGAGACGGTGCAGGTGGAGGCGATAAAGAGCGGCAGGTCGAGGTACAGCATCTGGAACCAGCCTTGGTAAAACCGCACGATGATGGCAGGAAGAAGAATCAAGGAGAAGAGGATCATCAGCGGATAAGAGATGTTGGAGGTCAGGTGGAAGGTGGCTTCCACTTTGATGTAAAGGGGCTCGTCGCTGCGCCAGATGGTGGGAAGCAATTTCTTAGCGACTTCGATCAGCCCCTTAGCCCAGCGCGCCTGCTGGGTCTTGAAGCTGTTCATTTCCACGGGCAACTCAGAGGGGCAGACGGCGTTCGGATCGTATATGAACTTCCAGCCTTTCAATTGGGCGCGGTAGCTGAGGTCGGTGTCTTCGGTCAGGGTGTCATGTTCCCATCCGCCCGCGTCTTCAATTGTCGCCCGGCGCCACATGCCGGCCGTGCCGTTAAAATTAAAGAAACGGCCGGAGAAACTCCGTCCGCCGTGCTCCACCACAAAGTGGCCGTCCAGCATGATGGATTCCACTTCCGTCAGCATGGAATAATCGCGGTTAATCCACGCCCAGCGTCCCTGCACCATGCCGACTTGCGGATCGGCGAAGTAGTGCACCATCTGCTTCAGGATTGGGGGAGGAGGAACGAAATCGGCGTCAAAGATGGCGATGAATTCACCCGTCGCCCGATTCATGCCCTCGGCCAGCGCACCCGCCTTGAACCCCTCGCGGTTTTCGCGATGGTAGTATTTGACGGGGTAGCCGGCGCGCGCGTAATCCGCAACCAATTGCGAGCAGAGCAGCCGAGTTTCATCGGTGGAATCGTCCAGAACCTGGATCTCCAGCAGTTCTTGCGGATAATCCAGGCGAACCACCGCCTCCAGGAGGCGCTCCACAACGTAACGCTCGTTGTAGATGGGCAGTTGCACGGTGACGCGCGGGAGTTGCTCGAAATGTTTTTCGGGGTGCGGCGCGTTCTGCCGGTTTTTCAAGTAAAGATAAGTGAGACAATAGCGGTGAATTCCGTAGGCCGAAAGAACGATCAGGATGGCAAAATAGGGGATCTCGATTGAGAGGTCAAAAGCGTTCGGCTGGTATAGACCTCGGAAAGGGTCCTTGTGGAAGAGCAGGTACATAAAATGGGCAACTGGGTTCGTGGGAACCAGCAGCATGCCCAGCAGGTAGTGGCTCATGAAACCTCGAAATCAGACTGTGACCGGCGCTAATTTAAATTCGAGCGGTGGTCTTTTCTCCGCAGCCCGGGAATTTCCCGAGATCTAACGATGCAAAAAACTTCAAATCCCGTATCTTTGGCGGCTGTCTCCGGCCTTTTCCTGATTGCCGTAGCGCTTGGGATAATCTTCAAATGGATTGCGCGCCATCAACCTCTCAAGGACTACGTGCCGGAGCTTATTGCCCTGATGCTGTTGGCCGGCGCCCTGTACCTCGCGGGGGTTTACATCGTCCAAAGGCGCAAATGCGGCCTCCCAGGCCTTCTCATTATTCTGGGCGCCTCAGTTGTTTTCCGGCTTTTCTTTTTGTCCTTGAGCCCTACGCTCTCGGAAGATCTATATCGTTACCAATGGGAAGGGCGCATCGTGCGCGCTGGAATCAATCCCTATACGGTTTATCCTGCCATGCCGGCACTCCGCTGGGCCCAGAATCCAGGCCACCCGGTTGAAACCGGGAGGACCACCCCGACCCTTAATCCACCGCTGAGCGAAGCGGCTTTTGCCGGAGTTCGGACGGTTGCTGGGTACAAGCGGCTCTTCACCGCTTTAGACCTTGCGACCGTTGCGCTCATCCTGTTCCTACTGGCTGCAACCCGGGAGCCTCTCCAGCGAGTTCTGATCTACGCCTGGAATCCGGCAGTCCTGATCGCCTTTGCGGCGTCAGGGCACAACGACTCTCTGGCCAACTTGCTGCTGCTGGCAGCAATCCTTCTAATTATAGGTCGTCGCCGTGCCCTGTCAATCGCATTTCTAGCCTTAGCGGCGCTCTCCAAGCTGTTCCCTGTCTTCCTGCTGCCGGCTCTTTTGAAGCGCGGTCGCTGGACTGACGCCGGGATTTTCGGGGGACTGCTCCTGCTCGGTTATTTACCCTTCCTGGGAGCACAAAAGCATTTATTTCGAGGGCTTTCGGACTTTGCCGCTGGCTGGGAAGGGAACGACAGTTTGTTCCGGCTCCTCCGTATGGCTGGAAACTCCAAAGGACAGGCGGAGCTGGTGGCTGGCGTGCTCCTCCTGGGCCTTATTATCTATGTGCTCAAAATGCGCCTGGACCTCTTCCGGGCCGGACTCATCATCATCTCCGGGCTGCTACTGTTGTCTCCCAATGCTTTCCCCTGGTATTTCACCTGGATTGTTCCCTTCCTGTGCTTTGTTCCCAACCTGCCGCTGCTCCTGCTTACGGTGACCTGCGTCCTGAGTTATTCCCCGGTGATCGCCTACGCCGCCGGGGGCTCCTTTCAGAACATGCCTATGATGTTGATTTTGGAGTATTTGCCGGTTTGTGCCTGGCTCGGGTTTGCAGGAGTGCGGCAACTCCAAAAGCAGCAAAAGAGCTAATCAATCAGGGGTTCTTCTGGGGCTGACTTTCGGGAGGCCTTGCGGCTATGCCTGCACGCTGACGCTGGCTGAGGTGCGGGTTACCGGGCGATAGAGAGTATCGCGCTCGAAGGGTTCCAGGCCCGCCTCGCGAATCAAACGGATGATTTCCTGCCGGGTCATGACCTGGGGAGTCTTGGCTCCGGCGTCGTGGTAAATCTTCTCCTCGGCCACGGTCCCGTCCAGGTCGTCGGCGCCAAAGCGCAACGCAATCTGCGCCACCCGCGGCGTCATCATAATCCAATAGGCCTTGATGTGCGGGAAGTTATCGAGCATCAGGCGAGCCACGGCGATGTTCTTCAGGTCCATGAAGCCGGTGGTCTCCGTGCGATCGACCAGCTTGCCAAGTTCCGTATTGGCGGGGTGGAAGGCCAGGGGAATAAAGGTCTGGAAGCCGTGGGTTTGGTCCTGAAGGCCGCGGAGCTGCATCAAGTGGTCCACGCGGTCTTCATCGGATTCGATGTGGCCGTAAAGCATGGTGGCGGTGGAGTGCAGTCCCAGCTCATGCGCGGTGCGGTGAACCTTCAGCCACATGTGGGCGCCGATCTTGTGGTCGCAGATGACGCGCCGCACCGCCGGAGCAAAAATCTCCGCGCCGCCTCCCGGTAGCGACCCGAGGCCGGCTTCCTTAAACTTCTCCAGGATTTCCCGCACTGAAAGCCGCGTGATGTGCGCGAAATAGGCGATCTCGACAGCGGTGAAAGCTTTCAAGTGGACCGACGGGAAGCGTTCCTTCAGTCCCCGCAGCAGGTCAACGTAGTATTGGAACGGCAAGTCGGGGTGGAGTCCTCCGACAATGTGGAACTCCGTTACCGCCTCCGTCCAGTTTTCTCCCGCGGTGCGGAAGGCTTCTTCCAGAGCCATGGTGTAGGCTCCTGGAGCGTCTGGCTTGCGTCCGAAAGCGCATAGCTTACAACTGGCCACGCAGACGTTGGTGGGGTTAATGTGGCGATTGACGTTGAAATGCGTCCGCTTGCCATGCAACTTTTCACGCACACGGTGCGCGAGCGCGCCGATGGCCAGCAGGTCGTTGGATTTATAGAGCGCAACGCCGTCCTGCGCCTCAAGGCGCCCGCCAGCCAGAACCTTGTCGGCCACCGGTTGAAGCTCCGGATCGTTTAAGCGTAAGTTCAACATGAAGGATCTTTGCCCGCCCGAAGGTTTCGGGTTTCCCTGCAAAACCCTTATTGTACGTCCGCCGGGCCGCGGTTGCAATCGGACGCCCAAGCGGAGCCCGCGGAAATCAAAATCCTGCCCGGTTCGACTGTTTCCACCGCCTGCACCGCCTCCCCGCGGAAAATCGCTTCCCAGCCTTGACAATGGGTTTAAGATATGAATTCGCGCTCGAATGGGGTTAAAGAAAGAGTGGATACAGCAGGAGGTTTTGTCATAGAATTTTTCGGGGCAACGAATGATGCGTTTGGACGAAACCATACTCGGGGAGCCTCGGCAAGAAGCGGCCTTTTTCTACGGGCTGTTCCTGCGGGGTCAGCCGCTCCAAAAGTTGAGGGCGGATATTGATGTGCCGCCACACGTGCTGGAGCGCTGGCTGCGCCAGGCCAAGCACGATCCCAATTCCAAACCCGTTGTCGAGCGCATTTTAAGCTACCGCAAGCACGTCCTTGCCATCTTTGATTCGCTGGTCTTCCGCGAGATGGCCACTCCCTACCGGACACAATAATT
>JBJKQF010000257.1:0-12344 GCA_046705545.1 Terriglobia bacterium
GCTCTCCCGTTTTCTGGTAGACTCGCAGTTTTTGAAGAAAGTTTCCGGGGCGTCCTTCAATGTCCACGTAGTCGCGGAAACTGGTGCCCTGAAGATTCACGGCGTTCTTGAGGACTTTTTGCACGGCCCGGTAAAGCTTGTGCGCTGCTTCCGCAGAAATGCGTTCCGGTTGGGATAGAGGGTGGATGCGGGCTTCGAAGAGCGCCTCATCGGCGTAAATGTTGCCGAGCCCCGCTAGCGCCTGCTGGTTCATCAGCCAGCTCTTGATAGCTCCTCGTCGGCCGCGCATGGAATTCAGGAAGACTTTCTCTTTGACTTGGCGCGCATCGGGACCGAGGCTTTCGAGAAGCGCCTCTACTTCCTGGCGCGTGCAAACACGCAGGCGCCCGAAGCGGCGAACGTCCCGGAAGCGCAGTTCCTTCTCCTCGCCTTCAAACCGCATCCGCACGTGAGTGTGCGGCTCAAGCTCCGCCGCGCAAGGCACAACCGTCACTTGGCCGGTCATGCCCAGACGCATCACCAGGTAAGCCGGATCGCTGCCGCTTTTCCCTGCAAGCTCCCCCGCCAGCACTTTGCCTTTGCGGCGGAGGCTGTCGATCGTCCTGCCCTCAAGGCGCGCCACGAACTCCGCAGGGTCACCCGCGATCACTCCCGAGTGGCCCACTTCCACCTGAGCGATGCGGCGGCCCAAGGCCGTTTTCTGCAGGCCGCGAAGAACCGTTTCAACTTCCGGGAGTTCAGGCATAGGGATTCATCGGGATGCAGAACGGCTTCAGCGCCGGTGTCCGCGTCATGGGCGGTAGCTAAACTTCCACTTCGATGTCGTCGCCGGAGACTCGGACGGGATACGTCTGCACTTTCAGCATGCTATCTTCCAGGTTTTCACCCGTACACACGTTGTACTGCCACATGTGCCAGGGGCAGGTCACAACCTCGCCTTCCAGCGTCCCCTCTCCCAGCGGTCCGCCCTGATGCAGGCAGGCATTATCTGTCGCGCAGACCTTGCCATTCACATTGAAGAGCGCAATCTCCTTGCCGTTAACCTCCACCGTCCTGCCCGTTCCCGCCGCAAGTTGAGACAGATTGCCGACCTTTACGAACTGAGCCATAGCTCCTCCCTCTGGCGCTCATCGCTGAGCTTATTCTGATGGTTTTTTCTAAGTTGAAAGATTCTTCCGAGACGCTCCGGAAGGCGCGAGGACTGCCGACTTTTCGAGAGGTTCCCGGTGCCAGCCTCAAACGCGGAACTTTGCCCCCTGGAACCTCTCCGCTGAGAAAAGTCAACTGTACCGCCCGACTTCAGACCTTCATTATACTGCATTAGCCCTGCCGCGGGAGGCGCCGAACAAAGGAAGCCATCCTCCAAAGTTGTTCCCTCTGAGGCATCCGAAACCCTCAGGGAGGGGTGTGGTTGTATCATTTTCGATGGGATCTTCATCCTATCCTGTTGGGGCAAAGACCACTGCAGAATTCAATTTTTCATAAGGGAGGCTTCTTATGGCCAAGATGCGAGCCGTTCAAGTGACCCAACCGGGAGGACCTTTTGAGCTCGTGGAACGTGAGGTCCCTCAGCCGGGTCCGAACCAGGTCAGGATTCGTGTACAGGCGTGCGGCATTTGCCACAGCGATGTCCTAACCAAGGAAAACCTTTGGCCGGGAATCCAATTCCCGCGCTCTCCGGGGCATGAAGTTGCCGGCGTGATCGATGAACTGGGTTCCGGAGTAACAAACTGGAGGAAGGGCCAGCGGGTAGGCGTGGGCTGGTTCGGCGGCCACGATGGCACCTGCCCCGCGTGCCGGAGGGGCGACTTCATCAATTGCGCCAACCTCCAGATCCCCGGAATTTCTTATGATGGGGGCTATCAAGAGTATATGCTGGCGCCCGCAGAAGCTCCCGCGCTGCTACCGGAAGGTCTTTCCTTCGAAGAGGCCGCGCCGCTTCTCTGCGCCGGGATCACCACCTTCAACTCGCTTCGGCACAGCGGAGTAGGACCGGGTGACTTGGTCGCAGTTCTGGGCGTCGGAGGTCTGGGCCATCTGGCCATTCAGTTCGCCAACAAGTTCGGGTGCAAGGTCGTGGCGGTTAGCCGGGGCCCGGAGAACGCAACGCTGGCCAAGAAGTTGGGCGCGCACCATTACATTGATAGCGTCGGCTCAAACGCCGCCCAGGAACTTCAGAAACTGGGCGGGGCAAGGGTGATTCTGGCCACCGCGCCCAGCAGCAAAGCCATGTCGGAGTTGTTCGACGGCCTGGGTGTGGATGGCAAGATGGTGGTGCTGGGCGCCAGCACGGACCCCATCACCGTGACGCCAATCCAATTGATTCGCAACCGCCGGGCACTGCAAGGATGGCCTTCCGGAACCGCCGCGGACTCCGAAGACACGCTCAACTTTTCCGTGCTGACGGGCGTGCGGCCGATGATTGAAAAGTATCCGCTTGAACGCGCCGCTGAAGCCTACGAGCGCATGATGAGCGGCAAGGCGGAGTACCGCGTGGTCTTGACGATGTGAGATTTTTCGGCAGGGCTCGCTGGACGTGGAAAAGCTCAGTCACGTAACGCCGATTATCTGGTCTGAACCGCTTCCCGGAAACGCCTGCGCGGCTGGCCAAGGACGCGAAGAAGGTCTTCACTGCCGCTTGATCTGGCTGCGGACCTGAGCCGCTGCGGCCGTATCTCCCGCCGCCTCCAGAGCCTGCGCTTCCGCCGTATAAGCCTGCCAGTATTCCGGATCAATTTGGCGGGCCGCGTGAAACTCTCGGGCGGCCTGCTGATATTTGCCGAGCTTCATCCAGCAACTTCCCAGGTAAAACCGCGCCCCCAGGTCCTGCGGGTCAAATTTAACCGACGCGGCGAAAAATTCGGCGGCCTTGGCGTAATCGCCTTCCGGGAAATAAACCGCCCCCAGGGCGTCGCGCGCCTGGGAGCTGTTCGGAGCCACGCGCAGGACCTTTTCAAAGTCCTCGATCGCCTGCCGGCGCTGGCCGCGGCGCAAGGCAATCCGTCCCAGCGCCAGATAATAGTCGTGGTCCAAGCCAAGCGGCCAGGAGCTTTGCCGGTTCAGGCGCCAAGCGCTGTGGTACTCCTTAAGCGCGCCCTCTAAATCTCCGTGCTCGTATTCCAGCACCACGCCGCGTTCCATGTGCAGCAAGGCTGCGTTCGGCGATTGCGTGAGCGAGTAATTCATCAGCGTGTCGTTGTCACGCCAGTGCGGGATGGCTCGCATGGTTTGCGCCGCAAAGAAAAATAGCACCACCGCAAATCCCGCGCCAAGGAGCGGCGCCCACTTAACTCGAGGAAATCGGCCTGGAAGGAGATCGAGGAGCACATAGGCGACCGCGAGGCAAACACCTACGGAGGGAAAATACAAAAAGCGGTCCGCCAGGCGTGGAAAGCTGAGTTGGCGAATATCCAAAACCGGGAGCAGCGCCAGCGGCCACCAGACAATCAGAAACGCCAAGCGAGGCTCCCGCTTGCGAAGCCATAGAGAAGCAAGAATCACCAGCAAGGTGATCCAAGGCCAGGGCGAACGCAAACTGGGGCCAAGATAAAACACCCGAAAGACGTTCAGGTGGGCGGGCCAAAACAGGATACGCGTGTCCTGCCCCAGGAGGCCTGCCGCTGCGCCCATGACGCGGGGCGGTATCTTCCAAAAGTGGTGCGCCTCGCTTAGATAGCCGAGCTCGGCGTGCCGGACTACGCCATAGACAATCACCGCTGCTAGGTAGGGCAGCCAGCGCAGCAAACGCCGGCCCCGGCTTTCCCGCTGGCCCAGAAAAAACCAATAGGCAAGCAGCAAGAAAGGAAAGCTGAGCGCCATCTCCTTGAAAAACAGCGCCACGAAAAAAGCTGCGACCGCCAGGCCGCGATTCTTGAATCGCCTCTCCGGATTCTGCTCGGCCCGAAGAAAAAACCAGAAAGCCAGGAGCGCAAAAAATCCGCATCCCACGTCAGGAAGAGCGGAAATCCACGCCACCGCTTCCACATGCACCGGGTGAAGCGCCCAGAGCAGCGCTCCGGCCAGCGCCGCAAGTTCGTTCCTCAGCAGTTCGCGTCCCAAGCGGTAAACAAGCCAAGCCCCAGCCGCGTAGAGGAGCAAGTTCAGCAGGTGAAACAACGCAGGATTCGGCCCGCTGATCCGATAGAGAATCCAATAGCAGGCAAATTGCAGTGGTCGGTAAAAATTTGTTCCGGCACCTTGAAACGACCAGACTGAGCCGGTAAAGATCCGCTTCCAAAGGTGGGGATTCTGAACGAAAGGATTCTGGAGAATCTGGGGGCCGTCGTCGTAAACAAAACCGTTGGAAAGTGATCCTGCGAAAACCAGCAGGGTAATCACTACAAGGAGCGCGCCCGCCGGTAGGCGATACTTTTCAATTCGCCGGTTTAACTCATCGAACAATAAGAAACTCCGACCCTGGCTTGGAAAGAATGAGCCTGCTGCGGGCCCACAATCGAACTACAGCGCTTCGGAAGCCGGCTTGCTCCCGTAAACGAGCAAGGCACCCATCTCCCGGAACCTCCGGATCTGCTCCGCGTCCCGGAACCATTCTCCCGTGTAAACTTCTGGCGCCGGCGTTGGGTCCGGGATCAGGCGATGCCCGACGTTTGTGAATCCTTCCTTGCCGAATAGGGCCTTCCACTCTTCGGCGGAAAGCAGGTGCGTCTGGACCTTCACTTGGGCTCCCCATTGGTGGGAATGCGGGTTGTCGCGGTAATAATTAATAAGAATCCAGGCGGTTCCCTGATGGTCCAAAACACGAAAAATCTCCCTGATGCTGGCGGCGGGGTCGGGCCAATAGTAAGCCGACTCAATCGAAATCAGCTTGCTGAAGGCTCCCGCTCGGCAAGGGATCCTATCGGCAGCGCCCTCCAGGAAATTGAGGTTCGGGTAGGAGGCGCTCAAGGCGCGGGCGCGACGCACCATTTCCGCGGCGATATCCACCCCCACCACCCGGCCACGAGGCGCAAGGCGCGCCAGTCGCCGCGAGAGCCAGCCGCTGCCGCACCCGAGATCGAGAATGGAGTCCTGCGGTTCCGTCTGCATCAGTTCGAGCGCCGGCAGGGCGATGGGAAAATGGTGATCCTCCATCTCCTCGCCGCGTCCCGCCTCGGCCCAATCATTGAATTCCTTGCGAATCTTCAGGTTTGCAGTGGTATCAGACATAGTTCCTCATCTTCGGTCTTCAAATTATGTCATGAAACGGCGTGGGTAGCAGCGGGGGATATGCCCGAGAGCGTCGGGCGGCATGGGAATCTACCTTGGCTTATCGGCATCTTATTAAGTAGGCGCCGTCTGGGGTGGTTCGGTGGCCAAGACTGGCACCGGAAGGGAGGGCATAAACCATGCAAAAGTATTGGAAGGCTGCGTTGATTGCCCTTTTAGCGATATTCATTTTGGTTCCAGGAGGTTTGGCGCGAGGCGAGGACCACGACGGCGGATTCGCCGGGCCCGACCTGGATTCCCGTATCTTCGTCGCTCCGGATTTTTATCCTGCCTACGGATGGGGGTGGTCTAACCCGTGGTATGGAGGGTGGTGGGGCGCACCTTCCTATTACACTCCCCGAACCGGCGATGTCAAAATCATTACCAATAGAAAGGAGGCTTCCGTTTACGTCAATGGCGGTTACGTAGGCCAGGCAGGCAAAGTGAAGAAGCTCCCGCTCAAGCCCGGGACGTACATTGTCCAGTTGCGCAATCCTTCCGGACACGCGTTTTACCAGAAGCGGGTGTACGTGGTTCGGGGAAAAACGCTCAAGCTTAAAATCCCCAACGCGCTCCGGCCCTCACGTGCTGACCCCTCGTATAGCCATGCCGCACCGGTCACGGTGCCGGGTGTGGCTGGCAACCCAAGAGCCACCACGGGCAACGGCTAACCACCCACGGGGAGAGAAAGCTAGAGCCTGAAGCAGTCAGTGATGCCAGCCGCCAACGGCGGCGCGCTGGCATTGAAAGAGGAGTCTACGTCCGAAGAGCACCCCCGGAAAACCCCGCATGGTGAATGCAAGTCTCAAGCCCAATTGGTGGTATCATATCTCCGCCAAATGGCAAGCGGGCTTTCGTGCTGCAGACAACCCAGACACGCTAGATCCACTTGAAAAATCCCTAGGAGAGTTGAGCAACGTCCAAATCATGATCAAAACCATTGGGGCCTGCAAGCGCTCGCTGGCCAGGGCAGCAAGAGAGATTCACAGCTTCAAAACGTTTGCGGTCGCCGCGGCGTCGGATTTTCAAAGCATCGCCTCGATCGCTCCCAGCTCGCGGCATCTGGCTCATGCCATGCTGGAAGGATTGCCCATCGATAGCGTCCGGACCGTGGTCGAATTGGGAGCCGGCACAGGAGCGATCACGCGCGTGCTGCTTGAGAGGCTTCCCCGCCATGCAATTCTGCTGGCGTTTGAAATCAACCCGGAACTGATCAGCTACCTGAAAAAGAGTCTTACTGATCCCCGTCTAGTGCTGCTGAACGCCCGGGCTGAGAACCTGGGGAGCGAGTTGCGCCGCCTCGGCCATGACCGCGTTGATGCAGTCGTGTCGTCACTTTCGCTTCGCTTCATGCCAGACCCCCAGCAGCGCCTCCTGCAAGAGGTCCTGGCTCCGTTCATGCACGAGAGAAGCGTTTACACGCAGTACCAGTACATCCACGGCATGCGTTTTGAAAACGGCAAAATCCTGCGGCATTCTTCTCTCCCCTTCCTGCAAGAGTATTTCGGTTCCATCCAGTGCCGTACCATCTGGCGCAACCTGCCACCCGCACGGGTTTTTACTTGCCGAGAGCGGTATCCGAACCGGCACCCCGCAAAGGTTCGGGCCAGGAAAAATCCGCGCACCGCAGGCTCCCTGGCAGGCGAACAAGCCTGACTTCCACCTGCTCTCACACCCAGGAAGGATGAATAGAAATGCGTTGGATCTATGTCGTGATTCTGGCGGCGGTTCAGGGCTTGGCGGAACTCCTGCCTGTTTCCAGTTCCGCCCACGTCATCGTAATGGCGAAGCTCCTCCATCAAAATATGTCGACACCGGAGAATGCCTTGCTGCTGGTGATGCTGCACACGGGAACCATGTTTGCAGTGATCGTCTATTTCTGGCAGCAGTGGGTGGACACCTTCTTTTCATCCTGGGGAGCGTTTTATCACTTTGCCCGCATGGTCTTTGTGGCCTGTCTTCTCACCGGAGTCGTAGGACTTCCGCTCATCCTGGGCGTGGAACACATCCTGAGCCACGGGAATCATCATGTGGCAATAGAGGCCCTATTTAACAAGCTCAACTGGATTGCTCCGGCATTGGCGGCTGTCGGCCTTCTCATCCTCTGGTCCGGACTGCGCGAGGCACGCAACCCAGAAACCCCGTCAACAGTTGGGCGTCGCACGGTCACCTGGCTGCAGGCAATCGTGATGGGAATTCTGCAAGGCGTGGCAATTCCTTTCCGTGGATTCTCCCGATCCGGCGCGACCATCTCCGGCGCGCTGCTGGCCGGAGGCGACCGCATCCCCGTCGAGTCCTTCAGCTTCGCCATCGTCGTTGCCATCACGCCGCTGGCCATCGCCCGCGAAGCCTACCGCCTGGTGCACGCCGATGCAATCGCCGGGGTTCGCCTCAACCTGGCCACAGCGCTGGCGCCCAGCCTGCTGGGCATGGTCTGCGCCTTCTTCGCCGGTCTCTTGGCGCTCAAATGGCTCTCACGCTGGCTGGAGCAGGGACGTTGGTATCTTTTTGGAATTTACTGCCTGGCGGCTTCCGCCGTGGTCATGCTGCTCTCTCTGCGAGGTTGGTAGGGCACACAGGCCTGCTGCAAGCTGGGGCAAACACCCTGAACCCGTGGTTCAGCACCGGGCGTGACCAGCCAAATTTCTTCAGGCCTACTTCCCGACCTTGGTCAACAACTCCACAAACTTCTGCTCGCGGTCTTTCTGGTTGAGGCCGAGGTGTTTCTCCATCACCTGCGTGGTGTTCATGGAGCAGAACTTGGGACCGCACATCGAGCAGAAGGCGGCGTCTTTGTAGTAGTCGTCGCCGAGAGTTTCATCGTGCATGGCGCGGGCCGCTTCCGGGTCGAGGGAAAGCTCAAACTGCTTGTTCCAGTCGAAGAGGAAGCGCGCGTAAGAAAGCGCGTCGTCGCGGTCACGGGCGCCCGGACGGTGGCGCGCCACGTCGGCGGCGTGCGCGGCGATCTTGTAAGCAATAATGCCCTGCCGCACATCGTCCTTATTCGGCAAACCCAGGTGCTCTTTCGGCGTGACGTAGCAGAGCATGGAAGCGCCGTGCCAGCCGATCATGGCGGCGCCGATGGCGGAGGTAATGTGGTCGTAGCCGGGAGCGATGTCGGTGACCAGCGGCCCCAGCGTGTAGAAGGGCGCTTCGCTGCACAGCTCCATTTCCTTATCTACCTGGAGCTTGATCTGGTCCAGAGGGATGTGCCCCGGCCCTTCAATCATCACCTGCACGTCATACACCCAGGCCTTGCGGGTCAGATCGGCCAGGGTTTTGAGCTCGGCAAACTGCGCTTCATCGCTGGCGTCGGCCAGGCAGCCGGGCCGCAGCCCGTCCCCCAGCGAAAATGAAACGTCGTACTTCTGGAAGATTTTGCAGATTTCTTCAAAGTGCGTATAAAGGAAATTCTCCTGGTCGTTTTCCGCCGACCACTGCGCCATGATGGCCCCGCCGCGGCTGACGATACCGGTGATGCGCTTGCGGGTCAGGGGAATGTATTCGCGCAGAACGCCGGCGTGGATGGTCATGTAATCAACGCCCTGTTCGGCCTGCTCCTCGATCACTTCCAGCATGACGGCGGGGGTGAGGTCGCGGACCCGGGGGACGCGCGCCAGCGCCTCGTAAATAGGCACGGTGCCGATGGGCACCGGGCTGTGGCGCAGGTTGGCTTCGCGGATGGCGTGGATGTCGCCGCCGGTCGAAAGGTCCATCACCGTGTCCGCGCCGAAGTGTACGGAGGCGTGCAGCTTTTCGAGTTCCGTCTCCAGGTTCGAGGTGGTCGCGGAGTTTCCGATGTTGGCGTTGATCTTGCATTTCGCCGCGACCCCGATCGCCATCGGCTCAAGCTCCACATGGCGGATGTTGGCGGGGATGATCATGCGGCCGCGTGCGACTTCCTCGCGCACCACTTCCGGCGCAAGGTTCTCGCGCTTCGCCACATACTCCATCTCTTCCGTCACCACGCCCTGGCGGGCATAATGCATCTGGGTCACAACCGGCCCCGTACGTTTTTGAACCCATTCACTGCGCAATGGAAGCGCCATGGTCTTTTCCCCTTCCTTGCAATTGCTGAATCTTTTAGCTTACCGCCCTGCCGTGCGCCCTTCAACGTGCAGACAGCCGCAGAATTCCTTCACTGGACGCGCGGGCTGCCGGAAGCAGGATTTTCCGGAGAATCACCTTCCAGGCGTTTGCGTCCGGCAAATCCTTCCTCGATCCCGTGCCAGTACTCGATCCGACTCTCGCCGAGCTTCCAGCAGAGCAGGGCTTCCTGCCCTTCGACAATGCTCGGGAAATCCACCAACCCCTCGTCGAGGTCCTTGACCAGGCAGCCGGTGGTCTGAATCTCCTCCAGGATTTCCAGCATTTTGGCCGACTCCTGATCGCGTTCCGACTTCTTCTTCACCAAATCGGAGTAAGGAGGGTAGGAACCGCCCAGAACCATGATCCGCGAGGCCGCATTCGACAATTCACTTTGCAGAGCGTCGATGGCCTGCTTTTGGGCCAGAGCCCGCTTGAGAGACTCTTCAATCAGCGGGAGAAGCTTTTCAGCTTCCTCCCGGCTAAAATGTTTGCTGCTCATGGTCCCGATTCCTACCCTGGCATCAGGCTCGCTGACGGCAGGTTCCTTCGAATTTTCGCCTTGCTCCCTCATTCCTTTGACCCGCCGGAAGCTCCAAGGCAACTCCGTCTGCGCGGGCTTTACACAATCTCCAGCATGCGGTCGAGCGCCAAGTGAGCCCAGCGCCGCGTCTCGTCGTCCACCTGAATGCGGTTCACCACTTGGGCCTCCGCCAGGCTCTCCAGAACCCAGCAAAGGTGTTGGGGTGAAATGCGGAACATTGTGCTGCACAGGCATCCGCAGTCATCCAGCGAGATCACCGTGCGGTCAGGATATTCTTGCGCCAGGCGCTTGACCAGGTGAATTTCCGTCCCGATAGCCCACCGGCTTCCAGGCTCGCCTTCACGGATGCGCTTGATGATGAACTCCGTGGAGCCTACCTCATCCGCCAACTCGCAAACTTCCCAGGAGCATTCCGGATGGGCAATCACCCGAATGCCCGGATAATCCCGTCGCGCGCGCTCAACGTGCTGAGGCAGAAAACGCTGATGA
Source organism: Terriglobia bacterium (assembly GCA_046705545.1). Classification (GTDB taxonomy): domain Bacteria; phylum Acidobacteriota; class Terriglobia; order UBA7540; family UBA7540; genus JAMCXS01. Next base: position 10,325 of record JBJKQF010000257.1, read on the forward strand.
ACCGAGCAGTGGCCTTTCCACAAAATCACGCGCGCCACGCGAACCGCTTCCTCGCTCAGGCCGCCCATCTCCTGGCGCGGGTCCCAAACGGCCATGGCCTCGAGAGGAACACCCAGGCGGTAAGCAGTGTTCCGGCCCAAGTGCTCGTCGGGCATAAACAGCCCCTTCTCGCCTCGATCGAGGGCCCAAGCCATCACCTTCTGCGCGTTCGAGGAGGTACAAACCGCTCCGCCCTTCCGGCCCACAAAAGCCTTAATCGCCGCCGTGGAATTGATATAGGTAACGGGCACCATGCTGCCGCCGCCGGTAGCGCGGGAAATCTCTTCCCAGCAGACTTCCACCTGATCCTGGTCGGCCATATCGGCCATCGAGCACCCGGCGTTCAGGTCCGGAAGAATCACCACCTGATGCGTGTCGCGCAGAATGTCCGCGCTCTCCGCCATAAAGTGCACGCCGCAGAAGACGATGTATTCGGCTTCTTTGCGGCTGGCCGCCAGGCGCGAGAGCTTGAGAGAATCGCCCAGGTAATCTGCGAACTTGACGACTTCATCCCGTTGATAATGGTGGCCCAGAATCACCACCCGGGAGCCGAGCGTCCCCTTGGCGCGCTCGATACGCGCGTCCAACTGGTCTTCGGACAGCTCGACATAACTCTCCGGCAGATAATTCAAGGTGCTCGTCGTTATGCCCATGATAGCCCTGCCTATTATTCTATCATTCCGGACCGCTCCCGCGCCTGCCCTCCTCGCGGCGAATGCTTCGGCTCACTCAGCCTGACACATCCGGAAGTTTCCTATCCCCCGATGTAAACCATCGTCCGCGAGGGCTGCACGAAGTCGGGCTCGTTAATCCGGTGGCCCGGTTCCTTATGGTAAACAACCTCTTGGATGAACTTTGCAACCTCAGCGTCGCCCGCGCCGCTTCGCATGATCTGTCCCACGTTGTGCTCGCCCAGTGAGAACAGGCACGTCCGGAACCTTCCGTCGGCGGTCACTCGGATGCGGCTGCATTGGCCGCAAAACGGAATCGACACAGGCGCGACGATGCCGATCTCTCCCTGGCCGTCTTCAAAACGGTAGCGCAGGGCGGTCTCACTCGCTGCGTGCCGCGCAACCTCGACCAGCGGGAAAACGGGACGGATGGTGTCCACGATCTCCTTGGCGGTCACCACGAGCGAACGGTTCCAGGTGTGGTCCGCGTCCAGAGGCATGAACTCGATGAAGCGCACGATCAGCTTCTTCTCCCGCGCTAGCTTGGCAAACCCCAAGATCTCGCCTTCATTGAATCCCCGCACCAGCACTACGTTGATCTTGACCGGGTCGAGCCCGGCTTCGAGAGCGGCATCCACGCCTTTCAGCACGCGCTCAAAGGAACCCGGGGTCCGCGTGATCGCCGCGAATCTTTCCGGATGGGCGGAATCCATGCTGATGTTCACCCGGCGTACCCCGGCGCGGGCCATCTCCTGCGCCTTATCCGCCAGCAGGTAGCCGTTGGTCGTCACGGCCAGATCATCGAGACCCTCAATCCCGCTCAGCCGGGCCATGAAGTCGATGACCCCCTCGCGCAGCAGCGGCTCGCCGCCCGTCACGCGAATCTTGCGGATTCCCATGCCCACTAAGATGCCGGCCAGCCTGTGGAACTCATCCCAGGTCAGCAGGTCGCGGTGCGGGAAGTAGTTCTTGGGATCGGCGGACTTGCAGTAAACGCACCGGAAGTTGCAGCGGTCGGTGACGGAAATTCGCAGGTCATGAATGTCCCGGCCGTATTGATCTCGCAGCATACGTTGCACCGAACCCGCTCAATTGACAGGAAATAGATCCAATCGCTGGCGCGACTTTGCCCCAAAAATAAAAACACCTACCCGTATTCGGCGTAGGCCCGTCCCCCTTTCCAAATACGGGAGGCGCCCGGATTTCTCCGCGCACCCTATCGGCCGATGGGGCATGGGTTGTTGGATGTTCCTTTAGCTCCCAAAGGCTCGGAGAACAATCTCATCGTAGCCTAACTTCCAGATAGGAGC
>JBJKQF010000258.1:0-3538 GCA_046705545.1 Terriglobia bacterium
TCCTCCACCAAGCGTGATCCTGAAGGGCCCGCCGCGCCATCGGCTGCACCCAAGACCAGTCCGCCTCGGCAAAGCGCGGAGTGGCATGGCGGTAGGTAAGGTGGATTTCCTCCGCGCCATGCTCCCGAATCAGCGCCGCCCATTCAAACGCGCTCTGCCGTCCCCCCACAATCAGGATTCGCTTTCCGCGGTACGGACTGAAATCCACCGCATCGCAGGTGTGGGTGTACGACCCGGGTGGCAACTTCTCGATGACGTCTTGCGGGCAGTGTTTGAAAAAAGCGAAGCCGAGGCCCAGCAAAACCTTCCGGGCGCTCAGCTGCGTTCCATCGTCGAAGGTTGCCACGTATTCGCCGTTCGTCCTGGCCAGGCGAATGACGTGAACGGGCCGCGGCCTGACGTTGTACTGGCCCATGAACCAGCCGGCATAATCCAGAAACGTGTTCAGATGCACCGGCTTGGTTTCCGCGGGCGTCAAGCCGCGCTGGTGCGCGTAGGCTTCAAAGGTGGCGGTGTCGCGCGCGTCCAGGTGCCAATCCGGACCCGAGCGCAGAAGCATGCCGCGGGGCATATGGCTCTTCCACAGGTCGAGCGTCTTGCCGGCAATGGTGACGTCTAATCCCAGCCATTGCGCATAGGCCGCGGCCGCCAGGCTGTAAGGTCCCGCGCCGATCACCAGGAATTCAGTCCCTTCCAACGCCCTCTTGACCTCCTTCGCGCGGAGCGCACACGCCGGCCCCGCTCAGCTCCCTGGGTATGGCAATTACCGTGATCCCGCGATCGCAAAACGGGGAGTGCCCTCTCCGCTCCCGAGATTCTACAACAAGAACTCCCCTTCCATCGCCTCTCTTTGCGGCGCGGATCTTCAGGTCAGCCACCGTCCGTCCGCCGCCTCGACGCCGATTTCTTGGGGTGGCTTGCCGATGGCGTTGCAGCCCGCAGCCTCGCCAAGGCAGAACGATGCCAGGTCGGCCCTAGGTTTCCCCCTTTTCGATTGACGGTGGGTTCGTCTGCAAGCCCCGGATGAATTCTGGAATTAACAGGGATTAAATTCACTGAGAGGAGTTGGCAAGAGGCCGTTCGATGTGCTCAATGTCGATGATATCCTCGGGAGCTTTTCCCGATACCACTCTCAGCCCAAGCTGCTCCCGGAGCGCGGTCAACAGCGGCGGGCCTGAAGGCGCGGCGGGCGCTGTACCTTGATTCCCTTGACCACCCCTCGCGGTCGCTGGCATTCCGGGGGGTCCTTTCGGTGTCCAATGGAGCTTGAAGCTGTACCGCCCGTGGAGTCCGGTTCTGTCCACGAGCACCCGGCTTCTTAGCCCCGGGGCAATTGAAAGGATCCCGGCGAAGTTGCTGAACTGGCAGGACTCCACGTTCATCCAGCGTCCCTTGCCCGGGCCAAAGTCGGTTATTCGGCAAGGCTGGTCACCGGTTTTGTCTTCCGTGATCTTTGGGCCATTCTTGGCCAAAACCAGCGCAAAGACGGGAAGCACCTTCCTATCGTGCCTCACGCGCAGCTTGAACCGATCGATCAGCAGAGCGCGAAGCATCAGCATCGCTTCGTTCCACCGTTGCGCAAACGGAAGCTTCTTCCATCGGCCGTTGACGTTGGAATCGCTCACCTTGGCGTTGATCTGGTAGAAATCAGTCCTCATCCACGCCGGACCTCCCAAAACCTGGCTGGGGTTTAGCCATCTCATATATTGGCCGTACGCATCCATAATCAGCGCCGAGACGATAGTGGTCACGCTGAAGTTGCCACCAGATAGATCAACGCCCGACGCCGGCATGCCTGGCAGAAGGCGGCCCGCCACCAGCGGCGTTTGTAATTTGTCCGGTTCGATTGACGCGCTCTCAAACCGAGGCAAGCGTCCGTTACTTGCTTCCGTGCCCTGGGTTCCGCCTCTGGATGCACAACCCGTCATGCCCAACGTAAGCGCTACCGCAACTGCCACAGCCGCAGCTCCGCCCAGCAGCGGATGGGGTTCCAGCCGCGCGGCGCGCCTTCCCAGAAACCCCGGCCACGCTGCGCAGATGCGCTCGGAGCAGTTCCGATACGCCGCCAGGCTCTCAAGCTTGTCACGGTCTTCTTGGTTAGGTTCCATCTCCAGTCCTCGTCCCCAAAATGGGCGGTTGCGTAGGTTTGTGTGCGTTCAGCACATTAATCTGCGGTTCGTTTCTTTAAGATCGAGGCCCCAGAGTTTAGAGATGCCGAAGCTGTGTACTACCCGTTACCTGCTCTCCAATTCTTCGGTCACAACCTGCAGCACTTTGCCGTCGAATTCAGCGACAATCCATTTCACCTTGAGCGCGTCGGCAGCCTCCTTCAGACGTGCGATTTCTCGGGCAGTCACGCCAGCCTTCCCCCCTTTCAGCTGAATGAGCCGAAGCTCCATCTTGTCCGGATCATCCCGTCCCAGCCGGTAGATGATGGCGTCAATAATTCCGGTCCGAGGGGCACCAGTCGGACCCTCAAAGAATGCAATTCGCCAGCCGTTCTCTCGGCAGTACTTCCTCAGTGCTCTCTTGCTCGCTGCCTCGCTCGCGTGGGCCTTCTTCCACGCGGCCTGCCTTCTTCGGGTTTCCCATGCCTTTAAAGCACTCGCTGTGGTGGTCATAGTCGCGTATCATAACAGCGTGGAGCGAGAGGGCCATTTTAAGTTTCATGTCTCTCAGCGCGCTGCAATTATTTCCCTGGAGAGTCCCTGCGCGGCTCCGAAGCAACGCCAACCCAAACCCTATCAGCTTCGCTGATCGCAGATACTAAGAACCAATATCTGTGCCACCCGCCTTGTTAACCCCTATTCCGCAGTGCCCTGGACCATTTCAAGAGCATCACGGTAGATAAACGGAACCCAGTATTCGGGTTGCTCCCGGGAGCCTCGGCGTTCAAAGAAGCCCACGTCGACCAGAGAATCCGCAATCGATCGAGTTTCATTTTCCTGTAGGTCCCAGATTGCTGAAAGCGTCTCCAGTTTCTGCATTGTTCTTCCCCTTCGAAGCTTCTCGATCTTGTCTCTCAATTCGGGATGCTCCGCATAAAGTGTCTGAGTCAGCCGAACTTCGGAAACCTCAGGGAGGGCGTCCTTAAATGCTGCACGGGCAAACAACGTCTCCCCATCCACTGCCGGCTCGCCAAGTTCATAGCGTCGCACCTGCTGATTTCGCAGAGAATTCAGAAAGTGGATAAGCTCTCGTGGAGCATTCGCCTGAGTTCCGTCACGTGTACGACTCAATAGCCAATCGAGCGTTTTCGGCTTGTTGGGACCGACCTCAACTTGATCCGGAAACACACGATAGAAGAATTCTTGTTGCGCGTTGGCCGAACCAAGGATCTTTTCCGCGTTCGCTCCAAAGTACTTTGAAAGCACGTCATTATGGAGAGCTCGCCGAACGATCAAATTCAATAAGGAGGAGCGATTCCAGGAGATTGTAATGTGGCGGGTAATGTGGCTTGCCTCACGAAACCCTTCTTTGGTAATACGGTTCCAAATATCGGATCGCAAGAAGATCTTTAGTCGGACCCTTTCTAGGG
>JBJKQF010000259.1:0-7499 GCA_046705545.1 Terriglobia bacterium
GCAGAACGGTTTCAAAGATCACGGCGTCGAGGTGGGTGGGTTCCTCGATTGTCGCGTCACGCGTGATGGTTTGGAAGCGCTGATTGCGGAGCTTCAGGCCCACGGTGCGCGCAAACAGACGGTGCTCACGGAGCCGAACGGCCACGCGCTGGGAGAGATAACTCAAGGTCCGTTCCAGTTCCTCAGCGTCCGCAGTGTCCTGGCCGAAAGTGGTTTCGTGGCTGATGGACTTCGGCTGTTCTTCGTAAGCGTAAGCCTCAATGTCTTCGCCGAGCGATTTGGTGTAAAGCCACTCGCCGTATTTCCCAAACTTCGTCTTCAGGCGCTCACGCCCGTAGGTTTGCAGGTCGCCGATGGTGGCAATTCCCAGAGAGAGCAACTCCGGTTCCGCCACTTTGCCGATGCCCGGCATGCGGCGGATCGGCAGCGGCGCCAGAAAACTCGCCTCACATCCTGGCAAGACATACAGTAATCCGTGGGGCTTGGCTTGGTCGGAAGCGATTTTTGACACCAGGCGTGAGGTGGAGGCGCCCACGGAGCAGTTTAACCCCACCTGCTCCTGCACCCTGGAGATCAGGCGGTCGGCGGCGCGCAGCATTCCACCGTGCAGGCGCTCGCAGCCCGTCAGGTCCAGATAAGCTTCATCGATGGAGACCATTTCGATGACCGGCGTGAACTCCTGGAAGATCGCGTAGATCTTCTCCGAGTACTCCCGGTATTTGGCGTGATGGCCGCGCAGAAAGACGGCGTGGGGACAGAGCTTCTTGGCGGTGCGGATGGGCATTGCGGAGTGCGCGCCGAACTTGCGCGCTTCGTAACTGGCCGCAGCCACCACTCCCCGGCCTTCCGGGTCCGCGCCCACCACCACGGCCTTTCCCTTTAGAGATGGATCGGCCAGCTCCTCCACGGAAACGAAGAAGGCGTCCATATCGACGTGAAGGATCTGGCGAAGCATATGAGTCAATCGTTCTTGCGGGCCAAGACCACGCGAGGAATTCCGGCGAGGTCCGGACGAGCTTCCTTCGCTGTCCATCCAGCCCCGAGCAGGCCGAGGACGGCGTCCTTCTTATTGTAGCCAATCTCCACCGCGGCATAGCCGCCGGGCCTGAGAGCCTGGAAGGACTGCGGGAACAGACGAGCATAAATCTCCTCGCCCTGGGCCAGATCGCCCCAGGCAAGCGCCGGCTCAAAGTCGCGTACCTCGCGCTGGACCATTGCCCGCTCGTCATGCCCCACGTAGGGCGGGTTGGAGACCACAAAATCGAAGGTTCCGAGAAATTCGGGATTGAGAAAGGGCGCGAGCAGGTCGCCTTCGATGAACTCCACACGGTTAGCCATCTTGAGGCGCACGGCGTTTTTTCTTGCTACCGTTAGCGCCGCGGGAGAGACGTCAAATGCGAACAGCCGGGCCTGCGGCAATTCGGAGGCCAGCGCCAGCGCGATGCATCCCGACCCGGTGCCCACGTCGACGATTCGGAAAGGATCGCTCTTGGAAGATTGCTGCCGTGCGATCAGATCGAGCAGCGTCTCCACCAAGAGTTCGGTTTCCGGGCGCGGAATCAGCACGGCAGGGCTCACTTCAAAATCCAGTCCCCAGAATTCCTGGTGGCCGGTGATGTACTGGGTGGGGCGTCCGGAGGCACGCTCGGCAAGTAAGCGCCGGTAGGCTTCCACCTGCTCCTCCGACAATTCCATCTCCGGGTGGGAGTAGAGGAAGGCGCGCTCCTGCTGGAGCAGGTACATCAGAAGCAACTCGGAAGCCAAGCCTGCGGAGGGAACGCGATGCTCCTGGAGGCATTTCAATCCTGTTTGGAGCGCTGAGCGAAGTTGCATGGAAGAACCCAAGGGCCGCGTCCGGCGGGCGTTACGCCGCCACGGTCGCCTGCTTGAGCTTTTCGGTCTGGTAGTGCGTGATCAGAGCGTCGATGATCTCATCGAGCCGGCCGTCCATGATGCGGTCCAGTTGGTGGAGGGTTAGGCCGATGCGGTGGTCGGTGACGCGGTTTTGAGGAAAATTGTAGGTTCGGATCTTTTCACTGCGGTCTCCCGTGCCCACCATAGAGCGGCGCTCATCGGAGATCTGTTTCTGCTGCTCCTCCAGCTTCACCTCATAAAGACGCGAACGCAAGACCCGCATAGCCTTGGCGCGGTTCTTGATCTGCGATTTTTCGTCCTGGCAGGAGACCACCGTGCCGGTGGGCAGGTGGGTAATACGCACCGCGGAATACGTGGTGTTCACGGATTGCCCGCCCGGCCCCGAGGAGCAGAAGGTGTCGATGCGGATGTCCTTAGGGTCAATCGCAATATCCACCTCATCGGCTTCCGGGAGGACGGCGACGGTGACGGCTGAAGTGTGGATACGGCCCTGCTGTTCGGTCGCGGGCACGCGCTGCACGCGGTGCACCCCGCTCTCGAACTTCATGCGGCTGTATACCCTCTTGCCTTCCACCACCGCAATCACTTCTTTCAATCCTCCGACGCCGGAAAGGGAAGAGGAGAGTATCTCGATCTTCCAGCCTTGCTCTTCCGCATAGCGGCTGTACATGCGGAAAATCTCTTGCGCGAAAAGCGTCGCCTCGTCACCGCCGGTGCCGGCGCGGATTTCCAGCACACTGTTCTTCTCATCGTTGGGATCTTTGGGCAGCAGCAAAATCTTCAACTGGTTTTCCACGGCTTCCTGGCGCTTTTCCAGCTCCGCCAGTTCCTCTTGCGCCAGCGCACGCATCTCCGAGTCCGAGGACGATTCTTCCAGCAGGTTCCTGGTTCCCACCAGCCCTTTCTGGATTTCCTTCCATTCGCGGTAGCGGTCCACGATTTCCTGAAGCTCGGAGTGGGCTTTGGCGGCCCGCTGGTAGGCGGCAGGGTCGCCCAACACCTGAGGGTTACCCAGGTCGGCGGTCAAGCTTTCATAGCGCTTTTCGATCTCTTCCAGCTTCGGGAGAAAATGCATTTTCACAACCTCGGAATCAGGCCGCTGCCCCTCGACTCAATCAAGATCGCGGACGCCAGACAACGCTCCGCGGCTGCCTACCCTAGCCCCTTGTGTCTTACGCAGCTTCGGAAATTGAAGCGCAAATCAAGGCCAGTCATCAGAATAGTCCGGCGGCAATCAAGGTGTCAATCAGCGGGCCTTGGAAGCGCCGCGCCGCCGTTTCGACATCTCTATATACTTTCTTCGCCAAAAGTGCTAGATTGCCTTCACAGAGTAGCCACAAATAAAGGGTCCAAATCGGGGCGCACCTTAGCGAAGGGTGCATTTATGAAGCCGGCGCACCAGGCGTTGGTTGTCCGAGATCAGAATTACATTGAGGGTACTTTTGCGTCTGGAAACCGCCTTGCCTGGGGCGGCGAACCGTGGCGGTGTGCAGAACTGTTCCTGCAACCTGCACGCGTTCCTGCGATAGGTGCAAGCCGGAACCTCAAAGAAGCAGACCTTTCCGCCCGCTTCTATATGGTCTTAATTCCACAATCGATTGCCAAAAGAGATGAAGCGGACCTGGTTTTTCTCTGTTCGGGAGCTTTACGAGCGAATTCTTGATCGACGGGCCGTTGGAACTTGATGGGGGCAGAAATACCGAGCTCTGATTCCAGGATCAAGGCTTGGTTCGGGAGCGTTTGAGGCAGCAGCCAGGAGCAAATAAGAAAGGAGGATCTTCGATGGCATTCTGTGCGAATTGCGGGGCAGCTTTGAACGAAGGAAGCGGGTTCTGCGGAAATTGCGGCAAGGCGGTGGGAACGGCAAATCAGGCTGCCCCTGCGCCGCCAGCCGCCGGAGCGACGGCGAGTGCTTCCACGGGGCTTTCGACCAATGTGGCGGGAGCGCTGGCGTACGTGCTTGGCCTGATTACCGGAATTGTATTCCTGGTCATCGAGCCCTATAAAAACGACCGGTTTGTGCGGTTTCACGCGATGCAGTCTATTTTTTTCTCGCTGTTTTGCATTGCTTTTAGCATCGCATGGAGCATTGTGTGGGGAATCCTGCTCAGCATCAGTTGGGCTTTCTTTTGGATCGACATGCCGCTGCGGATGGTGATCTCACTGGGATTTTTCGTCCTTTGGTTGTACTTGATGTACCAGGCTTATCAGCAGCGCGAATACCGGATTCCGTGGATTGGTGATCTGGCGGCTAAGCAGGTGCACTGAGAGCCAGGGTAACGCCCACTTGGAGACCTAAAGAGAGATAGAAGCAACGGTCGCCTGAGTGGGGCAAAAAGCGGCAGCTGGGGTAGAGCAACAATGAACATCTGCGCTCGTTGTGGAGTTCCCTTCGGGGAGCGTGTGGTGTTCTGCACAAAATGCGCGGCCGGGAAATTTGCACCCGCGGCGGCTCCCAGCAAATCTACACTTCGCCGTGAGCGGTGTTTGAAGCCACTTATACGCCCAACACCATGCGTCTAATTTTTCCCACCGTAGAAAGGACGCTCCGCAGCGTGAGCCCGGACGCGAGCGCGCTCAATCGCCTCGTGGAATTGGTGAGGGAATAACTCCGATGAGCAACAGCGATGATCTGGCAGGTTATGCCTTTCTGGGATTTTTCGCGGGCCTTTACATCTTCTTCAAGGGATTCCGGCAGTTTCGGAATTACCTTCTGATCGCTGACACGCCGTCAATTCCCATCCGCAGCGTCGCCATGGGTTTTGCGCAGATTCATGGTAAGGCGCAAGGCCAAAAGACAGTTTCGTCTCCCGTCACCCACACGCCGTGCTTTGCCTACAAGGTGGTGATTGAGCGTTGGGAATCGCGCTCAGGGCATCAAGGATCCGAATGGAAGCACCACCGCACGGACGTGGACGGCGTAGATTTCTACCTTGCAGATGACACCGGCAAGGTGCTGGTCGATGCGCGAGGGGCAGAGCTCGATCTGCCCCAATCCGCGCGCTGCGTGGCCGGCCAAGGCTCCACGGCTCCGACAGGCGTGGCGGCCACGCAGGATGAATTGTTGAAGTACGTGAACCAGGCGGACGCCCACTGGGCCGGCGGTTGGGTGGAGCGCGGGCTGAAGCACGTCGGGCCGCTCGAGGATTCTTCCAAGGAGCAGAAACGGCAGGCCCTGATGGGGGTGTTCCAGCACACGCCAGGCTCGCAGGATTTTATGCTCGGCATGATGACCATGATGGCGCCGAAAATGAAGCAGCGGCTGGGATCGATGGGTCCACAATCCGACCCGCAGCATGAGGAGGCGCGGCAGGTTGCGCTGCGGGCCTTCGGGCATCCTGTTGGAAGCCCGGAGTTCATGGAGGGCGTCCAGCGCGCGATGCAGATGGCGGACGGGCCGAATGCTTCTCTCAAGCTGAATGCTTTTTTCGGCGCCGCCGGTGGGGCTCCCGAGACCGCCAGCGGTATTTTTGATGCCGCGGGCGGCCGTTATCGCTTTACAGAATACTGCTTGGTCCCCGGAAGCACGTATGACATCAGCGGCACCTGCGTCGAGAATCCGCATCCACAGGACGCGAACGATCACAACATGATTGTCCAGGGCACGAACGAAAAAGAGTTTCTCATTTCCAGCAAGACGGAAAAGCAGGTCGAAAAGGGACTGCGAAAGCGCGCCGCGACGATGGTTTTGGGCGGCGCGGCCCTTTCCGTGATCTGCCTCGTCATTCTGCTGGCTAAGCTGGGATTGCTGTGAGCGCGGGTGAATGCTCAGCCGGAAAGAAAATCATTGGGTTTTTAGGAGTCAACCTAAAGGAGGATTGAATGCGAAAAGTAATTCTGGGATTGGCAGGCTGTCTGAGCGCAGGGCTTCTTTGGGCGGCACAGGCAAAATATCAGCCGCTCAATATCAAGCCGGGGCTTTGGGAAACAACTTCGGTCACCAAGATAAGCGGACGCCCGCCTATTTCCGACGAGATGCTGGCCCAGATGTCCCCCGAGCAGCGCGCCCGATTCGAAGCGGCGATGGGCCAGATGGCCAACCAGCCGCCGAGAACGCGCGTTGCGAAGAAGTGCGTCACCGAAAAGGACCTGAAGGAAGATCCGTTCAACGATAACCCTGAGTCCTGCAAGGAGACGGTGGTGAATTCCTCAGGGAGCAAACGTGATATCCACGAGGTCTGCAGCGAGCAAGGCGCCAAAGTCGACGTTATGGTGCACATCGAAGCCGTCGACTCCGAAAACGTCAAAGGAACCGTGCAATCGAACGCTACGGGTGGCAGCAACACGATGACCGTCAGCGGCACCTTTAAATCCAAGTATGTCGGCGCAGCTTGCAAAGGCAACGAGTGAAGCGCGGCTGGTTCTCTAGCGGGATTCATGAATAAACCAGCCATCCAGGTTCGGTTGATTCTGGCCGGAAATCATTTGGAGGTAACGTTATGAGTCAATTCTGTACGAGTTGCGGAAAACCCATCGCGCAGGGAGCGGGATTTTGCACGGTCTGCGGCGCCCGGCAATCCGTCTCCGGTCCGGCGGCGACCCCCAGCCCCGTCCAACCCTCGTCCGCCTCGTCTCCCCCAGCGCCGGCCAAGGGCAGCCCGGTGGTTAAGATTGTGGCCGTGGTTGTGGGGATCGTTGCGCTCATCACAGTGGTCGGCATTGGGAGCTGCGTCTTCTTGGCCTATCGGCTGAGGCACAAGGCGGAGCAATACAGAACGGCAATCAAAGAGGCGGAACCAAAGGTCACCAATACTTATCATTCGGCCAACGGAGAGCCCTACCTTCCTGATGCAATGGACAAGATGGGCCAGGCTATTATGAAGCCGGCGTCTTCGTTTCACCTTTCCTTTAAGAAAACCAACTCCGACGGGAGTTCCTATTCCCTTGAAGAGGATGTTACGCCCGGCAGCATGACCGGCCAGGAAACTCAAGTGACCCCTAAAACTCAAATGGGAGGCATGGAAATGGGCGGTACCCATGTCTTTCCGCGCAATGCGACAGCGGGAACCCACGGCTGGGTGATGACCGTGAACGCTATCGAATTGGCCTATTTGAACCCCATGGATATTCGTGACGCGCAGTCCACGGTGAAGCTTGTGGGAGATGAGCAGGTCGGCGGCTACGACGCGCGCCGCTACGACTTTGATCTCTCGCAGGCCCCCGCCAGCGACAAGGCCGGAACGCTCCTAGCGGGCAAGTGGCTGGGCGGGGTGGTCAACAACGCCACGGGTGGCCACGTGGTGATGAAGGACTACAACGTGAAAGGTTCTGTGTGGGTTGCCAAAGACGACGGCCGCATGGTGAAGTTCAGCTACGACTACATCACTATCTTTACCGACGGCTCGCAGAAAATCAGCCACCATGAGGGAACCGTGACCAGGAAGTGAAGCTTGCGCAATGCCGATCCTGCTACGGCCGATGGGATGATTTCCTCACGACCGCTTTGAGGGTAGAATCTGTTATACTCTCCGGCGCCGGATTAGAGTGAGGTTGCGGAATCGGGTTTGACCGCATAGGACCGCATAGATTCCGCGCGTAGAGCCCCCAACCGAAGAAGGCAGGATGGCATGCGGGTTACATTGAAAAGCCGCCTCGCGCAGCGTTTGCTGATGATTTTCCCTGTC
>JBJKQF010000260.1:0-7145 GCA_046705545.1 Terriglobia bacterium
CGGACTTTTTTTCTTTTATCTTCAGACCCTCTGCGAGAAGGTGCTACGCCGGGAGTTTAGCAGGCCATTCTTCCGGGATGTGCTTGACGCGTTTGACCTGGAGTTTCCTAGCATACGTCAGACGTTATCCGACAACGCCTGCATGGGCTATTCCAATGCCCGACTAGCTTTGAAGTCCGACTTTACTGCGCTGGTATTCTTAGCAAAGAATGCAAACCCGAAGCAGCAGTCCTTTTCTTTGCGGGAGATGGTCCTGATCGGGTATTTCAAGTTGCTGCTTCACTGGCTTCCGATCAGACATGCTTTCCGCATCCGTGAAAAGCGATCTCTCGTGAAACTCACTATGATTCTTCATTACCTTTCAAATCTAGTTGGGGAAAGGGTAAGCTTGGTGGGCGGCGTAAGGGTGATTATGAGCCACCAATCTTGACGGTGAGGCTGGATCTTCACCAGAACCAACAATGAAATCATCATCCCATAATCGTAAGGTCCTCTTCATTGAACATGAACCCGTTGTCAGAAGTCTTTTGAGCGTCCTCCTTAGCGAATTGGGTTGTAAAGGCGAGGTGGCTGCCAACGGACAGCAAGCCTTGGCTATGCTGCGCCAGAGGGACTTTGATGCCGTTCTCCTTGATCTGCGGAGTTCCGACACATCTCCCGAAGAGGTAGTTTCTGGAATTCATGAAATACAGCCCAGCCTGATCGGAAGGGTTTTGGTGATTACTGCCGAGGTTGACGAGCGTGAAACCCTTGATTTGGTAGAGCGTTACTTCTTGCTTAAGATTCCCCGGAAGCGCTTGGCCGAAAACCTTGCGGGCTGTTTACGAGCACTCTTATGCATTCCACCGCTGCATACCCAGCCACGAACTGTTCCTCATGGCGCTGCGAATTAGATTTTCTCGCGCTCTCTGGAGCTTCAGTATACCCTGTTCCACGGGACAGCTTTGGACCAACGCAGGCACCTGAATAAATCAAAATTACATTCTTCTGAAATTAATTGTTGCCGCTCCGACGCCCTCAAAACCTGGCAGACCTGGATGACTGCCTGCCGCCGTCGGCGTGGGCTCAGTAGTTTCCCGAGGACGCCTCTTTCAAAATCGCCAGATCGAGCGCCTGATCCGCCACCAGTTTCTTCAGACGAGTATTCTCTCTTTCCAGGTCCTTCAGGCGTCTCACTTGGTCGACCCGCAGGCCCCCGTAGTCCTTCCGCCAGCGGTGATACGTCTGTCCCCCAATCCCCACTTCCGCGACACCTCTGCGGTGCTCTGACCCTTCGCTACCCCCACCTCAGCCTCGCGTAGATGAATGATGATCTGTTCGCTGCTGTAGCGCTTTCTGGGCATCCCTACCCCCTTCTCATAGCCAGCCAGAATCTCCAAATCCTAACTTAACCAGCTGGACCGGTTTAAGCGGGGCAAGTCACATGCCTCAATCTCAATTCATTCATTAGACCTCCCTGAGCCAAACGATTTGTTTGGCTCTTTTTTTCAGAACAAACACAAGTGAAACGAGTAGGGGATTGTGCTTGGAAGCAGACCCTCGCCAGCCCGCAAGCCTCTCTAGAGCCCCGGGAATGGAGCAACAGCGCAACGCCAGGAGCATAGAGCTATGAAAGCAGCCAAGTCCTGTGCTATAAAGGCCCGACACTTCCATGAGCAAACGACCGGTCCGAAAACCAGGCGGGACCCGCCGGAAGGATTAAGACTCCGGGCTGAATTGAGAGGCCACCATGTCTGAGGCAATCATCTTGAGTATGTTGTTGGCAGCGGTCGCGGCCTTCTTCAACGGGAGTTTTTTCCTTCCCCCCAAGTACATACGCGGCTGGGAATGGGAAAATATGTGGACCGTCTTTGCGACCATCTCCCAGGTCCTGCTGCCGTGGCTAGTCGCGTGGATTGCAATTCCCCATCTCGGCAGGGTCCTGCATGACAGCCCCTGGACCTTTTTCCTTCCCGGAGTGATCGCGGGTGTGGCCTGGGGGATGGGCATGATCACTTACGGCTTGGGCGTGGCGATGATCGGGATGGCCGCAGCAAACGCCATCATCATGGGCCTTGCGACCATGACCGGAACCCTCGGTCCCTTCATCGTTTATACGCCCGAGAAGGTCTTTTCTCCCGTTGGGTTCATTTTTCTGCTGGCGATTGTGCTCGTGATCGCAGGCGTCTACGTATACGGTAGAGCCGGAGTGCGCAAGGAAGAAGACGCCACCCATTCCGATCCCGAACTGAAAAGCTCACACGGCCAGTTCCGGTCCGGCATGCTAGTCTGTGCGGTAACCGGCGTGCTGGGCACGGCCTTTATCTACGGTTTCGCATCCAGCACCAACATCATCAACGCCGCCATCGAGGCAGGCGCCAAGCCGCTCATGGCAGGGTATCTGCCCTGGGCCATCGTATTCAGCTCAGGGTATACCTTGAATCTCAGCTACTGCCTCTACCGGACCAAGCAGCGCCATAGTGCCGCGAGCCTGCTCCACAGCGGTCATTTTCTGCGCAACACTGCTCTGGCCGGCTTGATGGCCGCCCTCTGGTATGGAGGCGTTTTGATTTACGGCATGGCGGCGGCAGGGATGGGGCGCTTGGGCCCCTCAGCAGGGTCGGGCATCTATCTTAGCGGGACGCTCGTTTCTGCAAACTTTCTAGGTTGGTTTAGCGGCGAGTGGAAAGGAGCGAGCCGCAGCGTGATTCGCGGCTTCATCATCGGCATGGCGCTGATTACCGCGGGAATTTTCGTCATTGCTTTGGGCGTTGCGAGGACCCGCTGAGCCGGTTCCTGCGGCTAAGATTCGTGGAACGTTTCAACGAGCGCCTGGAGATTTTTAAAAGGTACCGTGGGCGGAACCAGATTCGACGGCGCACCAATATAAGCGTTGCCGAATGGCTTTCCCAACACCTCAACCGCACGTTGCACGACTTCCCTAACTTCGCCAGGCGTATAAGCTTCCAGCCGCTGATCGTCAATCCCGCCGCAAAAGCTGATCCTCCCTCCAAACTGCCGGGCAACCTCTTCCATCTGCATCGCGGCCGGCTGAACCGGGTCCAAAACATCAACGCCCAGATCGATCAATTCAGGAATAATCCCCATCACATTGCCGCAACTGTGGAAGATGATATCGCGGCCCAAGCGATGGATTTCATCAAAGATCCGGCGGTAATACGGCTTAAAGAACCTCTTCCACATCCCCACGGAAATCATCAGGCCGGTTTGCGAACCCCAGTCGTCGCACAGGAAAATTCCCGAGACCGGAGTCTCACACCACCGGCGGACAAGCTCCAAGAGATAATCCGCCAGCGCCTCGCTGAGCCGGCAGACTTCACGCTCGTTCGTGCATAAGTCGACAAAAGTGTTTCCCATGCCACGCAGGCAGTGGAAGCGCTCAAAAAGCGCCAGGTGAATCGCCCCCACGCAATACTTCCTTTCGCCGTGCAGGGAGAGCAAGGGCTGCACGCTCGCCAGGCGGCCGGGTGCGTTGGGGTCCGGCATTTTGTGAGCCAGAAAATCATCCAGCTGCGACCAATCCTTGATGGGAACCTCCACCGGTGTGGCGCCGACTCCCCCCGGACGGTGTCCCCAGCGCGTGCCCCATTCGTCCGTCCACTCCGCAGACTCCGTCAGCACTTGAATCTCCCTGACGCGATCCACTCGCTCCGGAGGCTGATAGCCAACCGAAAAGTCATAAGCCTGCGCATGAATCACATCGTCAGGAAACTGGCAGAAAAGGTCTGCCAGCCGGTCGCCGTAGCGGAGAATGACATCCAGGGAAAGGCGTTTAAGGCGGACTGGGCAGCGCGCAGCCCCCTGCCTTCGAATTGCTTTCTTAACCCATTCCTTGCTGGGAGGGCTGTTTTTCTGCGCCTGGCTTATTTTCTCTTCGAATCGCGCAACGATGGCCTGCTTCTCACTTCGCGGCAGAGCCGCTAAGTCCACAGATTCCTCGCGCGGCGTTGTCCCTTTTGTCGACATCTTCACCTCACCATAAGTCATCCCCATCTGACGATTCCACCCTCTCCGGCGGAAGGTCTTTCTTTCCACCTGCCAGCCCTGAGAACCGTTCCCTTCCCTACGCAAAGACAGAGATGCAGATCCTCCACTCAGCGCTGCTTGGGAATTTGGATCGGGTACCGGCCGTAGCGATGAACGGTCTCGTACATGCGCAAGGCATTCTCAACCGGCACCAGGCCATGCACCTCGCTGGATGATCCGATCAGAATTCCGCCCTGCGGCCCGATCTTCTCAATAATCTCCAAGGTCTCCTTCTCCACCTCGTCGGGAGTGCCGTAGGGGAGCGTGACCTGGCAGCAAACATTGCCAAAGAGCAGCGTGTGGGGGTACATGCGTCGAATCTCAAAGATGTCATTGCAGCCGTTGCGCTCGATGGGATTGAAGCCGTCGGCGCCCAACTCGTTGATCACGATGGGAAGGACGTCCCGCGCGCGGCCGTCGGTGTGGTAAAGGAACTTGTACCCTTTGTCGTGCAACGGTTTTGCAATGCGTTTCCACAGGGGCAAGGCTTTGCGCCGAATGAAGTCGGGGCTGAAGATCAATCCGTGGTTGGCGGCCACATCTTCGCCCATAAAGAGCAGGGGCGCTGAGGGAAACTCCGCGTAGACCTCCGCGATATATTGGGAGAAGGTCCCGCAGACTTCAATCAGACGGTCCACCAGCTCAGGCGCTTCGTAGATGGCCTCGCAAAACATCTTCATGTCCGTGAAAGTGTAGGCATCGGTGAGGGGACCTTCCACACCGCCGATGTAGACCACGTCGAAAGAATCATAAATCTCCTTGATCCTCCGAATTTCCGGCTTGTACCACGCCTCCACATCACTCTTTCTGGGCATATTGGGCATGTGCTTTTCAAGATCGCCCAGGTCACTGAAGGGCCGCTGGTCAATCCAGGAAGTTCCACCCGCCTCCGTCACCCGCCAGCCCGCAGGATCCACCCCAAAGAAACGCACCCAATTTTTGATCTTGCCGCCCAGCCAGTGATGGTCGGGATCGTGAATATATCGGGTGGCGTCCAGCCCCACCTGCTTGCACATGCGGGCGTTGCGTTCGAGGAGATCCCCATCGCCTCCGTATCGCTGGAGCATTTCCGTGTGGTTGAGCAGGTCGTAAGTCAGAATGCGGTCGGGGATTTCCCAGTTGATGGTCTTGCGGAATCTTTCAGCGTTGGTCATTCGGGCTTGCTCCGGCGAATCAACTCGGCGGCATGCGGTATTCCCGGCAGGAGGTCATTCGGCAGGTTACTCGCTGGGAATCATGGCTGATTTCAGCGTCTATCGAATTTCTCCATCGGGTTCCATCCTGGTGGGGTTGTCGGCCAGACCAACGGTAATCCGCAGTTCCCATTGCTGGCGGCCGAAGGCCGGGATCACCGGAAGTTTCCCCCACTGGCGCGCCACGTCCCAGCGGTCATAGGGAGCTGTGCAGGGTTCCGGCGCGATGTGGTAGCCACCGTCCCAGCCGCCTTCATTCACCCACATCCCGAGGTAAGGAACCTGCTGCACCGGCCAGGCAAATCCCACAGTCTCGCGCGTCTTAGGCTCGTGAAGAATGACGAACCCATCTTTGAAATGGTCCAGAAAGAAGTACTTGAAGTAGAGCATGCTCTCCGGAGGGTTGGTCCGGGAGAGGTCAAATTCCTTGCCATCTGCGGTCCGGGCGATCGGGAAGTCGAACCTTTCGCCGTAACTTCCCAGCCCCGGGCCCTCAACGGTGTTCAGAATGTGGCGAGCTTCCGGCGGCACAATCACCCGGGTGCCGGGGACCATGTTGAATAACGGATGGGCCGACCACAACGCCGGAAAATCAAACGCCGAAAGGTTCTCTACCTGGTAGCGAAGAAGAATAGTGTTGGGGCGCGCAAAGCTGGCGGTGCGGGTCAGGACATAAGGAAAACGCACGCTGTGGACCGAGGTGCGGACCTCTGACTCCGTCCGCTCGCACTTCCAGGGCAGGCTCCAAACTTCGCCGTGGTCCGGCATCTTCGTCCCCGCCCAAGGACCCCAGTCACAATAGCATTCGCTGATGGTTGGAAACATCTCATCGAAGCCGGAAATTTCACCATTACCATACGGCTCGGCGTAAGACGCCTTCCGGAAGCGCTCGCCGGGCTGTTGGTACAAGTATTCGCGGCCGGTACGCTTGTGAATGAGGGAAGCGATTTTGGCTCCGCGGCCGGGTACCACGGTAAGACGCAGGTCTTCGCTCTCCATGAGCACGGCATCCTCGCCCTTATACTTCCCCGAGAGGATGGCGATAAAGGGAACGGGTTTTCCGGCAGCCGGCTGCATCGGGATCAACTCCTCCGCCTTAAGAGTGAAATGCCCATGCGTGGAAGGAACAGGCTGAAAAGGTCCGGGGTAGATTGGGTTGGAGACGCAAAGCTCACTCCTCCGGCAGCCTGAAGATTGCTGGTCTGACGCGTCAGTATGCGTCAACTAAGCCGCGTTTGCAATGCCCGCCGGCACCTCAGGCGCCCTTAACTCGCCGCAAAGTTGACTTCAATCCACTCGACGAGGGTTCCTTCCGGCGATGCCGTGCGCAAGCGCAACCGCAGCCTGCCGTTTTGAACCTCCAAGGGTTCAACCGTCTTCCCACCGCCGAAATAGTGGGTAATCGCTTCAGCATGGCCCGATGCCGAGCCCTCGCGCTTGAAAGTAACTTCGCCGTCTCCGTAAGGAACCACGGCCAGTTGCGAAGCGGTTGAGATTCCTGCTTCAGTCTTGGAAGCAACCACCACGCTGGTGTTGGTCAAAACCAAGTCGCGAAATTTTCCGCTCCCTTCCCCGCCCGTCAGCATGTACTTCCGCAAAGCCACAGCAACCACCTGGTCATTCTCCACCCGAGCCCACGAAGATGCGTGCGCGCCCCGCGTCGCTCCGTAGTAGTAGGCGTCCAGGGGGATGATGGAGAAAAAGATGGAAGGCCGCAGGACGTGAGTCAGACCGTTAAACTTGGCCACGCGCTCGGGCGTCGCCAGGGCTTTGGGATCGGGACCGGAAAAGCTCCCGAGCGAGCCGAGGGTACCCAAGACCGCCGAATCGAACCATATTTCCGGAGACGTCAGCCAGTCATACCCGCCCGAACCCCAGGTGGGCATGCCAATCTCGCCCAGGAGGCTGCTAAAAAAGAAGCGCCGG